>CAZWAX010000006.1:0-38474 GCA_964631985.1 uncultured Polyangiaceae bacterium | reverse complement strand
TACCGGCCTCGAGCCCGTGTTCAAATTTCTGCGCTTCTCGGTGATCGCCAACATCCAGGTATGCCTCATCGAGGCCTTCGCTGCCGACGAGACGCTCGGCAATGGCCCAGATCTCCGCCAACGTTCGCTCGGTGGCGCCGACGACGGTGAGCGTAGGTGGTTTCGCAGAAGCACGACGACGTTTCATGGGAATCCTCCAGGTGGCGCTCGCGGCGCCCGCACGGGCGTCCCGAGGCATGTCGCCACCACGCGTTGCCGAACATGCTTCCGGCGTATGGGTGGGTGCGCCGACCGGCCGCTCTCACCTCCGGTTCGGAAGCGAGGCGGCGATCTCCGCGTAGAGCTGCGCGAGGCTGTAGCAGCGGTAGCGTGGGTCGTCCCGGACGCGGATCCGCGCCCGAGCAGCACACAGCGGACGGCCGTCCCCGCCTTCCGGGAAGAACCATTCGCAGCTCGCGCAGGGCTCGGCGTAGAGCAGCGGACAGGGGAAGTACTGCCCGAACCGTCGCGTCTCGTGGTCGTAGAACTTGTGGACCTCACCCTCGCCTTCATCGAGAGCGAAGAGAAATTCCTTCCCCGGGGGATCGGTGAGTCGATGCTGATCGACCTCCACCTCGGTTTCCGTGACGGGGTCGGCGTCGGGAGAGACATCGCGAGCGCCCTCGAAGCCGCGGGCGTAGGTCGGTGCGCTGTCCCAGAGGTCTTCGGGGAAGTACCAGCGCCCGAAGAGCGCCTTGATCGCGAGGAAGACCAGGCTCGAGATGAACCAGCGCGCGAACTGATCGAGCGCCCAGAGCACCTCGGTCGTGATCCATCCGCCGACCAGGACGAGTGGGTTGCGACTCCGGGGGCGCACCGGACGCGGCGGATGCGGCGAAGGATCCGGAGCGGTCGGGTTCGGGGCGTCGAGGCCGAGGCGCCGCATCCTAGGCGCCGCGACGACCAGGGCGCGGGCGTCGCGATCGTGCGCGTCCATGCGTCGTCTCCTTCGCCACGCGATCCCGGATACGGCCGAGGAATTGCGTGGCGGGGTTGTCCCCGTCGAAGAGGGTTGAGTTGAGAACACCGTGCCCCAAGAGCTGACTGACGGCGCGGCGGCCGCGGACGATAGCGGTCATGGCGGCGGCGAAGATTCCCGCCGCGTGTAGGTTCGCCCGGAGTGCGGGCCACGTCTTGTTCCAGAAGGGATCGGGATCGTTGTCGCGGGTCATCAAAGCCTCCTCTCGGCCCGAGTCGGGCCAAAAAAAACGCCCGCCGGGGCCGCCCCCTCCGAAGAGGGAACGGCCCGTGGCGGGCTGAATGGAACAGCGATGCCTTCCGTGAAGCGGCGACTACGCGGTCAGATCGTCGTCGTCGCCGAGGAAGTAGTACGCGCCGAGGACGCCCATGCCGGCGCCCGCGGCGAAGGTCGCGGCGTAGGGGAGCGCCGGCTTCAGGTACTGCTCCCAGATGCTGGGCTGCGAAAGCGCCTGGGCGCGGACCTGTTCCAGCACGGCCGAGACGAGCGCGGCGGTGACCGCCTGCTCGTTCCCGGTCGTCGCTGGCAACTGCGGCTCGGTCATCGCGTGGCGGAGCGTGGTGCCATTGGGCTCTTGGGTCGTAGTTCCGTTCATGTCGATTCCTCCGATGAGATGGGACGTACTGGCAAGGCGTCCCGGGTTAGGGTGACCGTGGGGGTCATGTCCGCGTTCAGCGCGCCCCACGCCGCGATGAACGCTTCCTTGGCGAACAGCAGCGAAAGCACCCCGAGCAGCGTCCAGCCGCAGGCGAAGAACGTGGCTTCGAAGGCGGTCGGGGGTGCGTCCTCGAGCTCGTCATCCAGCTCGAGCGGGTGAGCCATTGCCCACCTCCTCTCAGTCGCCAGCCGCTAGAACAGCGTGAAGAGCTGCGCCGTGCTGGGCAGGGCCGCGGGATGTGGCACGTGGACGTTGCGCGCTCGCCACTCGTCGAGCGCGCGGAAGCCGAGGGTTGCGTTCCGCTGGACGGCTCGCATGAGGAGCGTCGAGGTGCCGCCGAGGATGAAGGCCGCCCCGAGGTGGCGGAGGGCCGTCAGGAAGGGATGCTGCATGCTCTCACCTCCTTTCCAGAAACGACGAAGCCCCTGGGCGCCGTCCGGGAAGGACGACACGCCAGGGGCCTCTCTGATGCAGGTATAGCGCCGCGGACGCTTTGTGTTCCCCGCCCGGGTAGGTCCCAGACCATGCGGGATCGCTCAGCGTCTGGGCAGCGGGATTTCAGGCGCTGGCGCGATCCTGTCGATACTCCAATCGGCGATGCTGATTCCGATCGGACACGAGGGGGAAGGCCTTAGGCGCTGGCCCGTCGTCACTCTCACGATCATCGCGCTCTGCATCGCGATGTTCATCGCGAACATCTACGGACCACAGGATGACGATGACCTGATCCTTCACCGATTTCATGAAGCCGCCGACTACTACCTCGAGCATCCCGAGCTCGAAGCCCATCCGCTCCTTCGTTACTTTCTCGGAGAAACGGACGAATCAGAAGTCGGAAGTGGGCGCAGTCCGCGAGACACTGACCGGACGCCTTTGCATCGGGAACGTCAAGCGCATCTCGATACGCTCACGAACGCCTTGATCGAATCCGTTCGAGTTGGTCAAGCTGGTCGCTTCGGTTGGATTCCCGGCGAAACGACCTTGACGCGGGTCGTGACACACTTGTTCGTTCACGGCGATATCTTCCACCTCTTCTTCAACATGCTATTTCTCTACCTGAGCGCACCGTTGATCGAGGATGTGTGGGGCCGATCCTTTTTCGCGGCCTTCTACGTGCTCTCCGGTTTCGCGGCGGCGGGTCTTTTCTCAGAGCATCACCCGATTCCTATTCCGCTGATCGGTGCCTCGGGTGCGATCTCCGCTGTCATGGGTGCAATGCTGGTTCGCCGTCCCAACGCGCGCATCCGCATGCTCTGGTGGTGGAATTTCTCCTTCCAGCGCTTCCCGGCCCCAGCGTGGACGCTGCTCGCCGCATCGGCGGTTCACGACCTCGTGACGGCGTATCGGATGGATCAGATCATGCCTGGAGGCGGCAGCGTGGCGCATTGGGCCCACGTCTATGGGTTTGGGTTCGGTATGCTCGTGGCATGCGTCGTGAGGTTTCTCGGTCTCGAGCGGATCTTGGTGCGGCGGCCAGGAGTGGACGCTGATCATGGGGTACTGCGCAAAGTCGACGAGGCGCTTGTTGGGAATCGGTATGAGGAGGGGTGGACGCGATTGACCCAACATCTGAGTCGTGTACCCGACGACCGCGATGCTGGACTCGTCTACTGGGACCTTGCGAGAAGGCTCGGACGCTGCGACCTGGCTGCGCCGGTCCTCTTGCGGATCATTCGGATGGAGCTGGATCTCGGGCACGATGCGGCCGGCCTCGCGCATTGGGCCGACCTTCGAGCTCACGCTCAGGGCGTAGTGGTTGACGTCGACCTGATACTGCGCGTCGCGGCCGTACTCGCAGAGGGCGGCGCCGATGGCGAAGCCGAAGATCTCGTTCGCGATGCGGCGAGTCGAGTGAGCTCCACCACTCCGGTGGCGACGCTCGGAAGACTTACTCGGGTCGCCCGACTCTTCTCCGGGCACGTTGAAGCCCAGATCGCAAAGCTCGTCCGCGCGAACCCCGCGTATCGTCCGCAGTGACGCAGGCCCGTTGTGCCATTCTGGGTCAGCCAGTCTCGACATTCGCCTTGACCAGGACCCGGAACATCAATGTAGAACGCCCCCCGATGATCTTGCCTTTGGCGATCCCAGGGCAGAGGCGCTGGGCTCGCGGACAGGTTGTTGACCCACTGGAACGGTATGGACGTCTTCGCGCTCCGTGAACGCCTGATCGGAGACTACGCGGGCTATGTCCGCAGCTTCATTGCCATCCGCGATCAACGCATCCGCGATCAGGTGGACCGGGAGCTGGACGCCGGTCGTTTGTGGCCCGATCCCCTTATCCAGCTCAATCCGACCTTCGAACCCGCTGGGACGATCGATCAGTTGGTCAACGAGGGTCTCCTCCATCCGGAGTGCAGCCGCATCTTCCAACGCGACAAGGAATCCGGCGGGGGCGGGGGGAAGTCGCTGCTCCTGCACCGCCACCAAGTCGATGCCATCCGGGCCGCCGCCACCGGGAAGAGCTACGTTCTGACGACGGGGACGGGGTCGGGCAAGAGCCTCGCGTACATCGTTCCGATCGTCGACGCGGTGCTGCGCGCGGGCGCAGGGCAGGGCCTCCGCGCCGTAGTCGTCTATCCGATGAACGCACTCGCCAACAGCCAGGTCGGCGAGCTCGAGAAGTTTCTCTGCCGGGGTTATCCGGAGGACAATCCCCCCGTTCGGTTCGCGCGCTACACGGGTCAGGAGACCGAAGAAGAGCGACAGGCCATCATCACGCGGCCGCCCGACATCCTGCTTACCAACTACGTGATGCTGGAGCTGCTGCTAACGCGACCCCGCGAGCGGCAGCTCGTGCAGTCGGCGCGAGGGTTGCGATTCCTGGTGCTCGACGAGCTTCACGTCTACCGTGGTCGCCAGGGCGCGGACGTCGCGATGCTGGTCCGTCGGGCGCGCGAGGCGTTCGCCGCTCCCGATCTCCAGTGCGTCGGAACGTCCGCTACGCTTGCCACGGAGGGCTCCTACGACGAGCAACGCGCTGAGATCGGTCGGGTCGCCACCAAACTCTTCGGCGCGGCGGTCGATCCTGAGCGGGTGGTCGGCGAGACGCTCCGGCGAGCTACGCCTGAGGTGAATTGGTCGCTCGCCGCAGAAGCCGAGCACCTGCGCGAGCGGCTGGCCTCCGGGGCCCAGCCCCCAGAGCGCTACGCTGAGTTCGTCGCGGACCCACTGTCGAGCTGGATCGAGACCACCTTTGGCATCGAACGTGAACCAGGTTCCGGTCGCTTCCGCCGGGTCCAGCCTCAGTGCATCACCGGCACCGACGGGGCAGGGGCCAGGCTCTCCGCATTGACCGGTGTCTCCGCAGAAGTCTGCGCCGGCGCGATCGCCAGGCAGCTGGTCGCCAGCTACGGCTCTGGTCATCGCAACCCCGAAACTGGCTTCCCCGTCTTCGCGTTCCGGTTGCATCAGTTCATCAGCCGCGGCGACATGGCCTACGCGACCCTCGAGCCAGAGGCCGAGCGCCGGATCACGCTCCATGGACAAGTGTTCGTCCCCGGCGATCGCGACCGAAGGCTGCTGCCGATGGTCTTCTGTCGTGAATGCGGCCAGGAGTACTACTGCGTCGGTGCCGTCGACGAAGACGGGGTTCGGCGCTTCGTGCCGCGCGAGCTCTCGGATCGCCTTCGCGACGACGTCGGGGAGCCGGGCTTTCTCTATCTCGATTCGGAAAGCCCGTGGCCGAGCGGGACGGCTGATGAGCTGGACCGCGTTCCGGAAGACTGGATCGAGGAGGCTCCGCGGGGTGGCCAGCGGGTTCGTCGCGATCGCCGCGAGTGGCTGCCCCGTCCGGTGCGTGTAGGGCGGAACGGCAATGGCGCGCAGGACGGCATCCTGTGCGCGTGGCTGCGGGCCCCCTTCCGCTTCTGTCTGCGGTGCGGCATCGCGTACGGGTTCCGGCAGACGACCGATTTCTCGAAGCTCGCATCGCTTGGCACCGAGGGCCGCAGCACCGCGACGACGATTCTCAGTCTGGCGACTGTGCGCGAGCTGCGGCGCACCGACCGTCTCGACGAGGCCGCGCGCAAGCTGCTGAGCTTCACGGACAACCGGCAAGATGCGTCGCTCCAAGCGGGGCACTTGAACGACTTCGTCGAAGTCGGTTTGCTGCGGTCCGCCCTATACCGCGCTGTCGCGCGCGCGGGGGGCGACGGACTACGTCACGACGAGCTGGTCCAGCGGGTATTTGACGCGCTCGGCCTGCCGTTCGACCAGTACGCGAGCGACCCAACCATGGATCGCTTCGCGGCCCGGCAGGAAACCGATCGCGCGTTGCGCTCGGTGCTTGGGTACCGCATCTATCGGGACCTCGAGCGAGGCTGGCGTATCACGTCGCCGAATCTTGAACAGTGCGGCTTGCTCGAGATCCGATACGTCGCACTCGACGAGGTCTGTCGCGCGGAGGACCTCTGGCAAGACGTGCATCCGGCGCTTGCCACGGCATCGCCGGGCGACCGCGAGCGGATCGCATGCGCGCTCCTCGATCTCATGCGCCGCGAGCTGGCGATCAAGGTCGATTGCCTCGACGAACGCGAACAGGAGCGCGTCCGCCAGCAGAGCTCACAGCGCCTGCGCCTGCCTTGGGCGCTCGACGAGGAGGAGCGGCTCGAGCGGGCCCGTGTGCTCTATCCAAGTTCACGAGCGGCGGGCGGCGAATGGCGGGGCGGCGTCTATCTTTCGCCGCGCGGGGGCTTCGCGCAGTTTCTAAGGCGAAAGGCAACCCTGCCAGATCATCAGGCTGCGCTTCGGATGACGGATACGGAGCAGATGCTCCCCCAGATCCTCGAAATTCTGCGACGGGGTGGTCTGGTGGAGCGGGTTCGTGAGCCGGACGACGAAGACGGCGTAGCGGGTTACCAGATTCCTGCATCCGCCTTCGCCTGGGTTGCGGGGGACGGGACACGCGGTTTCAACGATCCGATCCGCGTCCCGCGAGCTCCGGACGGCGGGCGGCGCACCAATCGATTCTTCGTCGAATTCTACCGCGCAGTTGCCGGCGACGGGGTGGGGATCCAGGCACGGGAGCACACTGCTCAGGTGGACCAGAAGTTGCGGGCAGAGCGGGAGCAGGCGTTTCGCGCGGGAACGCTGCCCATTCTCTACTGCTCGCCGACCATGGAGCTCGGGATCGACATCCGCGACCTGAACGTCGTCAATTTAAGGAACGTGCCGCCGACCCCCGCGAACTATGCGCAGCGCAGCGGTCGCGCGGGTCGGAGCGGCCAGCCCGCGCTTGTCTTCACCTATTGCTCAAACTTCCGTTCGCACGATCAGTATTTTTTCCGGCGTCCGGAACGCATGGTGGCAGGAGCGGTCGCGCCGCCGCGAATCGACGTGGCCAACGAGTCGTTGGTCCGGGCCCACGTGCACGCGATCTGGCTCGCCGAAAGCGGCATCGACTTCCGAAGCTCGTTACGGGACGTGCTCGACATGAACGGGGAGGAGCCGACGCTCGAGCTGCTCCCCGACGTCCAGGCAGACCTCGACGCCGCCGCGCCCCGCGGGCGCGCTCGCGACAAAGCGGAGCGCATCTTGAAGACCATTCGGGACGACCTTGAGTCGTCCGACTGGTTTTCGGCGGGATGGCTCGACGCGGCCCTCCAACGTATTCCACGCGAGCTTGAGCAGGCTTGCGAGCGCTGGCGCAACCTGTATCGCGCAGCGATGGCCCAGCGCGATTTCCAGCACCGGATCATAATCGATGCGTCGCGTTCCGCCGAAGACAAGCAAAGGGCCCGACGACTCAGGGCGGAGGCCGAGGCGCAGCTCGAGCTGCTCGGCGAAGCAGTCGGTTCCGTACAGTCCGACTTCTACAGCTATCGTTACCTCGGGAGCGAAGGTTTTCTTCCCGGGTACAGCTTTCCGCGATTGCCGCTGTCGGCCTACATTCCCGGACGTCGCAGCCGCAGCCGCAAAGGCGACGAGTTCGTGTCGCGGCCGCGCTTCCTCGCCATCTCCGAGTTCGGCCCGCGCGCAATCGTGTACCACGAGGGTGTCCGCTACCGCATCAATCGCGTCATTCTGCCCGTCGATCGTGGGAGCCAGCGCGAGGACGTGGTAACACGCGCCGCCAAGCAGTGCGGTCACTGTGGATACCTCGAGCCCCTCGCAGGCGACGACAACGGGCCAGACCTCTGTCGACGCTGCGGTCGCGAGCTGCCGCCTGCGCTCGCGCCGCTCTTTCGGATGGAGAACGTGTCCACGCGTCGCACCGATAGAATCAATTCCGACGAAGAGGAGCGGCTGCGCCTCGGCTTCGAGATCCGCAGCGGCGTGCGGTTCGCCGAGCACGGCGGTCGCACCAGCCAGCGCTGCGCGGTCGTCGGCGGACCCAACGGACCCTTGATCGAGCTGACCTACGGGGACACGGCGACTCTATGGCGCATAAATCTCGGCTGGAGGCGGCGTGCGCGAAAGGAGGACCTCGGGTTCTACCTGGATACCGAGCGTGGCTACTGGGCGAAGAACCAGCAAGACGAGGACGATTCCGACGATCCCCTGTCAAAGTCGGTCAAGCGCGTCATCCCCTACGTCGAAGACTGGCGGAATTGTCTGCTGCTGGAGCCGACGCGTGCGCTCGAGCCAGGCGAGATGGCCTCGCTCGAATCGGCGCTGCGACACGCCATCCAGGTGACCTACCAGCTCGAGGAGATGGAGCTGGCGAGCGAGCCGCTACCATCAACCGGCGATCGGCGGCTGCTGTTGTTCTACGAGTCTGCCGAGGGTGGTGCCGGCGTACTCCGCCGCCTGGTTGACGACCCGCGCGCAATCCCGCGCTTGGCCCGTCGCGCGCTTGAGCTTTGCCACTTCGATCCCGACACCGGCGCCGATCTGAGGCGCCATCCCCGTGCCACCGAAGACTGCGAAGCGGCCTGCTACGACTGCTTGATGAGCTACATGAACCAGACCGACCACGAGCGGCTCGATCGTCAACGTATCGCGCCACTGCTGCGCGAGCTGGCGGCGGCGACCGTCGAGGTCGCGCCCGGACCTCGCACGCGGGCGGAGCATGTGGCCGAGCTGAAGGCGCTCTGCGACTCCGACCTCGAACGCGCGTGGCTGGAGTTCCTCGACGAGCATCAGCTCCGCTTGCCCGACGGAGCCCAGCACTATGAAGAGGCGTGTCGGACGCGTGCGGATTTCGTGTACCGGCGGAGCCAGACGGTCGTCTACGTCGATGGCCCGCACCACGACTACGCGCACCGGCGTGAGCGCGATCAGGCGCAGACCGCATGTCTGGAGGACCGAGGGTGGACGGTGGTCCGCTTCGCGGCGCCGGCGGATTGGGAAGCCGTCGCGAGCGGGTACCCCAGCGTTTTCGGACCGCTTCGGACCCGCGCGACGACCACCGTCCCAAGCGAACCCGAGGAGCGCTTCGACGAGACGTTGTTCGCCGCCGAGTGGCGGGAGCTCCTCGCTGCCGTCGCGGCGAGCGGGCTGCGCGTCGACGCTGGCGGCGATGTCGCCACCGACGGCCGCATTGTCGGAAACACCATGGCAGAGATTTGCGGTCCGCAAGGAGCGCTGTATGTCGTCGACGGCAGACAACCTGGCGTTGCGGCCGTGGTCGCCGTGCTTGTCGACGAAATGCGACGGCACATCGCGATCGATCCGACTGCGGCGGACGCGGCGAGGCAGCTCGAAGACGCGTTGAAAGGCATCCGCTGATGGAACTCGCCCTCGCGAAGACCTTCTGGGAATCGGCTGGCGAGCTGGCGCCCGACGACCGCCGTCGGGTGTTCGATTTCGTGAACAAGTTCTACGCCAACCCGGATTCACCGGGAATCAGCCTCGAGCGGGTGAAGCAGGCGCGTGACCCCGACATCTGGTCCGCCCGCGTGACGCAGGGACTCCGGGCGATCGTCCACAAGAGCGGCAACCGGACGCTCGTCCTGTACGCGGGGCAGCACGATGATGCCTACGACTGGGCGGCGCGCCGGCGTCTGAGCGCGCATCCCGTGACCGGCGCCGTGCAGATCATCGAGACCGCTGAGGCGGTCGAGCAGATCTTCGCCGAGCGTCCGCGCGCTGAGGCCGAGATCCCTCCGCGGTTCCCCGAGCGTGAGTTCGCCGATGATTACTTGCTGAGTCTCGGCGTTCCGGACGACTGGATCCCGACGTTGCGCCGGCTCCGCACCGACGACGAGGTGCTCGCGGTCGCGGGTCACCTGCCCGAAGAGGTCGGCGAGCGGCTCCTCGCGCTCGCGGATGGCGAGCTCGTGACGCCGCCGGCTCCAACCAAAGCGGAAGCGCCTTTGCCGGCGAACGCCGATAACCTGCGGCGCTTCTACGTCGTGGAGAGCGAGTCCGATCTCGTGCAGGTTCTGAACCAGCCCCTCGAGGCGTGGATCCGATTCCTGCATCCTTCGCAGCGCAGCCTCGTGACCGCATCGTTCTCCGGACCCGCGAAGGTGACGGGCTCGGCCGGGACGGGCAAGACCGTGGTCGCGATGCACCGCGCGCGAGCGCTCGCGCGCAAAGGGAAGCACGTGCTCCTTACGAGCTTTGTCGGCACCCTCTGCCGGAACATCGAGCGCAACTTGCGCGTCCTCTGCACGCCCGAGGAGATGGCGCGGGTCACCGTCGACACCGTGTTGCGCCAGGCGCTCCAGATCGCCCGAGTCGGCAAGCCGGGCATCCAGGCCGTGAACGACAACGACCTCGTCCGCTTACTGGAACAGAACCGCCAGCGGGCCCGCGTGATGACCGAGAGCGGTTTCGTCCGCGGCGAATGGAACGAAGTGATCGACCGCCAAGGCATCGCCACCTGGGACGCCTACCGCGACGCCGACCGCCGCGGACGAGGCCGACCGCTCAATACCAAGGACCGTCAGCAGCTGTGGGCGGTGTTCGAGGGCACGCTCGCGGACCTCGCGGCCGCGAATCGCGGCACGTGGCCGCAGGTGTGCCGGATGGCAACCGCTCAGATTGCCACCGGCAGGCTGCCGAGCCCATTCGACGCCGTCGTGGTCGACGAGGTGCAGGATCTGAGTGCCGCGGCGGTGCAGTTCGTGGCGGCACTGGGGGGCACCGGCCGCGACCGTCTCATGTTGGTCGGCGATACTGGTCAGCGCATCTACCCGGGTGGGTTCAGCCTGCGCGCGCTCGGCATCGACGTACGCGGCCGGTCACGCGTGCTGCGCGTCAATTACCGCACCACCGAGCAGATCCAGCGCATGGCCGACCGGCTGAACGGCGCCACCTCAGACGACCTCGATGACGGGACGGAGAGCCGCCGCGGCACCGTGAGCTTGCTGCACGGGCCCGAGCCCGTCTTTCAGGGCTTCGCGAGCGAGGTCGAGGAGCACGCCTTCGCGGTTCGGATTACTCAGCAAATGATCGGGCAGGGGCTTGCGCCGGCCGAGATCGCAATTTTCACTCGCACGAAACGCCAGGGAGAAGGCTTCGCGCACGCGCTCCGCGCCGCCGGGCTCCCGACCCAGCTCCTCGCCGAAGAGGCGGACGGCAGCGACGACGACACGCCCGGCGTCGTCGTCGGCACGATGCATCGGGCGAAGGGGCTCGAGTTCAAGGTGGTAATCGTCGGCGGCTGCGACGCCCAGCGCCTTCCCAACGCTCACGTCCTGGGCCAGATCGTCGATCCCGCCGAGAAGGCGGCGGCCATCGAACGCGAGCGCCGGCTCCTCTACGTGAGCCTCACCCGCGCGCGCGACGAGGCATTCGTCACCTGGGCCGGGACACCGACCCCCTTCGTGGCCGACCTGCCGACCGGAGCGAAGACGCTGTGAGTTTCGCGGTCGGCTCGCTCGTCCGCGCGCGCGGGCGCGAATGGGTGGTGCTTCCCGAATCGGAGGCGGACCTCCTCGTTCTCCGTCCGCTCGGCGGCACCGACGACGAGGTGGCGGGCATCTATACGCCGCTCGAGCCGGTCGAACCGGCACACTTCGACTTCCCCGACCCGACGCGGGTCGGCGATCATCGTTCGTGCCGCCTCCTCCGCGACGCGGTCCGACTCTCGAGCCGCGCCGGCGCCGGGCCGTTCCGTAGCCTCGCCCGCATCGCGGTCGAGCCGCGGCCCTATCAGCTCGTGCCGCTGCTGATGGCGCTCAAGCTCGATCCGGTGCGCCTGCTGATCGCCGACGACGTCGGCATCGGCAAGACGGTCGAGGCGGCGCTGGTGGCACGCGAGCTGCTCGACCGCGGCGAGGTGCAGCGTCTCGCGGTGCTCTGTCCGCCGCACCTCGCCGAGCAATGGCAGGGCGAGCTGCGCGACAAGTTCCACATTACGGCCGAGGTCGTACTGCCCGGGACCGCCTCGCGCCTCGAGCGCGGGCTCCATGTCGGCGAATCGCTTTTTGACGTCCACCCGCACGTGATCGTTTCGATGGACTTCATCAAGACCGACCAGCGCCGCGAGGAGTTCGTGCGCGCGTGTCCCGAGCTCGTGATCGTCGACGAGGCGCACACCTGCGCCTTCGGCTACGAGGAACGCGGCGGCCGCCATCAGCGCCACCAGCTCGTGAAGCGGCTCGCAGCCGACGGCTCCCGTCACGTGATCCTCGTCACGGCGACGCCCCACAGCGGCAAGGAGGACGCCTTCCGCTCGCTGCTCGCCCTTCTCGATCCTGCCTTCGCGGATTTGCCGCCGGAGCTCGCCGGCAAGGATAACGAGGGACATCGCCGGCGGCTGGCGCGCCACTTCGTCCAGCGGCGACGCGCCGACATCGAGGCGTTCCTCGGTACCGAGACGCCGTTCCCGAAGCGTCTCGAGCGCGAGGAGACCTATCAACTCTCGAAGCCCTACCGCGCGCTCTTCGACAAGGTGGTGGCGTACGCTCGCGAGACCGTCCGGGACGCGAGCGGCGGCCAGCACCGCCAGCGCGTTCGCTGGTGGTCGGCTCTGGCGCTGCTGCGGTCGCTCGCCTCGAGCCCCGCGGCGGCTGCGGCGACGCTGCGCAACCGGGCGGCCGGCGCGGAGACGGCAACGGTGGCGGAAGCCGACGCCGTCGGCCGGCGCACCGTCCTCGACGACACGGTGCAGGACGCCGCCGCCGAGATCGACACCGCGCCCGGCGCCGATGCGCGGCCTGCGTCGGAAGACGGTGACCAGGGCGATCCCGCGCTCCTCCGTCTGGCACGTCAGGCCGAGGCGCTCGCCGGAAAGGACGACGCCAAGCTCCAGCAGGCGACCGCGTTCCTGAAGAAGCTCGTGAAGGACGGCCATCACCCGATCGTCTTCTGCCGCTTCATTCCCACCGCCGAGTACCTCGGCGAGGAGCTGCGCGGGAAGCTCGGCAGGGACGTAGAGATCGCGGTGGTGACGGGCCGGCTTCCCCCCGAAGACCGCGAGGCTCGCATCCTGGCGCTCGCCGACGAGCGCCGCGAGCGCGGCAAGTCGATCGTGCTCGTCTGCACCGACTGCCTGTCGGAGGGTATCAACCTCCAAGATCACTTCGACGCCGTCGTGCACTACGACTTGGCGTGGAGCCCGACGCGCCACGAGCAGCGCGAGGGACGGGTCGACCGTTACGGCCAGCCGCGCCCGGAGGTGCGGGTGCTGACCTACTACGGGCGCGACAACGCGATCGATGGCATCGTGCTCGACGTGCTGCTGCGGAAGCACAAGACGATCCGCGGCTCGCTCGGCATCTCGGTGCCGGTGCCGATGGACACGAACTCCGTGGTCGAGGCCATCTTCGAGGGATTGCTGCTGCGCGAACAGGGCGGCGCCCAGGGCCTGCTGCCCGGCTTCGACGAGGTGATGAAGCGCGACACCCGGCAACTCCATCTCGACTGGGAAGCGGCGGCCGACCGCGAGAAGCGTTCGCGAACCGTGTTTGCGCAGGAGACCATTAAGGCGGAAGAAGTACGGCCGGAGCTCGAGGCGGCGCGCGCGGCCGTCGGATCATCCGAGACCGTGCGCGTGTTCGTGGAAGAAGCCCTGCGTGCCCATCGCGCGGTGGTTTCGCCCCGGCACGGGTCGGTCGAGATCGACCTAGCCGCGGTCCCGCGCGCGCTCCGCGATCTCTGCCCGGAGCTGCCGGCGACGTTCTGCGCCCGCTTCGAGCTGCCGGTGGATGAGGGCGTCGTCTGCCTGTCGCGTACCCATCCGCTGGTGGAAGGGCTTGCGGCGCACGTGCTCGACACCGCGCTAGATTCGGCGCGCGACGGCGTGGCGCGCCGCGCGGGCGCCATCCGCACGGCCGCCGTCGCCACCCGCACCACGCTCGTGCTTTGCCGCTTCCGCTTCGACATCACCACCGTCCGAGCGGCGGCCGAGCGGACCCAGCTTGCCGAAGAGATCGGGCTCCTGGCGTTCGAGGGGGCACCCTCCGCCGACGCGTCGTGGCTCCCGTTCGAGCGGGCCGAAGCGCTCCTCGACGCGCGCCCCGCCGGCAACATCGGCGACGACCAGAAGCAGCGTTTCGTGACCGCGGTGGTGGACGACTGGGATCGCCTGCGTCCCGCCGTCGAGCGCGAAGCGAGCCGTCGCGCGGCGACGCTTCTCGATGCCCACCGCCGCGTGCGGACGGCCGCCAGGGAGCGCGGCCTCTCGTATCGCGTCCGCGAGCAGCTTCCCGTGGACGTGCTCGGCATCTACGTCTTCCTACCCGCCGCCGCCGGATGACCCCGCAATGAGCCGCCGCAGTCGCGATCTCTTTCAGACCGTCCGCACGGAGGGCGGACTTCTACCGCCCGAGCTGCTGAAGCGGATCGCCAAGGGCGACGGCGATCTGCCGGGGCTGGCCCCGTCCGACTACCACCTGGAGGAGACCGCGCGTCTCGCGGAAGCCGTGACGCGGTCCTGGAACCGCCTGCTCGGCGCATGGGTCGCCTTCCGCGACGCGCGCGCGACGCTCGCGCCCGGCGCGCCCGACGCCGGCCTGACGCGCGAGCGCTGGTTGCTGCCGCTCTTCCAGGAGCTCGGCTACGGACGGCTCCTCGCGGTCCGCGGCGGAGTGGAGGTGGACGGCAAGCCCGTGCCGCTCTCTCACCTCTGGCACCGGACGCCGATCCATCTGGTCGGCTTCCGAACCGACATCGAGGGCCGCACCGCCGGTAAGGCCGGCGCCGCCCGCCAGAGCCCGCACAGCCTGGTACAGTCGCTGCTGAATCGGACTCCCGATTACCTGTGGGGCTTCGTCGGCAACGGGCTCCAGCTCCGCTGTCTCCGGGACAACGCGAGTCTCACGCGCCAGGCGTACGTCGAGTTCGATCTCGAAGCGATGATGGAGGGCGAAGTGTACGCCGACTTCGCTCTTCTCTGGCTCGTCTGCCATCAGTCGCGCGTCGAGGCCGAGCGGCCCGGCGACTGCTGGCTCGAGCGCTGGGTCGAATCGGGCCGCGACCAGGGGACGCGCGCGCTAGAACGCCTGCGTGGTGGTGTCGAGCAGGCCATCGAGTCACTCGGTCAGGGCTTCTTGGCGCATGCGGCGAACGCCGCCTTGCGTGACGCGCTGACCTCGGGCGCTCTCGGACGACAGGACTACTACCGGCAGGTCCTGCGGCTGGTCTACCGGCTTCTCTTCCTCTTCGTTGCCGAGGACCGCGGTCTGCTCCTCCTGCCGCAGGCGCCGCTGGAGGCGCAGAGCCGGTATCGCGAACACTACTCGACCGCGCGCCTGCGTCGCCTGGCCGCTCGACGGCGTGGCGGTCCGCACCTCGATGTCTGGCGAGCACTGCGATTGGTGATGGAAAAGCTCGGCGACGATCGCGGTTGCCCCGAGCTGGCCCTGCCAGCGCTGGGTAGCTTCCTCTGGGCGCGAAACGCGCTCCCGTACCTGGCCGGCGCCGAGTTGGCGAACGAGGCACTCCTCGATGCCGTTCGCGCGCTCGCTTTCACCGAGGACGGCCGCCTGCTCCGGCCCGTCGACTGGCGAAACCTCGACTCCGAGGAGCTGGGAAGCGTGTACGAATCGCTGCTGGAGCTGCATCCCGAGGTGGACGCAGGCGCGGGGCGATTCACGCTCGACACTGCCGCCGGCCACGAGCGCAAGACCACCGGCTCGTACTACACGCCCGAGGCGCTCGTGCAGTGCCTGCTGGACACCGCGCTCGACCCAGTGCTCGACGAAGCCTGCCGCGCGCCCGACCCGGAAGCCGTGATTCTCGACCTCACCGTCTGCGACCCTGCCTGCGGCAGCGGTCACTTCCTCATCGCCGCGGCCCGCCGTATGGCGCGCCGCCTGGCCCAAATGCGCACCGACGATGACGAGCCCGACCCGGGCGCCTTGCAGAAGGCGCTGCGCGACGTGATCGGCCGCTGCCTCTACGGCGTCGATGTGAACCCGATGGCGGTGGAGCTTTGCAAGGTGAGCCTGTGGCTGGAGGCGCTTGAGCCCGGGAAGCCGCTCTCGTTCCTGGATCACCAGATCCAATGCGGCAACAGTTTACTGGGCACGACGTTGGCACTGCTGGCCCCCGGCGTGCCGGACGATGCCTTCGACCCGATCGAGGGCGACGACAGCAAGGTGGCGGCGGCGTTGAAGAGGCGCAATCGCGCCGAGCGCCGCGAACACGGGGGCCAGGAGACGATGTTCAGTGCCTTTGTGCGCGATGCGAGCCCCGAGGACGGCGATTTGGCCGGCCAGGCCGCTCGAGTCCGCGCCTTGGTGGATGACACCATTGACGCCGTCCATCTGAAGGAGCGGGCTTTCGCGCGCCTCGATGCATCGGAAGCGTCACGCCGCGAGCGCCTGCGGGCCGACGCCTGGTGCGCCGCGTTCGTGTGGCCTAAAACGAAGGACGCGCCCGACGCGCCGACGACGGAGGTGCTCCGTCGGCTGGCGCAGGATCCCGGATTAGTGTCAGCCGCGACCAGTGACGAGGTCGATCGGATCGCGTCCGCGTACGGGTTCCTCCATTGGCACGTCGCGTTTCCGGAGGTGCTCGGGCGCGGTTCCGGAGCGGCGGGGAAGGGTGGCTTCGATGTAGTGCTCTCCAATCCGCCGTGGGAGCACACAGAACTCAAAGAGAAGGAGTTCTTTGCGATTCGTGCTCCCGAGATCGCCAGCGCGGGTACCGGCGCTGCTCGCAAGCGCCTCATTGCCGAACTCGAGCAGCGTGATCCGCAGTTGTTCGCCGAGTATCGCGCGTCAAAGCGGCAGCACGACGCCGTGGGCTTCTTCGCAAGCGCGAGCGGACGCTATCCACTCTGCGGGCGGGGCCGGATCAACACGTATGCTGTTTTCGCGGAAACCATGCGGGATCTTGTCGGCCCGACGGGTCGCGTCGGGGCCATCGTGCCGTCGGGCATTGCGACGGACGACACGACAAAGTTTTTCTTCCAGGCCATCGCCGAGAGCGGACGGCTCGTCAGCCTGTACGACTTCCAGAGTGCGCCGGGACTCTTCGGCGAAATCGGACACGCGCGCTATAAGTTCTGCCTGCTGACGATTGCGGGTGCCACGCATCCCGGGGCAGCTGCTGAGTTTGCGTTTTTCCTTCGGTCCGTATCGCACCTCGCGGATCCCGAGCGCCGGTTCCGGCTCTCCGCTGCTGACATCGCGCTGCTGAACCCGAACACCCGCACCTGCCCCGTCTTCCGCACGCGCCGCGACGCGGAGCTGACCAAGTGGATCTATCGCCGCGTCCCAGTCCTCGTCCGCGAAGCCCCGCCGGAGGAGAACCCGTGGGGCGTCTCGTTCCGTCAGGGGCTGTTCAACATGACGAGCGGCTCTCACCTCTTCCGGACTCGCGCCCAGCTCGAAACGGAAGGCTGGACGCTCGAGGGGAACGTCTTCGCCAAGGACGGCGAGCGCATGCTGCCGCTGTACGAGGCGAAGATGGTCCACAACTTCGATCACCGCTACGGCGACTATGGCGACCGACCGGAGGGCAGCGAGAATACGAGTCTTCCTGATGTGCCCTTGACGCGGCTGCAAGACCCTGAGTATCGGCCACAGTCCCGATACTGGGTCCCTGAAACGGAAGTCGAGGAGCGCCTCGCGGGTAAATGGGACCGTGGCTGGCTGCTCGGCTGGCGCCGCATCACGAACGCGACGAACGAGCGCACGGTCGTCGCAACGATACTGCCGCTTGTCGGTGCGGGCGACAATATCTTCCTGATGTTGCTCGGGGACGCACAGAGACGGCTGGGTGCAGCACTATCGGCCAACCTCGCCGCATTCGCGAGCGACTACGCAGCCCGACAGAAGCTCGGTGGCACGAACCTGAACTTCTTCATCTACGAACAGCTACCGATACTGTCGCCGTCAGTATACGAATCAGTATGTCTATGGAATCGCGCTGAGTCCGTCTCATCCTGGGTCGAGTCCCGCGTTCGCGAGCTCGTCTTCACGGCGTGGGACCTCGAAGCCTTCGCCCGCGACTACGGCTACGACGGCCCTCCCTTCCGTTGGGATGAGGAGCGCCGTTTCCTACTCCGCTGCGAGCTCGACGCCGCCTACCACCACCTCTACCTCGGCACGCCGGAAGAGTGGCGGACAAAAGGACCACGCGAGTTGCTGACCGACTTCTCGAGCCCGAGAGACGCCGTAGCCCATATTCTCGACAACTTCCCCATCGTCCGTCACAAGGACGAGCAGGCCCACGGCGAGTACCGCACGAAGCGCGTCATCCTGGAGATCTACGACGACATGCAGCAGGCCAGTGTGACCGGGAAGGCGTACCGCACCCGCCTCGACCCGCCGCCCGCCGATCCGCGTGTCGCGCATCCAGCCAACCGATCCGTCAATAGAGACCGGGGTACACGACGTGCTCGATGACACCTTCGCGGCGCTGAATCCGTATCTACAGCTCATCCCACTTGGCGAGATCGGCCGGATACTCGTCAAGAACGAGTTCAACGCGATCTGGTGCGGAGCTACGCTCCTGTACTTCGGCGTCTGCCTCGGTGTGCTGCTCGGGCGTGCCCTGTCGGTTTACCGGCAGCTCGGGCGAGTGACCGCTCCCCTGTCAAAACAGGACAAGGCAGGTTTCGCACGCGAGTACGAGACCTACGGTGAAACGGTCCGAGCGCAGGTCGGACTCCGCCATCCGTGGCAGGAGTTCGACGAGAGCCTCGTGAAGCCAGGCGAGGGCGATCCTGGGGTCGTCCGCCACACGCACGAGCCCGGCCTCTATTTCAATGACGGAAGCATCGTGCAGCCGGCGCTGCACGCGCGGTTCTTCGATACCGTTCCAAACCAACTCGTTGGGCTCGGCATCCTCGGTACGTTCCTCGGGCTGGCGGCGGGTGTCGGACTCGCAAGCGGCAAGCTGGACTCCGGGAACCCCGGCGAGATCCAGCAGGCCCTGTCGAACCTTCTAAATGGTGCGTCGCTCGCCTTCATGACGTCGATCTTCGGACTTGGTCTGTCACTGGTCTTCCTCTGGACAGAGCGTCAGATGATTGGCGCGGTACATCGCCGCCTTGGCTTGTGGGTCGAGCGCTTGGAACGATGCCTCGAGATCGTCACGCCGGAACAGATCGCCCTTCAGCAGCTCGAGCACGCGCGACGCCAGAGCACGCAGCTCGAGAAGTTCAACGACAAACTCATCTGGGCCTTGGAGACGGCGCTCGACGAGCGGGTGGGCAAGCGCCTGGTGCCTGAGCTCGAAAAGGTGGTCCAGGCGATCGAGATGCTCCGCATCGACCGCGCCGACTCGAGCCAGGCCGCGATCGAGCGGCTGGTAGAAAATTTTTCGCAGACCCTCACAGGCACGGCCGGCCGCGAGATGACCGAGATGGCCACGACGCTCCGAAGCCTGGGCGATCGTTTCGAGGGCGTCGTGGATGCACTCGGAGCGTCGCAGCAGCAGGCCCGCGACGTGCTGAACGAGGCGGCCCAAAACCTGCGCGAGTCTTTAACCGCTGGCTCCGGTGCAGCAGTGGCCGGCATGGAGCGGGCGCTCGAGTCCATGGTGCGGGAGCTCCAGGCGGGGTCGCGGGGCCTCGTCTCCGAGGTGTCCGGCGCCGGCGTGAGCATGCGCGAATCAGGGGCGGCGGCCGCCCGCGACATCGCGGCCGCGCTCGGCGGTTTCTCCGATGCTGTTGGGCGACTCGAACGCATGAGCACCGCCCAGGCCGAGTTCGCACCCCGTCTGGAGGAGCTGGCCGCCGGGTTGCGTGATGCCGGCACCACCGTCGCGGAAGCGCATCGCGGCTTCGCGGGTTCGCTCGAGCCGACCAGGTCCGCGGTGCGGGGCCTCGAAGCGGTCGGGACGCGCCTTGCCGACTCGCTGACCGCAACTGGCCGACTCGTCGATGAAGCGACCACTGCGGGTCGTACGATGCGTGAGGAGCAGGAGAAGTTGGCGCGTGCCTGGCAGGACTACACCGTCCGTTTCCAAGGCATCGACCAGTCGTTGCAGCGGGCGTTCGAGAAACTGGACGAGGGCCTCCGCGGCTACACCGAGCGGATTCGGGATTTCCATCGTGATCTCGACCAGCACGTGTCGAAGTCCATCGGTAGCCTCGCGTCGGTGACTTCGGAGCTGCACGAGGCCATCGAAGACCTGGGGCCGCGCTTAGCCGTGCGTCGGTGAGCGCCCGCGGTCGGCCTCAAGCGCCCCCCGCGCAGTCGCCAGATTTCCTGGCGTCGGTGAGCGACCTCATGTCGGGGCTGATTTTCATCTTCATCATCACGTTGGCGGTGTTCGCGCTCCGCTTGGCGAAGGCAACTGACGCCATCACCGACGCCGACAAGGTGAGGAAGGAGGTCGTGCTGGCGATGGCCAAGGAGCTGCGGAAAGAGAGCATCGACGTGACGATCGACCCGGAGCAGGGAGTGCTTCGGCTGACCGACCGCGCGATCCGCTTTCCTCGCGGCAAGTCCGAACCCGAGCCGACCCACCATCACAACGTGGGCGTTGTCGCGAGCGTGCTACTACGTGTGCTGCGCAACCATGTCGAGAAATTCGACGCCGCAGAGCTCGGTCCGGGTGTGTTGCGACCTCCTCACTGTGAGACGAATGGTGCCGTGCCCGCAGTGGGTGCACTTCCGGCAGCGACGGTCGGCGCCAAGGTGAATACCGTCCTGGTCGAGGGGCATACCGACAACGTGCCGATCGTGGGCCGGGGCTTTGGCTACCGCGACAACCTCGACTTGTCGGCCGCACGGTCGGCGGAGGTGTTTCGCATGATGCTGCAGTGCGAGCCTGGGCTCTCGCATCTCAAGAATCGAACGGGTTCGCCGGTGCTGAGTGTGAGTGGATACGGCGAGACGCGTCCGATTGATCCGGAGCATGGCGAGGCGGATGCGAACCGGCGAATCGATCTTCGCTTCCTTATGGAGCCGCCCGAGGCGAAGCCTGTGGCGCCACCTGCTGCCGTCGAGCAGGTGCGGCACGAGCTGGGCGAGTAGTACATGATCGAACGCATTGACGCTGAGCCGCCGCCTTACACACGCGAGTGGATAGCCGAATGGACCGCGGTCGGATCGCGCTTTTCGGCGCAGCGCGAACCCATCGAACCGGTCCACATGCGCCGTGCCGCCGCAGAGGTCGTTCGGCGTCTGGGTGATCTCGAGTCGAAGGTCCCGCCGACCTACGAGCTGGACGAGACGGTGCGCCGCCTGACCGTCGCCTGGAAGGAATCTGGAGCGCTCGGCGACGTGGAACCTCGCCATCTGCGGCGAGCGCCGTGGGCGTTCTTCCACCCGAAGGATCGACCAGGCGGATGGCTGGGTCGTGACGGGGCGCTCGTGCGAGCATGGTTGCGATGGCTCGCGGACGAGGGTCGTGCGCGCAGCGTCGTGGCAATGCTGCGGGCCTTCCTCGATGCGTATCCGACGGGCCTGCAATCGTTCGACGCCATTCGGCAAGCGGTACAGGAGCGACTTCGAGCCGTCCAGAGTCCGCGGACCATGCGGTGGCTCGAGCGTTGCGACCGGTTCGGACTCCTAGAGTTCACGGGGCCCGAGCGGCTCGTCGACTCGTGGTTCGCCGTCGACGTCGATTGCGACACCTATCTATCGGAAGCAGGGTTGTCCGGGGGGCTCGAGTCGTCGGCATTTGTCCGGCGGTCGTCTGAGCAGCTCCTCCGCCGCGTCGAATCGGAGTTGCTGAAGGGTCGGAGCTCGGCTGCCATCTGCGACCGCGCCTTCACATGGCTCGAACGCCAAGGGCAGCTTCGCTTTCCCGAGCTCAAGGTCGAGGTTGCCAATGCCTTCCTTCGCCCGTTCGTTGAGAAGGTGCCTTCGGAAACGACCAAGGCAGCGATTCAAGCGTTTCTGTGTCGTACGGTTGGCGACCCACGCATCAACCGTCCGCGTTGGAACGGCGTGCCGGATGAGGTCCGGAACGTGCTGTTGCGTTGGCTGGTCGGAGCATCGCTCGACGACTTTTTCCGGGTCCTGGACCAGACTGCGCTCGACCGTCATTGGCGCCATCGCAAGGCGTTCTGGACGGCATACCTCCAACGTGAAGCCATTGACGATGCGTGGGTGGTGCTTGGCTCCGAGGCAGCACGGATCGTGCAGGGCGGGTTGAGCGCGGGTGCCGCGAAGCTCGTAAGCGGAGGCGGGGTCCAGGGGAACCAATCGGTTCTTCTGATGCGCATCAAGGGTGTGACGATCGCCGAGTGGAGTCACAACGGCAGTTTCCGGATGTGGAGACGTGGCAACGGGGAGGCTCCGAAACTCTACGAGACCGCGTACACGAGGAGCCAGCTAATCAAAGGGTGTGACGTCAGCCAGACACATCACGGGGCCGAGCTCGGGACCTGGCAGGGTAAGGTTGCGGCGCTCATCGCGAGCGAAACCGGGATCCGCAACTCGTCCTCGTCGTACATGCCGCGGCCATGGAGACGATGATGAAGCTGATCGCTGACCGCGTGCACGGAGGCGTCGAGTTTCGGGTCGAGCGTCAGTCGGGCGCAATTCCGCCGACGGAGTGGGCGCTAGGCGACCTGCCGACGTTGCCGAACGGCATGCGGGCCAGGATCGGTGTGCTGCTCCGCTTGCTCGAGGATGGCTCAGTGGCGGCGCGCGACGATCACGCGATCTTCGTCCCGCATCAGGTGATCGCGACGCTGGACGATGCCGAGCTTCGTTCGGTCGGGCTGCCGGAGTCAGCGGGCGTGACGTTGGAGCTGCGAGGGAGCGGGGGACTGAGCGACGCCGACTTCCGGATCGAGAAGCGACTGCACCACCCGGACGGCCAACCGGTCGTTGCTCCGGTGCGAGACGGGTGCTTTCTGCGGATCGGGTCCGCAGATCGCGTGCTGCCGGAGCCGCTCTATTCGCTCTGGGAGTCGGTCGACCGCTTCAATGCCGAGGCGCGCGATCTCGAAGCCAGGTACACGCACTGGGCCGCGATCCGCGATCGGTTGCCCGATGGTGTGCAGCTCGACGATACGCTCGACGGCATCCAGATAGTGCTCGCGTCGGGTTTCACGCTGAACCCGTTCCGGAACGAATATGGCGAGCCCGACTTTGATCCAGTGGTGGGTCGGTGGGTGGAGCGTCCTGAGGGTGACGGCGCAACCACTCGTGTCTTCGACACCCCGCTGCCGTCGGCGCGCCAGGAGGAATTCGCGAAGCGCTTCCGCTCGCTCAGCTCGGCACGGCATCGCTACCTCGGCGGTGGCGGGGTCTTCATCGTCCTCACCGATCGGCTCGAGAAGGCGCTGCGCGTGGTGCACCAAGCGCAGCACGGGGATGCGGGGGCCCGTCGACGCTTCCTGACCCGGCCTTCAGTATTCCTCCGCGAGGCACTGGAGTCTGACGCCGAGACGGGTAGACCGGCCGCGGACGAAACCCTCGTCGACGATGTGTTCTTCGACGAGGGTCTCAGCGAGCGCGTGAAGGGCGTCGGCATCTGGGAGCCCAAGGTGTTGCCGTGGCTGCAAGCCAGCGGCCAGCAGTGGCTTCCGGACGATCCGGCCGGCCTGCTGATCGACAACGAGCCAGTGCGCGTGCCGCCCGAGAAGGCTGCGCCGTTGTTGGAGGAGGTCCGACGTGCGCGCAGCGAGAACCGCGACACGGTTGACCTCGACGGCCGACCGATCCCTGCGACCGAGGAAACCGAACGCGCCTTGGAGACGCTGATCGCGAATACGAGCGGCGCCGCCAGAGAGGTGCGTCAAACATCGCCTCCCGGGCCCAAGCTGGTGCTCAAGATCATCGACAATCTCGAAGAGCTAGGTTTCCGGATGGCACCGCGCGGGTCGCGGGGCAGTGCGGAGCGAAAGCCGGAGGGTCTCAGGTCCCAACTGCTACCACATCAGGAGCATGGGCTACGTTGGCTTCAGCAGCATTGGATCGAGGGCAGTCGCGGTGCCCTGCTGGCCGACGACATGGGTCTCGGCAAGACGCTCCAAGCACTCGCGTTCCTCGCTTGGGTACGGGAACAGATGGCGAGCGGTGTGTGGCCGCAGCGGCCGGTACTTGTGGTGGCGCCGACGGGGCTGCTCCGCAACTGGCGCGATGAACACGAACATCACCTCGAAGAAGGAACGTTAGGTGCTCTCCTGGAGGCTTTTGGACCGGGGCTCAAAAGACTCCGCCCCGCGCGTGGCACCGATGGACGCGAGCTCACGAGCGCGCTCCCGTCGCTAGACGTGACCATCCTCCAGCAGAGCGATTGGGTGGTGACCACGTACGAGACACTCCGCGACTACCAGCATAGCTTTGGCAGAGTGCACTGGGCGGCCGTCGTGTTCGACGAGGCCCAGAAGATCAAGAATCCGGCTGCCGGTCTCACGGAAGCAGCCAAGGCCATGAAGCAGGACTTCACGATCGTTATGACCGGTACGCCGGTCGAGAACCGCGTGGAAGACCTGTGGAGCATCGTGGATACCGCGCGCCCCGGCGAGCTCGGAGCCCTCAAGGCCTTCTCGGCTCGGTTCCGCACCAAGGACCCCGTCGAAAGTCAAACGCGCTTCGCCGCGCTACGCGACGAGATCACCACGAGAACCGCCCCGGCGATCATGCTGAGGCGGCTGAAGGAGGACCATCTCGACGGTCTGCCGTCGAAGGAGCTGCATCGACACCAGCTGGAAATGCCGGCACGACAAGCCGCCGCGTATGCGGCCGCGGTCGCTTCGGCTCGGCAGGGAAAAATCATGCTGGAGGTGCTCCAGGCGCTCCGGACAACGTCCCTGCATCCAGCGCGGGAGTCGGACGACCTCGCCGGCGACGACGACTTCATCGCGGCGTCGGCGCGCCTGACGCTTGCCTTCGAGATCCTCGACGACGTCAGGTCGCGGGGCGAGAAGGCGCTCGTGTTCCTCGAGTCGCGCCTGGTGCAGGACGCGCTCGTGGAGATACTGCAGCGACGCTATCGGCTGCCGAATCCGGTGCTCATCATCAACGGCGAAGTGTCGGGCGTCTCCCGCAAAGGCCGGGTCGATGAGTTCCAGACCCGCCCCGGCTTCGACGTAATGCTCCTGTCCCCCCGCGCCGGCGGTGTCGGCCTGACCCTCACCGCGGCCAACCACGTCATCCACCTGGCGCGGTGGTGGAACCCCGCCGTCGAGGATCAGTGCACGGACCGCGTCTACCGCATCGGCCAGGAGCGGCCGGTGCACGTGCACACCGTGCTCGCGGTGCACCCGGAGTATGGAGAGCGCAGCTTCGACATCCAGTTGGCGAACCTTCTCGACCGCAAGCGGGCCTTGAATGGATCGGTCTTGGCGCCGCCTGGCGCGACCGAGTCCGAGCTCGAAGACCTCTATCGCGCAACGGTCGATCTCTGATGGATCGGAGGACCGACTAACAATGCCGTCGCCCTGCCCACTCACCCCGGTTACAACCGGGCCATTCACCCTCTCGGCTGCACAGCTCGCGATGTTGTGGCAGCGGTTCTTGAAGACCGCCGAGGGCTTCGAGTCTTTCGCGAACCCTGGCGAGCGCCTGATGAAGGAGGAGCTCAACTACAAGCAGCGTGCGCTGCGCCGATTCAACGATGAGATGGGCGGTCGTGATGGATTGCTGAAGCGGGCAGAGGCTGGTGACGGCGGTCTAACCGGACGCCTCCAGAGCTTTTCCACCAACCTCGTCCAATACAACTCCTGGCGAGCGAGCTTTGGCGAAGGTGGCGAAGATACCCGCACGATTGTCCGCGCGATTCACGCAGCGACCGCTGTCCCGTATCAGGGCGTGGCGACAGTCGAGCCGATCTTCGATGCAACGCTCGCCGCTGGCCTCAAGGCGTCCTGGGACACCCTGTCGACGACGCTCTGGTTTTGTCGTCCGTCCGAGTATTTCCCGATCAAGATTAGTTATTTCCGCGATCTTGCCGCAGGGCTCAATCAGCCGCTGAGCGCCGGCCGCGTCACACCGGAGCGGTTCGACGAAGTGATGGCCTGGGGCCGCGCATTCCAGGAGGCGCTTGTCCCGATCGCGCCACGGGACTGGATCGATGTCCACAGCTTCATTTGGTGTGTTTGCCCACGTGAAGAAGCAAGAGGCACGCGATATTGGGCTGGCGGTCACAGATGGGACGAGGACAGCAAGCTCGATGAGTTTATTGGCGGAAACTACTGGCAACTTGGATGGCCGAGGGATTCCGAGAAGTCGGCCGCGAAGCGGTCCTGGCAGCGGTTCGGAGACATCCGCCAGGGGGATGAGTTTGCCATTAAGGGTTGTAGCCATCAGCAGGACCTGAAGATCTACTTCGTCGGCAAGGTCGCAGAGATTGACGAGAGCTCGGGCCGGCTTGAACTTCAGCGTCTCGAGCGACCACTCTACGTTGGCAAGGCACCGGATGGTCCCGGAGCAGGCAACTGGCAGGAGGCCTTGATCGAGGTCCAGCGGAAGGAAGACGTTGCCCGACTCTTCCGTGGGGCAGAGGAGCCGACCGCTGAGAATCCGATCAATTCTCCTGCAACTGTACAGGAAGCTCCACCAAAGAATCTGATCCTCTACGGCCCGCCAGGGACAGGGAAAACGCACACGTTACGCGAGCGGTACTTCCCACATTTCTCGAGCGAGGAGCAACGAACGCGCGAGAAGTTCCTGGAAGAAAGAGCAGCGGAGCTTGCATGGTGGCAGGTCGTAGCCGGTGCTCTGCTGGATCTAGGCCAAGGCAAGGTGAGTGACATCCTCGGCCATGAATTGCTGCAGGCAAAGCACCGTATCATGACGATGGCGAATCCGCGGGCGATGATCTGGAACATGCTGCAGTCGCACACCTTCGACGATTGCGATGAGGTCAAGTATGCGCGTCGCGTAGACCCACGGCTGTTCCGAAAGTCGGCTGACTCCGTTTGGTCGATCGACATCGAGGCCGCTGACTCAGAAGTACCGGAAGCCCGCGAAGCACTAGATGCGATCAGAGCTTTCGGGGGTGGTGGCGCAGTCGTGACGACGCGGTTCGACTTCGTAACGTTCCATCAGTCCTACGCCTACGAGGACTTCGTCGAAGGCATCAAGCCGACAACCGGTGAGGGGGACGATGGTGCCCTTCGCTACGAGGTGAGGCCGGGTATATTCCGCCAGATTGTCGACAGGGCGATGCGTGATCCGGGGCACCAATGGGCGCTATTCATCGACGAGATCAATCGCGCCAACATCTCGAAGGTGTTCGGTGAGCTGATCACGCTGCTCGAAGAGGACAAGCGCCTCAAGTGGAATGGGAGCACGTGGGCAGGCGGAATGCGCGTGAAGCTGCCGTACACTCACGCACAGACCCCTGGTGCCGAGCTCTTCGGCGTCCCCAACAATCTGTGGGTAATCGGCACGATGAACACCGCAGACCGATCGATCGCGCTGCTCGACACGGCGCTTCGTCGGCGGTTCGATTTTGAGGAGCTGATGCCGGACCCGTCCATCATCGTGAAGTGCGGCCGGCCATCGATCGAGGCACCTGGGGGTGCCATCGACCTCGTTGCGCTGCTCACGGTGATGAACGAGCGCATCACGTACCTCTACGGTCGTGAGCACCAGATCGGCCACTCCTATTTCCTCGGTATCGAGACCTGGGAGCAGCTCGAGGAACGGTTTCGCAAGCGAATTTTGCCGTTGCTTCAGGAATACTTCTACGGCGATTGGGAGCGGGTCCAGATGGTCCTCGGGGATCTCGACTCCGATGTTGACGATGTTGGGCGCCGAGCAGTGCGCGCCGACGCAATCGTCACCGTGTCAGATCCACCAGCCTCGGACTACTTGACGAAGCTCGTGGCCGACGAGCTGGCCGGGCGCCGGTCATATAACTTGCCGACCGCGATCGCCCCGGGTTCGATCCGCAAGATCTATCAGGGAGCTTAGCGCATGATCTTGCGGGAGCACGAGACGGCCGCAGTCGGCGCCCGCTGGAGCGACGCCAACCGCGTGCTCACAGAGCGTCACCTCGGTGTCCTCTTGCGCTATCAGGATCGCTCTGAGGGGTCCCGGCTGTTCGCACCAATTCATCGTGGCCTCAAGGCAACCAGCTGGGTCGGTGCGATTGGGATCGGTGATCGCCAGCTCGAGGTGTTGCCGAAAGTCGACCGCGAGGGCGAGGCCGACGCCCGCAACAACCTACATGCGATGATAGCGACCGCTGGTTTGGTGCCGGCAGCCGAGGCCGACCTGGCGCGCCTCGGGAACGCCCAGAAGCCCCTGCTCGTCGCCTACATGGATCGCTACGTGCGTGGCCTCGCCCAGGAGTGGCGCCGCGGACCCATCCGTCGCTATGTGAGCGAGGAGGAGAACCGTCCGTATCTGAAGGGCAAGCTGCTTCTGCAGCGACAGCTTCGCGACAACCTAGTCCACCGCGAGCGCTTCTACACCGCGGCCGACGAGCTGACACTCGACAACCCGTTGGCCCGGTTGCTGAAGGCCGCCCTTCGGCCGTGTATTCGGCAGAACCAGGCGCAAGCGGTATCGCGGCGAGCGCGCAACCTACTGCTTGACTTTGATGGCGTTGGCGACTGGAAGCCGAGTGCCTACGAGGCACGCCCGGTGGCGGTGGACCGACGCAGCGAGCGATTCGCGCCGCTCCTTGCGATGGCACGCTTCATCCTTGAGCAGGTATCGCCGTCACCGGTGCGTGAGTCGACTCAGATTCACGCCCTGATGTTCGATATGAATGTGATCTTCGAGCGATTCATTGCGGTGATGCTACGTCGTGCCCTCGGCCCGCGCGGCTACGAGGTCCGTGCGCAGGCCACGGGCAAGGCGCTACTTCGGCGTGAGGGCCGCATGTGCTTTGCTCTGCAGCCGGACGTCGTGATCAAGCGTCACGGAGTCGTGGTCGCGGTGGTCGATACCAAGTGGAAGCGGCTCGATCCGGCCAAACCGCATTGCAACGTTCAGCAGTCCGACATGTACCAGATGTACGCCTATGGCCGTGAGTTCAGGAGTCCGCGCACCGTTCTTTTGTACCCGCGTTGGGGTTCCTTGTCGGAGATAGCAATGACCTACGACCACCTACGACCGTTCGCGGTGGGTGCGCCGGCTCCGAGGATCGTGGTCGCAACCGTTGACGTCTCGATGTCGCTTGCCGCGCCGGGCAACCTGGAGGCTCTCCGACAATCGTTGACCCGAATCGCGCTGGGCACCGTGAGCGACTAAGCAGTCCGTGGAGGCACTGTGAAGGCACTGTCCGTCAAACAGCCTTGGGCCTGGGCAATCATGCGGGCAGGCAAGACGATCGAGAACCGTCCCCGCAGAACTCACCTTCGCGAGACCATCGCGATCCATGCTTCGCTCCGTCCTGCTCTCGGCTGGGAGGAGTGGTACCCGCGGGGGCGAGCGCGGTTCCGCTGCATGGATCCAACGACCACTTCTGGCAGCATGTGCGCGACCTCGCGCCGAGCGTGACGTGCATCGACGGGCCGTGCGCGACGGCCGGGCCGCGGATCCTTCCCGATTGGAGTGGATGCGATCCCGAGGCGCCCGATGGCGTCCGCGCCTGCGAGCGTGACCTCACGCGACTCGGGATCGCGCTTTTCTGGACGACGCGCGCCACGGTCCTCGGATTCCCCGGGCGCCTCGCGGTGGATTGCCCGCGCGCTCCGGCTCTTCCGCGAGGCCGCCGTAGGGGAAGGCGGCGCCGTGATCGAGACGCATCCGTACGGCGTATTCTTCACGCTCTGGCGAGCGGCTGGCCATGCTGAGCCGCTACCACGGAAGACGAGGCGCGAGGGACGCGCCCGACGCCTCGAGCTCCTCCGCGGTGCTATCCCGACGCTCGAGGCAAGCATCCTCCGCGATCATGATGCGGTAGATGCTGCCGCGGCTGCCGTCCTCGCCGCCTGCTACGCGCGTGGGGCCGTCACCGGCTACGGGACGGCGGAGACGGGGGGCACGATTTGGTTACCGGCCGTCCGTATGAAACGGGTCTGCCTGGGCGGGTGTCGAGTGATGCCTGGTGGATTGTCCGGTGGACTTTGTGCAAGGAGGACGTCGATGGCAACCGATGACTTACTCATCGCGCGCGCCGACGCGCTGGCCGCCCGCGTTCACACCGGCCAGACCGACAAAGGAGGGGCTCCGTACATCGAGCATCCTCGCCGCGTGGCGCGCGCTGTCCAAGCGGAAGGGGAGGAAGCCGTCATCGCCGCGCTGCTCCACGACGTCGTGGAGGACGGCGGGCTGAGCGTCGATGAATTGCGGACAGCGGGCATGCCCGAGACGAGCATCGCAGCCATCGTCACCGTTACGAAACGGGCCGACGAGCACGGGAGCGAAGAGGGCTATCGGCGATTCATCGAACGGATCGCGACGAGTGGCTTCCGGATTGCCATCGTCGTGAAGCTCGCGGACCTCACCGACAACGCCGATCTCACGCGGCTCGGCCGTGCGCCGACCCAGAAGGATGAGGCGCGCGCCGCCAAGTACGCCGCCGCGCGCACGCGGCTCGAAGCCGCGCTCAGCGTGCTCGACGGCGGGCCCGCTTCGGCGCCAGCGGCGACGTGGCACTTGAGCGGCTACGACACGTTTGCCGGAGAGCGATACCCCCTGGGCGGTGCGTATCCGACCGAAGCCGCCGCGCGTGAGGCAGCGCGGGCACGCCTCGTGCAGTTGGCGGCGAGGCAACCCGAGGAGACGTCGGGCGGAAAGGCCGGGATGCAGGATCGCGTCTATCTTCACCATCCCGACGGCCGGGTGGAGCGGATCGTCGCGTAGTGCGGTCTCCAACTGCTGGCTCTGCCCACGCCAGCGTCCGCTGCTAGCACCCTGCTCACCACTCCACCCGAATCACCCCACACTACGGCCGTTACGCCCACTCCACTTCGTCGAGAAAACAGTCGGATGGTGCATCCTGGTCGCCCCCGATCGGATCAACGAAGCAGCGGGTCATTGGAGTTAGGCTCTACTTCTTAGTGCCGAGAACGTGCTGCCTAAAGCTTTTTGCTACTGTGAAGCCGATTTTTTTGCGGGCCGGAATCTTGATGGCTTCCCCGGTCTCAGGGTTGCGACCCATGCGAGCCTTCACCTGTTGCATCCGCCATCCCCCGAGATGCGGAATCTTCACCGTATCACCCTTCTTCACGCTCTTCCGGATGGTCTCTACAAGCGCCTCGAGGATCTCGTCCATCGTTTTAGGAGGAAGACCGGTCTTCACCGATAGGCTCTTGAGTAGTTGGGTCTTGGTAACACGGCCGGCTGTGGAAATGCCCGGTGCAGTCCATTTGAGCGACTGCCGCGGAAGCCTCAACACGTGGAGTGCCGAGTCGATCTCAGTCCATGGGTTTCGTGAGGACCGCGGAATCCAGAGCTCCGTGCCAGGCGTTGGAGAACCGAGGTGGCGTACCAGAGCAAAGGTCCGTCCACCGGCGGTCTCAACCAATGCGCCCAGGAGTCGATCGAGGTCGTCGTGAGATTCCGAAAACTCAATCCCTGAGCGCGAAGATAGTTCACTGGGTTCGGCGTCGAGCACGGCGACGGGATGGCTTGCTGAAGGAGGCCAAGCGCTGACGGACCTTTGAGAGAAGCTCTGTGTGGGGTTTGATGACTTCGCCATCAAGGAACTACCTTCATTACGAGAACGTCTATTTTTACTACATCGCCGTCCTGGTGGACACCACTTCGTCCCGCGCTCCAGGAGGCTTGGCCAGGGGGGCAGCCACGGTCCGGTCGAAGATCGGTCTCGAACTCGACACCCCGTGCGTTAGCGGGCAGCGGCCCAACGTAGGCCTTCACCTTCGGGGTATCACTGCCTCTCGGCGGTTTCCCCCAAATCTGCTGCGTTGCACGCTGTTTCTGGGCGTCAACAGGGGTTTGTGTGGGCGACTCTAGGCGGTGATATTTCTGCGCCACGGAGCACGCCGCATAGCAGCGGATGACGCATCTGGACAGATCTATCTCTCGGCTCGATGTGACTTTCCTGGACTCGTCATCCCTCTCGACCGGACCGCAGCGGGACTGCTACCGCGCTGCTACCACTGCATCCCGAGTCACCCCATACCAACGCTCTCCGGATCACTCGATTTCTTCGAGAAAGCAGTGGGATCGGTCGTCCTGTTCGGCTTCCGCCGGATCTTTTAAGCAGCGGGTCATTCGTCCGGCAACGCCTGACAAGCTCGTGGTGAGAACGACGTTCCTGGTGCTGTAAGGAGTCGAGCGGAGTGAAATGGCAGCCGCGTCAACCCGCAGTAGGAGCCGCACAGCCGCGACGTCCGATGGCCACGAGGAACATGACGCCCATCGCCGGGACGGACGGCGCCAGGAAGCGCGTCACTTCGTCGTCGAAGAACGTGAGTCCGGTCGCCCCGAGCCCGAGCGCATACGCCGCGAGATAGGCGCGGCCCCCGCCGATCGCCGCCGCGAGCTGCACCGCCCGATAGCCGCGGTCGCCAAGCTGCGCGAACACGGCGTCGAGATTGGCGAGCCAGTACAGATTCACCGCCGCGTCGGCCGCGAGCTCCTGACCGAGGTCCAGGTGGCCGGTGGTGTCGCGGAAATCGCCGGCGTGCAGGAGCTCGAGCGTGCGGCCGTCCGGGTCACAGCGGTAGGCGCCGGGGGCGAGGCCGTCAACGGCGTTGACGATGACGTAGAGTTCGACCGGCGCCGTGACGTCGAGCGGCGCGGGACGCGTCGAGAGATGGAGGATCGTTGCGAGGCAATCGAGCGGGATAGGCTCGCGCGGGAATCGCCGCGTTGATCCGCGGCGTGCGATGACGGTCTCGATGGGCTCCGGGATGGCGGCGCTCGGCAGCGGCTCGAGCGTAACATCCGGGCGTACCGCCCGCATCCGGGGTGGCTCCGCCCCGGCGGCGCGCCATGCCTGCACCGCCGTCGCGGTCGTGAGCGACGAGCCCGCGTGGGCCTCACGGATCAGCGGATAGTCGATCTCCTCGCGCGAGAGCGGCAGGGTTGCGAGGCCGAGCCGGGGCAAGGCCGAAGCCGGCGGGGCGGGCAGTCCACCCACGCCCAGCGCGACCACGGCGAGCGGCGCCTCGCGGGTCTGATCGATGTCGAGCAGGCGTACGACATCGTCGTCAACGAATCCGGTGACCACATGGCCTGGGACGCCGAGCGCGGCGGCGACGGCGAGCAGGTTCGCGACGAGGGTGCCCGCGTCCCAGAAGCAATGTCGGTACGTGCGCGTGCGGTATTTCCAGGCATTCCGCCAGAAGGTACTTGTGAGCACGACCAGGACGGGAGCGTCGGCTGCGTGCGGTTCGTCTCCGGTCGCGGCGACGAGCGGCGCGCGGTACTCGCCGGCTCGGAGCGTCCGCAACGCGAAGTCGTGCGGGCCGAAATGATGGACGCCCGCGGAGAGCCCGTCGATGTCGCCGCACACCACGTACGCATCCACGTGGTAGAGCGCGCCCGTGCAGGCCGCCGCGCGATAGAAGCGCTCGCCGCCGGGGTACGAGCGGCGCCGGAGCACGCCCGCACTGAAGTAGAGCAGGTGTGCCAGAAAGGCGACATCGAGTGCACGGAGCCGCGGGGCCGTGATGCCGGCGATCGCCTCGAGACCCAAGGACTGCGATCCCGGCAGGTCCGTCGGGAGCGGGATCGGGTGGAGGTCCGGATAGACCTTGAACGGGATCGGTTGGTTGTCCCAGTCGAGGGTGTACGCGCTCGCGCGCACGCTCGCGGGGGAGTGCTTGGTGCGTTCGTGGTACTCGCGGAGCGTCGTCATGGCGACCACAAGGATGGCCCTGCCTCTGATACCACGATCGTCTCAGGGAGAACGATGACGGTGCCACCTGTATGGAACTGGCATCGGATCCCTCGTCGTACCTACGTCGAACATTGTGCGAATCGCTGTCCGAATCGTGTGTCGATCACCGTCGAACATGACGTGGGTGGGGATGCTCTATCCCGCGAGATGTTCGACGGTGACCTACGGTGACCTCTCCCCGACCTAGTCTTCGAATCTGTGGTCGTTCTGTGACGCGTGGGGTGCGGAACGTCCGGAGTGCCGCCTCCTGGTGCCGGTGAGCACTTTCGGGGTGGTGACCACGCGGTGACCGGCCGCCGCAACGATGGGGAAGGACGCCGGTTTTCGCCGGTCCGCTATGGCGCGGTGTCGCGGCGCCGCGACGCCGGTGCGGTTCGTTCCGGCGCCGTTCCGGAGCGTTCGGTGAGGGCAGGGCGGACCCGCGGCTCGCGCGCGATGCGGCCCGGGCGAGCCCATCTGTCGGTTGTTCTCGACCCGACCGGGAATTGGCGGTAGAGGCGCCTCGCTATGACGCTTGGGTTCGTCGATCCGCGCACCCAGCCGATGCCGACCGCCCCGCGACCGGCTGCCCGGACGACGGACGATCGGGAGGCGCTCGTCGGGCTCGCTCGGTTCTGTCGCGACGGACGGCTCTACGACGTCGAGGACTGGATTCGCGCGGGGCGCCCGCTGCAGCTCGCCGCGGGCGTCGCGACCACCGGACGGCGCTCGACATCGGCGCTCGAGATCGCGCTCGCGACGGCTGGGCGGAGACGATCACGCCGTGGCTCACCGCGGGGGCGACGAAGATCCTCGACCTCGCGACGTGTGCCTTCGTCGCGCGCAAGGAAAACGTCTGCCTCGTCGGCCAGACCGGCGTCGGCAAGAATCACCTCGCGCAGGCGCTCGGCCATCGCGCCTGCGTCGCCGGCTACTCCGTCCTCTACACCCCGGCGCATCAGCTCCTCACGCAGCTCCGCGCGGCCCGCGCGGATGCCTCGTACGATCGCCGACTCCTGCGCTTCACGACGCCCGATCTCTTGATCGTCGACGACCTCGGGCTGCGCACGCTCCAGGGCGAGGAGCCCATGGATCTCTACGAGATCATTCGTCAGCGCTACGAGCGTGGCGCGCTCATCCTCACCTCGAATCGCGCGCTCGACGAGTGGCCCGCGCTCTTCCACGATCCGCTCCTCGCCGGTGCGGCCCTCGATCGGCTCCTCCATCACGCCGAGGTCCTCGTGCTCGAGGGCGAGTCGTCCCGCAATCCGAAACGCCGTCGCGCCGCCAAGGCCGCGAGCTGATGTTCAGATCAGCCGAACTGACCCCCGCCACGCCGTCGGCGCCATGATGCGCTCCCGGTCACCACCAGCGGCGCGGTCAGATCTGCCGAACTGACCGCGGTCAGATCAGCCGAGCCTTGACACCGCAACAAGCCGGCTCGACTTCCCATGACGCCTGCGTCCTGGGCGCGTCCCCGCCTTCGCGCCTCCCGCGTGTCCGCCGCGCGGCGCCTTGACGTCGCCTCCGGCGCGGGCGAACTCGCGCCGCGTACCTAGCGATCGGTCCGCACTTGCCGGTTTTGTCTGGCTGTGGCGAACGGCAGTTCAGGTGCGCACGTCCGATAAGGGAAATTCTGTGAACTCGCCGCTGCGAAAACGCAGCTAAAGATTCCTGTCAACTTACACCCCTCTGGCGCGGCCTTTATGGTTCAAAGCCGTTGCGCACCATGCCGAGCTAGCGGTACCGTCCAACCTCACTTGTTGGGTTGGCCAGCCTTTTCTGCGCAACCGCTGTGGGGGATTCCATGCCTAACACGTCTGTGGTCGAGGACGATCGCAATCCACAGATTCTCATTACTGTTCACGGTATTCGAACCTTCGGCCAATGGCAGGAGCGTCTTGCAGCCATGGTTGCAGGTGCGGCCCCGCAGATTAAGGTTTACAATTACAAGTACGGGTATTTCTCCATTCTCGCCTTTCTGGTTCCGCTGACACGGTGGCTGGTGGTCCGCCGTTTCCGTCGTACGCTGGAAGGTTTAGTCGATCGCAACCCTTCGGCAACGCTCGATATAGTGGCCCATAGCTTTGGAACGCACGTGGTATCGTGGGCGTTGCACGGCATTCCTCCACACGAACGGCCGCAGGTGCGTCTGCTCATCTTGGCCGGAAGCGTTCTAAAATCGCACTTCCCCTGGGCGGATCTTATCGAGGCCGGCACGGTTCGAACGCTCGTCAATGAATGTGGAATCAACGACTCGGTACTGCTCCTGAATCAGGTGGCCGTTCTCTTTACCGGAATGGCCGGACGGATCGGCTTCGCGGGGCTTACTAGTTCGTCATTCTACAATAGCTTTCATGCATTTGGTCACAGCGGTTATTTTCAAGCACACGGAAGTGCCAGTGACGACTTCATGCAGTCGCGTTGGTTGCCGGCAATCTTAACCGGTCAGCCGCCTCTTTTGGTAGATGCGCGGGCGCCCAGCGGGGCACTGTCGGGCATTCTTTTGTTCGCGCTCCAGAACGCGGAGCCCATAAAGCTCGGCGTATATATAGCTCCCTTTGCTCTCCTGACTCTTACCTTCGCGTACCTGTATGCTGGAGCATTATCCAGGCAATTGGCTTTTGCGTCTCGAGTTCATCTAGTAGATCGCTTGGACCTCTCGGTGTTGGCCGCACGAGAGGCAATCCTTACACTAGCAACGTCTGAAGCTCGTGGGGCGCTTGCCGAAGCTATGAATGCTGAGCCTGACATACAAGGATTCGTACACTTGGATGCCGATTCAGCCACTGCGGCGGCGTTCGTTGGGAATGGCACACGTCTCGCGTACGGAAGTAGAGCTGGGTGCGTAGGGCTGGCTGATGTCGATGGCTCAGGGCGTGCCGCTACTCAGCGCTGCCTTCATTCGGGTGGGATTTTATCCATAGCTGAGTCCATCGACGGATCCTTCCTCGTGTCCTCGGGAAGTGACAATACTCTGCGGTTCTGGGCGACAGATGATCTAGGGGAAATATATCCCCCCGTCGAGAACGTTCTGTCGCGGGGGCAGATAATTTATGGGATGGCCATCAGTCCAAACGGTCGGCATATTGTCCTTCTTGGTGAGCATGGAGCTGTTGTTCAGTATGACATATACTCTCGTGATCGGTATCGCCTACGGCTAGCAGATAAGCATCGAGTCTCTGGGGCCATGTTCAGCGCCTCATTTGATCCGAGCGGCACGCAATTGGTGGCGGCCGGTGTTGATGGTGTAGTTGCGGTGTGGGAATGTGATCCATGGTGTCGCGGCAATGGGCGGATAGTCCGTGAGCTTGAGGATCCAGTTCCCAGCGTCGTGTTTGACCAGGCAGCTCGACAAATCGCGGTGGGAACCGACAGCGGGCACGTGTACATCGGCGACGTATCTGGAAGCGGGCCCAATCGTGAATTGACTGTCGGATCGAGAGTGGTGTCATTAGGTTTCAACGACACGAGCGATCGTATTGTCGTTGGGACAAGTTTTCACGGTGTGCAGTTGTGGGACATTGTTGCCGGCAAACGTCTACGAAGCCCGATCGTGAGTTATGCGCGGCGAATCAATGCAGTGGCTATCGCGCGAGACTCGGGCCTGGTGGCGGTAGCGACTGAAGATAGCTTCATGCCACTCATGAATGTTGCCAAGTATCTTGGTGCTGAGACCGGTGCGCCATCGCAAGCCACACAATTGAGGAGTGTTCGGGTGACGGGAGGTGTTGTTGGATTCGCGACCGAAGGAGATCAAATAGTGTTGTACGATCGTAGTGGTAAGGTGGAGCTTCCGAAGCTGAGTCCAGTCGGAGCAAACTCGACGATCCTCGAATGGCAGATAAGCAAGCGAGACGGCCGCTTGGCAGTGTTTGTGTCTGGCAACTATGAGAAACTGATGCGGTGGACGCTTGTGGGCGGTCAGTGGATAAAGGACGCGGAGTTTGCCCGTATAGGATTCAGTGAGTGCTTGGCCGTCGGCCGCAATGGGCGGATAGCTATAGGGTGGCCATCGGTGCATTTGTTGCATGAAAGTTTCTCCCAAGACGATCGAAGACTGAAATATCAGAAAGTCATCGGTGATGATAACGAGAAAGATCCGATACTTGCGTGCGAATTTAGTCCCGACGGCCGCCTGCTGGCAGTCGGGCATCGAAGTGGGCGCGTAATTGTGTGGAACGTTGCGAGGCGAATACCTGTTACGACCATCGACGCTGCTGTGCCGAGTATCAGTACACTCGAGTTCAGTCCGGATGGTGAATGGCTGGTGGGGGCGGGCGAGAGACGTATCGTGATATTGCGGCAGGGTGCAGAGCGAGGTGTATTCCGAAAGGTAAGAGAGCTGCGTGGGCATAGAGAGTCGGTGCGGCGAGTCGCATTTAGTCCCGACGGGCAGATGCTAGCGTCCGTGTCGTTGAGCTCTGAAATATTACTGTGGGAAGCGGGCTCGTTTACGCTATTCGCACGTGTGGGAACACCCGATGAGCCCAAAGTGGCGGACGTAGAGTTCATCGAGTCCGGGCGACTTGTAGTTGCAAGTGGATATGGAATCCAAGGCCGAAGTGTAGCAACGGATACCGAGGATCTGATGCGGCGTGCCTGTCCCCTGGCGAGCAGGGAGCTAACAAGTGACGAATGGAGCCAGGTCCTTCCTGGGATTCAAGGAACGATGCGGAGAGGATTGGACAAGGTGTTCGGGCGCTGTGGCGAATGGAGCATGAGGAAGGTATCCGAAGCGAGGAGGTGAAGTCGCGAACCGGCCCTACCCGGTCGTCGCCTGTGCTAGAGCGGTTCGCGCTTAGCAGCCCGTTGAAAAAGGCGCCTGCCGCGCGTGACGTCTTCGACGAGTGA
>CAZWAX010000005.1:0-39198 GCA_964631985.1 uncultured Polyangiaceae bacterium | reverse complement strand
GCGCTCGGCGTCGTCTCTCTTGCGATCTTCGTCCGGAACGCGCCCTGGGAGGAGATCGGGCGCGCGCTCGCCGCCGCGGATGTGTCGCTGATCGTGGTCGCGAGCGGCTTCCTCTTGATGACGTCGGTCGCGCGCGCATGGCGATGGCGCCACCTGCTCCGCGATCCTGGGGTGTCGTTCCGGCACCGCCTCACCAGCACGCTCATCGGATTCGCCGGGAACAACGCGCTTCCCGGCCGCCTCGGCGAGCCGCTCCGCTGCTGGGTCCTCAGTCGCCTGGATCGTCGCATCGGCTTCTGGCAGGCCGCCGGCTCCCTCGTGATCGAGCGGATGTTCGACCTCGCGGCGGCGATCGTCCTGCTCGTGATCTTTCTGATCCTGGCGCCGTTTCCCCCCGATGCGGCGGTGCGCGATGCGGCGCTTCTCCGGAGGCTCGCGACCACCGCGGTCGTCGTCGGTGTGGGATTGGTCGCGATCGCCGGGGCGCTCGCGGTCTTCGCGCGCCGTCGTCTCGACGTCGGCGCGGGGTGGTCCGCGGGAATCGCCGCGCGGGTCGAGTCCTTACGGACGGGGTTCGCCGGCCTGCGGTCGCGCCGGGCCATGGTGCTGTCGGCGCTCTTCACCGTCGTGCTCTGGACCTCGATGCTGATCTTCGAGCTCGTGATGCTCCGCGCGTTCGGTTTCGCCGACCTCGGTCCGGCGCACGCGCTCGGCTTGCTCGTCGTGCTGTCCTTCGCGATCGCGTTGCCCCAGGCGCCGGCCGGCGTGGGCGTCGTTCAGCTCGCCAGCGAGATGACGCTGACGACGCTCTACGGCATGCCCCTCGCACCCGCCAAGGCGTTCGCCATAGGGCTCTGGGTTTGCCAGGTGAGCGTCGTCGTCGCTGCCGGTGCCGTGGCGCTGTGGACCGAGGGCCTGTCGCTCGCCGACGTGCGGCGGGCGCGAAGGGATCAGCTCAACGACAGAGCGTGAGCCCGGGCTTCTGGGTGCACGGAACGTCCATCTGACGCAGGCAGCTGTCGCCCATGCGAAGCGAGAAGGTCAGCATGGATTGTTGGGCCGCGTCCTCGAGGCTCGGGGTGTCGGCCATGATCGTCGCGAGCCAGGTCGATCCCTTGATGCGGTAATCGAGCCGCGTGATCCCGTTGCTCTGAAAGTCGGAGGCGACGCGCGATGCGGTGTACCGATAGCGTCCTGTCGCGGCGCCGGCATGGATCAGGGGCCCGGCGATGGTGGACGTGTAGACCACCGCGCCGTCGGGCGTGCGCATTTGGATGATGGCACCGGTGGCCGACGGGTCGACCCCGGGGTCCAACTCGAAGCGGGCCTTGGCGACGAGCTTGAAGTTCTGCGACTTCTTCATGAGCTTCACGCGGCTGAAGACGATCTCCCCTCCGGGAGGGGCCGAGCAATCACCTTGGGCGCACGCGTCGACCAGGCAGGGATCGGTCGCGTCACAGGCGATGCAGCATCCGGGCGGTCCGACGTGCGTGCACGTGTTGGCCTCTTCGCTGCAGGCGTCGACGGTGCAGGCGATGGCGTCGGCGCAATTGCGCGGAAGGCTCGCATCGCACACGCCGGAGATGCAGACCTCGGGGCCGTTGCAGAACGTGTCGTCGTCGCACGCCGTGCCGTCGGCGCGGTTCGTGAAGTTGCACGAGGTCTTCGAGACGCACACGTCGTAGCGACAGGGATTCGGAAGTCCGATCGGCAGCTCTTGCGACAGGCCGCTCTCCACGCTGGCCCCGTTCGCGACGACCGCGAAAAAGTTCGTTCCCGCGGCCGCTGGGCTGTAGGTGACGACGGCGGACATGACGCCGTCGGCCCCGGGAGTCGGGTTCCCGGTCCACTGCGGGCTGGCGTAGGGCGCACCACCGTTCCGGACGTAGATGCTGTAGCCCGTGATCGCCGAGGACGACCGCGGCAACCATCGCACCAACGCCGATGCGGCATCGGCAACGCTCGGAGTCATCGTGAGGCCGAGGAGCGCGGCCGCGATGAGACGGCGCAGGCCGGGAGCGGCCAAGGGCGGTTTTCGCTTGGGCATCGGTACCGTTCGCTGTGGTGGAGTTCGCCGGTCCGGAGAGCTTCTCGGAGCGCCTCACCACCGGCAGTCGGCTGGGAGATGGTGGAGGAGACGAGAAATCTTCCCTGCCTCGGCCGGCAGGGCGACGATGCGTCTCGAGCTCCTCCCCAGGATTCGAGACGCCCTTCGTTCGGACGCGTCTCGGATAACGCAATCACGTGGCTCGCTGCAACGAGATCCTCGCTGCGGGGCTTCGAAAGCGGTGCTTTCGGGTCGATTCCTTGCAGGAGTGCCCGAGGCAGTGGCCTCATCGGACGGTGTCGGGCTCGATGGTTCCGATCGACGGGGCGCGGAACGACGAAGGCCGGTGCGCATCTGCTGTGCGCCCCGGCCTTCGCATGTCGGACGACGCCGGACCTACCGGCGCCCGTGGGGCTCATTCGCCCGGAAGCGTCAGCTTCCAACCCTTCGGCAGCGGCTTCCAGGTCGACTGGTTCAGGAACCCGTCGTCCCCGATCGCCAATTGGACGGCCATGTCGGCGACGGTCGCTTTGGTGAGATCGCCGTAGACCTTCACCACGAAGGTGTAGTTGTCGCGCCGCGGGTAATAGCGGAGGTCGAAGCGAGCGAGGCCGCTGCGTTTGCGCACGGCCGTCCTGTCCCGGAAGCGGAACACGTTGGCGCCGATCTTCTTCGCCGTGTCGGCAGGGATGACGAGCTCGTAGACCTTGCCGTTCGCGTTGGTCAGGAGGAACGAGATCTGGTCGGTGGTCGGGTCGAGGTTGCTGATCCCCGGGTCGAGGCTGCCGTGCACCGCGAAGAGGTCGCCGGACCCGGGACGTCCGAAGCGGATCGCGCCCGGATCGCGGCCGATCGGGAGGCAATCGCAGTCGGGATCGAGGCAGTCGATGGCGCCGTCGCCGTCGTTGTCTTCCAGGTCGAGACAGATCTCGAGCGGCTGGCAGGTGGCGTCGCAGGTCGCGGTGTTCGGCGGCTCGCACTTCTCGCCGAGCGCCTCCTGGACGATGCCGTCGCCGCACACGCCCTCGATCTGGCAGTCGGAGTCGCAGCCGTCGCCGTCGACGAGATTGCCGTCGTCGCAGGCCTCACCCTGGTCGACGATGCCGTCGCCGCAGGTGGGCAGGGTGCACTTGTTGCGGCACGCGTCGGTGTCGATGCTGTTGCCGTCGTCGCATTGCTCGCCGGTGTCGATCACGGTGTCGCCGCAGTACGTGCAGTCGGAGCGACAGGGCTGTCCGTTGGTCTGGGTCGAGCCCGGCGGGTCGCAGGTCTCGCCCGGGGCGTTCACGACTTGGTCGCCGCACTCCTCGAGCACGGGCTCGTCGGCCGCGGCCGCCGCACTCTTGGTGAGGACGACGTTGTTCGCGTCGTCGTGGATCTGCACCGGATAGCCGGCGAGGGTGGCGCCGGTCGCGGGATTCAGAGCGGTGAGAAATCCCGCCCGGACGCCGTACAGCGTGCCCGTCGAGGAGGAGAACGCGAGGCCGCGGAAAATTTCGGCGGCAACGATCGTGTTGAGGACCGCACCCGCCGGGGAGATCTCGCGGATGGTCGTGCTGTCGTTGATCACCACGAAGAGGGAGCCGCGCGAGCCCGCGTAGGTGAGGCCTTGCCTGGCGCCGGGGAGGTTGAACGAGTTCAACTCGGTGCCGGTCGTCGAGGTGATCTCGGTGATGATGTCGTCGAGGCTCACCGCGAAGAGCGAGGTCTTCGTCGCACCGAGACCGGAGCCCGACTCGACCGGCGCGGGCTTCGGCAGCGTGCGATCGATGGCGCCGCCGGGCACGTACACCTGAATCACATCGAGCGTCTCGTCGGTGTAGTAGAGATAGGTTCCGTCGTACGCCAAGCCGGCATGCACCGAATGCGTCGGCGGTACGAGCACGGTCTCGCCGATCTTGTTGCCGGTGGCGGGATCGACCTCCCAGATCGCGCCGTGCTCGTTGGCGACGACGAAGAGCCTGGTCGCGGCGTTCGCGATGGCCGGCATCAATGCTCCGAGCACGGCCACGGCGATGAGCACGGAACGGAACCAACGGGTGGGCGAGGTCATGGAAGGTCTCCTGTGGGGCGGGGATGCCGATGCGGATTGCGGCAGTACGACTGCGAAGTTACTACACGTCACGCACGCATATAGTCAAGAAATTTCAAGGGAATAGCCGCATGGCGGATGCTGCCGCGAGTGCGACCCGCCGGCCTCAATCGGGACGTTTCGTGTAACGCGTCGCGACGATCCCCGGGACGTGAAGCACGCGATCGACCGCGCGTCGGGTGCCGAGGGCGCGGGGCAGGATCCCCTCCTGGTCGCCGTGGAACGTTCGAGTCGCGATCAACCAGACGTGCGCACGCTCGGCGGCGAGCGCCTCGACGTCGGCGGCGGTCTTCGCCGGATCGAGCTCGCGATCGGTGTGGACCGGGGGGTAGGGCACCACCCGCGCCGGCCCCTCGTAGTAGTACGCCACGGCAATCGCCATGTAGGACGCGTTCACGATGACGAGATCGTCGGCCGTCGCCGCGTTCCGGAGGGCCGCGGCGAGACCACGACTGTCCTCCTTGGCGTAGTGAGGATCGAACGCGAGCTGGGCGAGCGCGACCGAAGCAATGCCGATCGCCGCTACGACCAGGGCCGCGACCAGTGGTCGCCGGAGCTCGGCGGCGCCGAGCGCGATCAGGACGACGAACGACGGGAACGACACGATACCGTAGCGGACGTTGAACGGGTTGGCGCTCGTGAGGGCGATCCCGAGGGCCAGTGCCAGCGGGACGACCAGCCACGCCCAGACGATCAGCCGAGCGGACTCCTCGAGACGTCGCGTGGCGAGCGCGCCGCGGAGGACGAGCGCTCCGAACGTCACGGCCGCGAGCACGATCGCCGGCAGCGACGACACGACTGCGGCAAGGCGATCGTCGTGGAGCGCCGTCGTGCTCGGACCGTACGAGAAGCCGACCGCGTAGGCGTAGAACGCGTACGGGAGGTCGAACCAGCCGACGGCCCGGACGTCGGCCGGGTTGTTCGCGCCGTGGGCCCGGATGAGCAGAACGGCCGGCAGGAACGCGATGCCGGCCGCGACCAGCGCGAGGAAGCCCGGACGCACGCGCCGGACGCCGGCGCGGCGGAGATCGGCAAGCAGGACGATCCCGCAGATCACCGGCAGCGCGAGCGCGATCGGGTGGGTGTACAGCGCGAGCGTCATGAGCAGCGTGACGAGGCTCCACCGTGCCGCACCGCCGTGTCGCCTCGCCCGTGCGAAGGCGCCGATCGTCAGCGTCGCGAGCAAGACGAGCAGCGCGTACGGGCGCACCTCCTGCGAGTACCAGACGTGGAAGGGCGAGATCGCGAGCGCCGCCGCCGCCGCGAGCGCCACAGGGGCCGGGACCAGCGGTGTCGCGGCCCAGGCGATCGCGGGGACGGTCGCCGTACCGAGCACGACCGAGGTCAGCCGCATCATCCCGTCGCGGTCGCCGAGCGCCGTCCACGCCACGGCCTTCAGGAGGGCGTAGTACGCCGTGCTGAGCCATGCCGTCGGCTCGACGCGGCCGGCGTCGAGCGCGCCGGCGAGCTCGACGAGCGGCGTCGTGACGACCTTCACCGAGCCGATCTCGTCGTACCACAGGCTCTGCGCGTCCATGTGGAAAGCGCGGAGCCCGAAGGCCAGAAGGGTGAGGACGACCAGCCAGCGCGTGCGGCTCACAACCGCGAGGAAGCGTGCAGCGCCGCGGCGAGGGTCTCGGCGATGCATTCACCCGCGTGCCCGTCGCCGTAGGGATTGTGAGCGTGGGCCATGGCGGCGTAGGCCGCGGGGTCGTGAAGCAGTCGTTCGGCTTCGGCGACGATGTGCTGGCGGTCGGTGCCGACGAGCTTGGCGGTTCCCGCCTCGACCCCTTCGGGTCGTTCGGTCGTGTCGCGCATCACCAGGACCGGCTTCCCGAGCGACGGCGCTTCCTCCTGGATGCCGCCCGAGTCGGTGAGCACCAGCGTACAGCGCTTCAGGAGCGCGACCAGGCTCGCGTAGTCGACGGGTGCCAGGAGGTGCACGCGCGGGAGGTCGGCGAGGATGCGGCGGACGGGCTCCTGCACGTTCGGGTTCAGGTGCACCGGATAGACGATCTCGACGTCCGGATTGCGCTCGACGAGCGCGCGCATCGCCTCGCACATGGCGACGAACGGGGCCCCGAAGTTCTCGCGGCGGTGGGCGGTGACGAGGATCATGCGCGACGCCGGCCGCAGCGACGGCACGACGTTCGCGCCGTCGCCGACCTTGTCGGCGATCCAGTGCAGCGCGTCGGTCACCGGGTTGCCGGTGACGGTGACGGTCGCGGGCGCGACGCCGCCGCGCAGCAGATTGTCGCGCGCCCACGCCGTCGGCGCGTAGTGCCAGTCGGCGAGGACCGTCGTCATCTGACGGTTCAGCTCCTCGGGGAAAGGCGAGTCCTTGCGGTAGGTCCGGAGCCCGGCTTCGACGTGCCCGATCGGGATGCGGGCGTAGAAGGCCGCGAGTGCCGCGGCGAACGTCGTCGTGGTGTCGCCCTGCACCAGCACGGCGGCCGGCTGCGTGCTCGCCAGGACCGGCGGCAACCGTTCGAGCACCCGGACCGTCACGTCGTTCGGCGTCTGGCCGCTCGTCATCACGTGCAGGCTGTGCTCGGCGCGGAGCTCGAAGAGGTCGAGGACCTGATCGAGCATCTCCTGGTGTTGGTTGGTGACGCAGACGACCGGCCGGAACTCGTCGGCACGCGCGGCGAGCGCGCGGACGACCGGCGCCATCTTGATCGCCTCGGGTCGCGTGCCGAACACGCACAAGATCGTCCGGGCGCTCATGGTGGGGCCGTTCAAAAGGCGACTTTCTTGATCAACTCCAACGGGGCTTCCTTCACCGCGCCATCGGCGCCCCGCATGCGGTTCACCGCCGTGCACGCGAGTTGCGTGCTCGACGCGCTCACGCGCGCCTTGCCGTGATCGATCGGCGGCAACTCGGCGACGGCGACCGCGTTCGGCACGGCGTCCGCGGAGGTCGCGAAGGTCACCGCCGCGCCGGCGGCGACCGTCGCTTTTGCGAGACTGCCGGCTTTCGCGTCCCGCTCGTCGAAGATCTCGAGCGCGACGATCGCCGGGGCGGTGCCGAGATTGGTACAGGTGACGGTCGTGTCGACCCAGCCGCCCGGCTCGAAGTGCACGGCCCCCATACGGTAGACGACCGTCGCCGTGCCCGCGCCGAGCGCAGGGGCCGGCTCGTCCAGCAGACCTGCCGTCGCGGTGTTCGCGATCGAGGCCAGCGCCAACGCCAGAAACGCCAAACGGAATCGCGACCTCATGCGTTGGTGTCCTCCCTCGTCGTCGATGAAAGCCCGGGGGGGTGCGGACTGGGATCGATCGTAGACGCCGACGGCCGAGCTGGCAACTCGCAGAACACCTCGCGCAGGCTCCGAACGATTGCGCCGCCTGACTAGGCGGTCGCCATCACGGGACGCGGTGCCGGTGCGGTCCGACCCTCGACCAGGATGGCCGCGAAGGTGGCGACCATCCCGAACGTCAACAGCTCGGCCCACGTCACGCAGAACATGCCGACGATGCCGTCCATGCCGTTCGGCAGGCCGCGGAAGGGATCGATCACGGCCGCCACGGCCGCGAAACGCACGACGTAGCCCACCACGAGCAGATCGAAGAGATGGGTCGTCCAGCGGCGTTCCGCAGCGGCGAGGGATGGCAGCGCCATGGCGAGGATGACGAGCCAGGGCAGGCAGTACTTGAGCAGCAGCAGGCCGACGACCGTCGGCAACTGCAGGCCGTCGTCGGCGAGCAGGAACCCCGGAGCGGTGCGGATCGAGCTGATGTTGTACTGGTCGCCGAGCTCGAAATAGAGGCAGACCCGCAGCAGGATGAAGACCGCGGCCACCACGTAGATCGTGCCCGGCCGCGCGAGATCGACGCGCATCCGGGAGAGCGTCAACGCGACGAGGGCCGTCGCGCAGAAGACGAGGCTCTCGTGCGTATCGGACGCCATGATGAGGAAGAGCCCGGCGCTGGCGCTGATGAGGAGTGCGGCGACCGCGATCGGCTCGTGCTTGAGCGCGAGGGCCGTCAGGACGGCGACGAAGAACAGCGCGAGCACGACGCTCGCCGTGCCGGTGCTGGGAGCGGCACGCCAGAGGAACGCGGCGGCGAAGATCCCGACGACGATGCCGCGAGCCAGGCTCGTCGCCACGGGTCCGTCGCTGTGGAGGTTGCGTATGCCGAGTGCGACCACGGCGATCGCGAGCAGCGGCAGCGCCGCCGTCTGCCACTCGCCGAACGTCAGCTGCGGTGCGTAGATCATCGCGGCCGTCATCGCGGGGAGGCGGACCCACCGGCGGGTCGCGCCGGTCAGGGGGACGACGATGGCGACGGCGCCGAGGAGGAGGACCTCGAAGTAGGGTCGGGGTCGCAACCAATGCGAGTTCACGAGCGGTGCCGACAGGACGACGAGCATCGGCACGAAGGCCGAGATGTACCACCGGTCGAGATTCTGAAGCAGCCGCGGGAACCGGATCATCGCCCAGGTGACGACCATGGCCGTGACGATCAATCCGGCGACGATCGCCGTGGCGATCGTCGTGGAGCGAAAGGGGAAGGCGCCGCGCATCCAGATGAATCCCGCCGCGACGATGGCGAGGGTCAGCGGCGCGGCGACGGCGAGGGTCATATGCGCGGGCAGCGTCGGTCGCGTCGCCGGAAGCGGCGCCGAGCGCCACACCAGAAAGGCCGTGCCGAGCACCCCGAGAATCGTCAGGCCCAGCGCCAACACGCGGAAGCCGAGCCGCGACTCCTCGGCACCGAAGAGGATCGCGTTGAGGGCCCGGTTTTCGTCCGCGCTCGTGCCGGTGGCGTCGGCGAGGGCCGGATGGCCGAGCGTGCCCGCCGCGCGTCGCTTCCCCTCGAAGTACTCGCGCTCGAGCGCCTGCGACTCGTCCGCCGTGCGGGTGAACAGGGCCGTCGCTGGCGGCTCTTCCGAGACCGGCAAGAACGGCAAACCGAGCAGGGCGAGGAGCGCCGAGGTGAGCGCCGTCTGCGGAAGGTCCTGCTTCGCCCCGGCGCGCACGCCTGGCCCGACCAAGGCGTAGGGCGTGAGCCGCGCCTCCTCTTCGCCGCCGTGCGTGCCGCGTGACGCCATGCCGTGGTCGCCGGTCACCAGCAGCAGCGTCGTGCTCGGATCGATGGCGGCGGCCGTGCGTTGCACCAAGCCGTCGACGAACGTGAGCTGCTGCGCGTAGCGGTCCGCCAGCGGCGTCACCATGTGTCCGACGGCATCGACGCTGCCGAGATGGAGCACCAGCAGGCGGTAGCGCGGGTCCGCATACTTCTCGAGCGCGAACTCGACGGCGGCCGTGTCGTACGCGTCGATGTGGTGCTCCACCGTGATGCCCGGCTCGGGCGACTCGTGGCGATCCGCGGCGGGGATGAGCCAGGCGAACTGGCGATGCCACGCCGGGTCCCCGGCGAGCGCCAAGCGCCCGCCCGCCGCTGCCATGAAGCTGAGCACCGAATCGACGCGCGTCGCGCTCGCGTGGAAGTTGAAAATCGCCTGCACGAGGCTGCCCGGGCGGCCGGTCGTGAAGCTGTAGACGCAGGGCGCGGTCGTGGTCACCGGTCCGGTCTGGACGATGCCGGATGCGCCGCTGCTGGCCAGGCGATTGAAGGCCGGCATGACGGCTGGATCGAATGCCTTTCCGGGTGTGAACGCATCGATGACGAAGAGGATGGCGCGCTCGGCCGTGGCGGCGTGGCGCGACGGTGTCGCCTCCACCGACACCACGTCGGGACTCTCGAGATACGCGCGATAGCCGTACCAGCCCGAGAGGAGGAACAGCACAAGTAGCATGGCAATCGTGCTGCCGGTGCGGATCGGCAAGAGCCGCGGGGGCTCGGAATCGGGGGGTGTGACTGTCCTAGGGTCCGTCGTCTGCACCGTGCGATCGGCTCGTCAGTCGAGTTGGTATTGCGCCCGCCAGTCCACGTCCTGTTCGAGTTTCGGTTGGCGATGTTTGTCGAGCACGAACGAGCCGAGGACCAGCACGTCCATCTCGGTGCGCATGAAGCAGAGGTAGGCGTCTTTCGGTGTGCAAACGATCGGCTCGCCGCGGACGTTGAAGCTGGTGTTGACCAGCACGGGACAGCCGGTGAGATCGCGGAAGCGCGTCAGGAGCGCGTGATAGAGCGGGTTCGTCTCGGCGTGCACCGTTTGGATGCGTGCGGAGTAGTCGACGTGGGTGATCGACGGGAGATCGGAGCGGACGACGTTCAGCTTCTCGATGCCGAAGAGCCGTTGCTGCTCTTCCGTCATCGGAATGCGCCGCGACGGGCTCACCGGCGCCACCAGCAACATGTAGGGCGAGTCGCAGTCGAGGTCGAAGTAGTCCGAGACGTTCTCGCGGAGCACGCTCGGGGCGAAGGGTCGGAAGCTCTCACGGAACTTGATCTTCCGATTCATGATCGACTGCATCTTTCGCGAGCGCGGATCGCCGAGAATGCTCCGGCCGCCGAGCGAGCGCGGCCCGAACTCCATCCGGCCCTGCAGCCAGCCGACGACCTTTTCTTGCGCCAGGGCCTCCGCGGTGCGTGCGATCATGGCGTCGGTCGGGAGGCGCTCGTACACGGCGCCGGCCTCGCGAAGAAACGCCTCGATCTCGTCGTCGGAGAACGCCGGCCCGAGATACGAGCCCTGCATGGTGTCGTGGTCGGCACCGTTCCGATGGCGCGGGTTGCCGAGGACCTTGTGGTAGATCGCCAGCGCGACGCCGAGCGCTCCACCCGCATCGCCCGCCGCGGGCTGGATCCACAGGCGCTTGAACGGGCCCTCGCGCAGCAGCCGCCCGTTTCCGACGCAGTTCAGCGCGACGCCGCCGGCGAGGCAGAGATTCTCCATGCCGGTCTCGCTGTGCACGTGGCGCGCCATGCGCAGCATGATCTCCTCGGTCACCACCTGTACCGACGCGGCGAGATCCATCTCGCGCTGCGTGAGCTCGGACTCGGGCCGGCGCGGCGGTCCGCCGAAGAGCTTGTCGAAGGCGCCGTTCGTCATCGTGAGGCCGTGCAGGTAGTTGAAGAGGTCCATGTTGAGCTTGAAGGAGCCGTCCGCCTTCAGCTGCAACACGTCGGCGAGGATGCGGTCGACGAAACGCGGCGTTCCGTAGGGGGCGAGCCCCATCACCTTGTACTCGCCCGAGTTCACCTTGAACCCGGTGTAGTAGGTGAACGCCGAGTAGAGCATTCCGAGGGAATGCGGGTAGCGGAGCTCGGCGATGAGCTCGAGGTCCTTGCCGCGCCCGACACCGTACGAGGACGTGGCCCATTCGCCGACCCCGTCCATGGTGAGCACGGCCGCTTCCTCGAAGGGTGACGGATAGAACGCGCTCGCCGCGTGCGACTCGTGGTGCTCCGTGTAGAGCAGCGTGCCGGTGTAGCCACCGAGCTCGCGGCGCAGGGCGTCGCCCGTGAAGAGCTTCTCCTTCAACCAGATGGGCATCGCGGTGAGAAAGGAGCCGAGGCCCTTCGGTGCCACGCCGAGATAGTTCTCGAGGATGCGCTCGAACTTCAGCAGGGGCTTGTCGTAGAAGCCGACGTAGTCGAGATCCTCCATGCGGATCCCGCCTTCGCGTAGGCAGTAGGCGACCGCGTGGTGCGGAAACTGCTCGTCGTGCTTCTTGCGGGTGAAGCGCTCTTCCTGGGCGGCCGCGACGATCACGCCATCGCGCACGAGGCAGGCAGCGGAGTCGTGGTAGTAGGCCGAGATGCCGAGGATGGTCGTCATGTCAGAACTGACGCTCGTAGCGCTCGAGATCGACCGGGCGCGACTCGCACTTCACCCATTGCGTCGGCGTCCGATCGCGGAGCGAGCGATTCAGCGGATCGCGAAAGAGCCGCATGACGAGGCCGATCGGGGTCATGACGAGATAGTACACCACCGTCAGGATGATGCGGGTGTTGATGTGTCCGAGGACCGTGGCGAACGCCATCCAACCCTTGTGCACCGGTCCCAAGATGCCGGGCGCAATCGCCCCGGGCACGATCAGCAGCGCCGCGACCGTCCACATGACGCGCGGGGGCAGCTCGTGCCCGCGCCACCAGCTGATGGCGCCGAGGACGGCGAACGCGGTGCCGACCGTGAGCCCGAATTTTCGGAGCTCGGTCCTCGTCATCGGAACCGCCATTTAGAAAATGGTGTAGACGAACGGGGCCAGCGCCGACCCCTGGGTGAAGACGATCAACGAACCGAACAGCGCCAGGATGATCACGATCGGGGCGAGCCACCACTTCTTCCGGACGCGCAAAAACGCCCAGAACTCGGAAGCCAGCGACATGAACTTGGATCGGGCCATCGTGGGGACGGGGAAATCATAGCCCAGGGTCGATAGGCGGTCGAGCATAAACCCGCACGGACGCGAGGGATGTCGCGACGGGGTGCGCCCTCAGCGATCGGCCGGCCGGCAAGAGGCGGGGGCGAGCGGTCGGGCGGGGCTCGGGACCTCGGAGGTCGCGGCCTGCTGCAGATCGAGCTGCCATTGGGCGAACCGCCGATTCCAGTCGTCGTGCAGCTCGGCGCGAAGCTGGTGCATCTCGAGGGTCAGCTCGTGCCGGCGCCGATGGATCTCGCGGAGCCCGCGTTCGATGTCGCGGGTGGTGTTCTCGACGAAGACGGTTCCCTTCGTGAAGACGGCACCCATCGCGGCGGACTGTGACGTCAGCAGCGGCCGTTCCGTCGACGCGGCCTCGTACGCTCCGCACAGCATGGTGTGTGGGCGCGTGCAGAGGACCAGCGCGGCGTCGCACTGCTGCAGGAGCGCGTCGTAGGATCGGCGATCGAGAAAGCCGGTCAGATGCATGCGCGGCGAGAGGCGCTCGCGGGCTCGCGCGCCGACCTTGCTGGAGTCGCCGGTGACGAAGATCTCCATGTCCTCGGGGAAATCACGGATCGCGAGCAGCTCGTCGATCGGCTCGTCTTCGTAGAAGGAGAAGATCGCCGCGACGTTGAAACGGCCCGTTGCGAACGGGAAGCGTGTGCCGCGTGCGTCGAGCCGCGGCAACGGGTCGGGGAGGATGAACGGCCGCCCTCCCCACCGTCTGACGGTCTCGGAGAGCCCGTCGTTCGTCACCAGCGTCATCGCCGCGCGTCGCATGAGAAACTTGTTGAGCGGCGCGAACGCTTTCCATTTAGGCTCCAGGAAGACGCCGGTATGCGCATCGACGACGAAGGTCCCGCCGTAAGCCCGATGGTGCATCCACGCGGTGAGTGCGGCGAACGGCGGCGGGTTCGAGACCACGGTCACGTCGGGGCGGAGCTTCCGCAGAAGGCGGAGTGTCGACACGAATTGGGCGGGGTACTTGATCGGCGCGACGATCGGGCGGCGGTACGCGAGATAGTGGATCGTGTGCAGGGGCTGCTGCAGGCGTTCGGCGAACGACGTGCTCCGCTGGCAAACGGGATCCCAGGTGAGAAGCTCCAAGCGGGGCGTGGTCATGAGCGCTTCGACGGTACCAAGCGACTTTTGCACCGACAAGCCGCATATTGCTCTCCGCACGCCGCGCGTGGGGACGCGCTACGCGGAGGACGCTCGGCGTTTCGGTGCACAGGCCGATTCACCGAACTCGAGCCGCGCGGCGACCTCGATCAGTGCCAGCATCAACCAAAAGAGCGCGTTGTAGCCGAAGCCGCGCCACGGGACCCAGTACATTTGCCATGCGAGATTGAAGAGCGCCGCGCCCCACGCGAGCGCGAGCGCACGAATCTCCGGTCGTGACGAGAACCGCAGCAAGTCGCGGCTCTGTCGAAGCGTCGCGAGCATCAACCAGACGAACGCGACACCGCCGAGCACGCCCGTCTCCGCGGCGCGCAACAGGTACTCGTTGTGGACCGTGTAGAGCCACTGCCGCATGCCGGACGGGACGTACTCCTTGAAGACGTGGGAATAGGCGCCTGGGCCGACGCCGAGCACCGGATGCGCCTTGATGATGACCATCGCGATCCGCATCAGGCCGGCCCGTTCGTCGTACGCGTCGCCGACCGACTCGGAGAGCCGGCGCTGGATGAGAGGAGCGAGCGCTACGACCACGACGAGCGCGGCGACGACGATCATGACGACCGTTCGGGGCCGGATGCGTGTGTAGCGGGCGCCGAACGCCAGGATGTAGGAGAACCCGAGGAAGAAGCCCGCCCACGCCGCGCGCGTGAAGGTCAGTACGAGGGCGACCAACCCGAGCACGGTGGCGATGAGCGTCCACGGCCGGCGCCACGACGACCGCGTCATGAACTGCACGATGGCGATGAACAGCAGGGGAATCATGTAGCTCGCAAAGCCGGCCGGGTTCGCGCTCACCGTGCCGCCGGGGCGGGGAAGCTCTTCGCTCAGCTCGAACACGTCGCCGGTCATGTTGAACGTGATGCCGAGCGCGGACTGGATGAAGTAGACGATCGATTGGGTCACGAGCGTCGCGAGCAACAACACGACGACTTTGCGGATGTCGGCCTCCGTCCGGATCGTCGTCAGCACCGCGACGTAGATCAGGACCAGCTGGCCCTGGAACAAGATGAAATCGACCCCCGCCATGTGCTCCGACGACGTCAGGAAGGAGAGCGTCATCATGACGAGCATCAGCCGGATCGGACGGTAGAGATGGCCGCGCCAATGCCACGGCTCGCCGCGCATGTAGAGGACGCCGAGAATCGCGCACGCGAGGAGTCCCGAGCCGTAGATCTGGAGGCCGCCCGTCGAGGCGCGTCCGTACATGGGTCGGAGCGCGATCTCGAATTGCAGCGTGAAGACGAGGAGGGTCTGCAAACTCTCGAGGCTGCGAACGAAGGTCATGCCCAGGAGGCCGCCGACCGTGACGAGCGTGATGGCGACGACCCAGCGGGTCTCCAGCCCGCCCAGCGAGAGAACGGCAAACCCGACGATCGCACCCAGTGCAGGTGCCATGAGTCGTGAACTTGCAAAGCCGCTGGGCTTCGCGCTCCGCGTCGCGGGATCGCGGTCCGTCGAAAACTCGACGCTGCGCGGGGTTGGGGGGCTCGATGGGGTCGTCACGGGTGGCTCAACGCGATCTCGCCATGATCGAGAGGCGAGTCGAACCCGTCAAGCATCGATTCTTGCTGCGCCGTTGGGCGTCCGGATCGACCAAAGGGATTCGCCACATCGGTGCCGGCCGTTGCAAAGCCACATCTCGCTTGCCCTGCGACCCTACTGCTCGATGGCGGCGTTCGCCATACGAGTGCGAATGAGCCGAGTGTGGCATGCGGTTTGCTAGATCTTCGCCCCTGATGTAGAAAACGCGCTACTCGGCCATCGCCCCACTGCCGATTCTCGTTGCCGCAGCGCCATTGGCGGGCAATGCATCAGCGCAGGCGTACCCGGGCGTGCTCGAGCTGCTCGTCGTACCCACATCGCTATCCGAGGGAGCTGACTCCATGAACGCAAAAGCCTTCACCCTGACCTCGCCCTCTACGACCGAGGAACGCTTCATGGGGATCGTCACCCGCGTGCGGACGACGTCGCTGCGTGCTTTCGTCCTGGCCGTTCCCATCGCGCTGACGCTGGCGGGTGTCGCCAGCGGGCCCGTGCATGCCGCCACCTACCATGTGGCGACGAGCGGCAGCGACTCGAATCCGGGAACGCAGGCCTCGCCGTGGCGCACGATCGCCAAGGCCGCCAACATGATGGTGGCGGGTGATACGGCGATCGTCGCCGGCGGCACCTACGCGGAGAAGATCACGGCCTCCCGGAGCGGGACCGCCGCGGCCCCGATCAAGTTCACGGCCGCGAGCGGGCAAACGCCGATCATCAACGGCACCGGCGTCACCACGGGGCAGTACGGCTCATTGTTCACGTTCTCGAACGTGTCGCACGTCAAGCTCGACGGCTTCACCATCAAGAACTCGGGAGCCTACTGCGTCATGCTCGCGGGGAACACGACCAAGGTCGAGATCTCGAATCTCGACGTGTCCAACTGTGCGGCGGCCGGGGCCATCTGGGTCGAAGGCTCGACGGTCCCGTCGCACTCGGTCATTCGGGACAGCAAGGTGCACGACAATCCGCATGGCGGCATCGTGCTCTGGAACTCCCCCGGCGGGTACTACCTGATCGAACGCAATCGCGTCTGGAACAACGCCGGATCCGGAAACTTCGACGGCATCCAAGTCGGTGGTGAGGCGGCCGGTCTCCACCACGTCGTCGTGCGCGACAACGTCGCCTACGACAATGGAACGGCCACGGAAGGCGCCGACCAGATCGACATGGGTGGACACTCCCCGGTCCATCACTACCTGCTGGAAGGCAACGAGGTGTGGGGCGTCGGCGGGCACATCAAGATTCACGGCAATCCGGCGCAGCACACGATCGCCCGGTTCAATCGCGCCACTGGAATCGGGTTCGACGAATACGATCGACCGAACGCTCCGGCGATCTACAACAACACAGTCTACAACGCCGGCCACGCGGCGCTTTTCTACTCGGACTACGTCGACTCCGGATACGGTTCGAGCTTCGGCGGCATGGAGCTGCGCAACAACCTCTTCGTAGGCTCCACGAACTACACGCTCGTGGTCTCGGCGGTCCCGGGTGGGAAGATCGACGTGCGGCACTCCTCGTTGAAGCTCGACGGCAACATGTATCGCTTCGGAAGCAAGGGGATCTCGTGGTTGCCGCGTTCCTTCAACTGCGGGCTTGCCGGTGCCGAGGGGGAAGCGGAGTTCGCCGCTTTCCAGGCGGCCAACGCTCCCGACGTGCAAGATCCGCGCGGCAAGCGCACCACCGCTGCCGCGACGGCGATCTTCGTGAATCCGGCCGGCAAGAACTACGAGCTGCTCGCGGGCAGCCCCGCCATCGACGCCGGGGTCGAGCTGACGACGACGCGGGCGAGCGGGAACCAGGTCACGACCGTTCCCGTCGTACGGGCCTCGTTCTTCCAGGACGGCTACAGCGGGTTGATCGCGCCCGATCGGATCCAGGTCGGATCGAATCCGCCGGTGACCATCGTTTCGGTCGACGATGCGAACAACCGGATCGTGGTCGCCCAGGCAATCTCGTTCCCGTCCGGTGCGCCGGTCAATCTTCCGTACAGCGGTGCGGCCCCGGACGCGGGCGCCTTCGAGTTTTCCGGCGGCATTCCTGCGCCGAGCCTCTTGAGCGTCGATCCCGTCCCCTGATCATCCACCCGGGGCGCCACTCCTAGATGATCGCCGCGCTCACGACGAAACCGCACGTCGGAGCGGGAGGAACGCGAGAAAGCGGCGGCTCAGTTGCCGCATGGCGCTCACCTCGGCGGCATCGAAGAACCGCGCGCCGAACAACAGCAGGACGTACACCACCATCGGAAGCACCGCCCGCACCAGCAACGGTTGACCCTGCATGATCCAGGTGAGGGCGCCGGCGCAGAGGGCCGCCGCGAGCGGCACGACGTTCAACGCCAGGGGCGACGCGGTCCCCGGAGCGTAGCGGGCCAGGTACGCGACCTGTGCCACGGCGTACACGATCATCGAGAGGAGGGTCGCGAAACCGGCGCCCCACGGGCCGTAGGCCGGGATCAGGTAGATGTTCAGCGCGACGTTCACCACCGTGAGCGCGATGTTCATCGCGAGGTCGATGTTCTGGAGATTGGCGCCGACCAGGACGTACGCGTGATAGCGAACCCAGCCGTAGGGGACGAGGGTCCAGACGAGCACGGTCAGCGTGGCACCGGTGTCGCGGAACGCTTCGCCGTAGAGCAGCGCCATGACGTCGTCGCTCGTCGCCGTGATCCACGCGGCGATCGGCAGGCTGCCTGCCGCCATGTAGCGCATGGCCATGCGGCCGAGGCGAGTGAGCTCGGTGCGATTCGACCGGACGGCGGCGGCGAGCTGCGGATACAGGGCGAGACAGAAGCTCTGTGGCACGACCAACGCGAGCTCGAGGAGGCGCCAGGCCGCTCCGTAGCGTCCCACGTCCTCGACCGTCCCCATCTTCGAGAGCATGAAGACGTCGATCCGCCAGTACAGCGTCGAGAAGATGGCGATCGAGACGAACGTCGGTGCGCTTGCGAGGAGGTGCCGCAGCATGCCCGTTTCACGTCCGAAGAAGATGCGGATGCCGAGTGAACGCAGCAGCACGATCGCCACGATGCTCGCGACCGCCCGGCCCACGACCGCGAGGGCGATGACCGTGATCAAGCCGTACCCGAGTGCCAGCGCCGTGGCCGCGAGCCCGACCTTGACCGCGTTCTCTGCCAGTGCCGACCAGGCGAGATAGTCCATGCGCTCGCGCGCGATGAAGGCGCCGTCGAAGAGCGTGCCGACGGCGGAGGGAAGCAGGGCGAGGCTCGTGATCGCCAAGGCCACGCAGGTCTCGTGGTCGTAGCCGAGCGCCGGTCCGAGCCCGGCCATGACCACCGTCAGCACCAGCGACGCGATCGTCGCCAGCGTAAGGGAATGTCCGAGGATGCCGTCGAGGGCGTTCGCGTCCTGCGCGCCGTCGCGCGTGATGATCGAGTACAGGCCCAAGGGCGCGACCGTCACGAAGAGATAGAGGTACGCGAAGGCGAGCGTGTACTGACCGAGGCCGTCCGTCCCGAGGATTCTCGAGATGGCGAAGACCAGCACCATCGAGAGCATCGGCATCACCACCCGCAGCAGGACGAGCGCGGCGGTGTTCTTCAGGATGCGGCGGCCCGAGCCGGAGGCCGGCGTGCTCGTCGCGCCGTCGTGGGACGCCATGCGCGATCTCACGCGGGACGGGGCGTCGTGTCGCGTCCGGGCTGGTCGGTGCGGAGCGCCTTCGCCGCTTCGCGGCGGGCTTTGAGCGTCCGGATCGTCGACATGAATGCCTGGTGCGCGGCATGCCGCACCCGGTTCTTCCAGGTCTTCCGAAAGAGAATGATCGTGGCGTCCTCGGTGTGCACGTTGCCGAAGATGCGCTTGTACTCGGCGTCGCCGATGCCGAGATTCACGCAACGCGGGCGATCGTGCTCGATGAGGTCTTGGATCAGCAGGTACAACAGCGACGCGCCCGGCGACAGCTGCGCGAGCGAGCGGTCGTACGCGATCTCCGCATAGTGGAAGATCCCGTTGTGCTGATAGCCGAGCACCAGCGCCCGCGGCGTTCCGCCGCATCGGAGGACGTAGGAGCGCAGCAATTTCCGATCGGCGAGATCGCGCAGACGTTCGGCCGAAGCCAGCGCCTCGTAGAGATCGGGCATCATGAGCGAGCTCTGCCAGGCGCGCGGAAGCACCGTCGAGGCGGCCTCGAGCAGCTCCGGAACCCGACTCGACGTGTCGATGCGCTCGCAGCTGAGCTCGCCGGTCTGGTCGCGCAGCAGCCGCACTTGGCGGCTCAGGTTGTATCGCTTCTTGGCGCGAAACTGCTGGAGATACTGCTCGAACGTCTCGGGGACGTTCAGGGAGTGGAAGGGCGTGGTGCCGCGCGGCAGGTGGAGGATGAAATTCCGCCCGACGAACTCCGAGCTCTGCGCATGCTGCCACGCGAAACTGCCGACACGGACGCTGTGGAGGTACAAGCAGTCGGCGTCGGGATTCTGCGATGCCAGTTCTTGGTAGATGCGATCGTGGACGTCGGCATCGGCGCGTGCGAGCGGGGCGCCGCCCATGACGGTGACCGCTCGCAGCGGAAAGCTCGCCAGGACGGTATCGCGCGCGACGAAAGTCAACAGGTGAGTGCGGATCCCGTACGGTACGATCCCCACCAGCTCGGAGCCGGCGTTGCGGATCGCGAGGGGTGTCGCGACGCCGGCGATCTCGCAGGCCACCAGATGATCGAACCATTCCGGCGTCTGGTACTGCGCGTAGAGGTTGTCGCTGGTTTCCAGCAGCGCCTGCCATTCCTGCCGGAACTCCGGGCTGTCCCATGCCGCCGAGCAGGCGACGGAGGAGGGATGCGCCGCTGGTCGTGAGCCGACGGCCGCCCTCCTGGGCGGGTCGTTGGTGCGCATGTTGGCAGCCGGGATGTTCATGGCAGGCGTGAGGGCGCGCCCCGTCGTGCGGCGAGCTGGTGATACTCTTGGCGAAGCTCGGAAGCGAGGCGCGAGGGTGAATAATCGCACTCGACGACGGCGCGCGCGTTGCGAGCCAGCTCCCGACCGAGCGCCTCGTCGTCCAGCAACGACCGGATCGCGCGCGCAAGACCGGCGACGTCCCCGACGGGAACCAAGAGGCCCGTCCGCCCGGGCTCGATCAGCTCCTCGAGCCCTGGGATCCGGCTCCCGACGACCGGCACCCCCGCGGCGAAGGCCTCCATCACCACCCGCGGAATTCCTTCGGAATATGACGGCAGGGCGAGCATGGCGGCGCGTGCCAAGAATGGACGGACATCCTCCTGGAATCCCGCGAACCTGACGCGATCGGCAACCCCGAGCCGTTGCGCGAGCGCGCGCGCGGCCTCGTCGCCCGGGCCTTCGCCGACCACGACGAGCTCCCCTCGGTGCTCGTTGGCGAGCAGTCCGACGGCCTCGATCAGGTCGAACAGCCCCTTCTCCTTGGCGAGCCGGCCGACGAAGAGCACGGTGTCGCGTGGCGCGGCGACGCGACCGCGATGAATCGCGTCGAAGGCGTCGATGTCGACGGCGTTTCGGATCCTCCGCACCTTGGGTCCGAGGCGATACGGTGCGAGCACCGTCAACTGGTGATCGCTCAAGGGGTAGATGCGATCGAAGCGACGGAGGAACGCACGACCGATCGTCTCGTAGACGCGAATGCGAAAGCTCTCGTGGTCGCACCATCCATGAGGCGTGGTGACGAGACCGACCCCCAGCCCGCGGGTGGCCAGGTATCCCAGGATGTCGGACTTGAAGCCGTGGGTGTGCAGCACGTCCGGCCGGCGCTCGCGGATGATCTGGCGCACCGCGCGGACCTGGCCGAGCCCGAGCTTGCCGCCGATCGCCAGATGATGGGCCGTCCAACCTTCGCGGCGCAGAAAGCGGGCGAACTCGTCGTAGCCCGGCTTGGCGCCGATGGTCAGCACCTCCTGGCGGACGTCGTCGGCCGTCAGCGCGCGCAAGGCGAGGAAGGTCCAGCGTTCCGGGCCGTAGAGACCCTTCGACGAGTGGAAGTGCAGCACGCGAATCGGCGCGCGCGTCGCGGGGGAGGCGACGCTTCCCGCGGGTTCCTGCGGTCTCGGCTCGATGGGCAGCACCCGGCTCTCGGCGCTCCTCACGACGTCGCCCCCGATGCCTGGGACTTCGGATGGTCGAGCGGGGCTGCGTCGGAACGAACGGCCTCGATCGTGTAGCGGAACTCGTCCGGAGACGCCGGCCGCCGGACGAACGTGCGGAAGCTTCCGACCGCCACCGACACCCAATCCGTCACGATGAAGGCCGCCTCGCCCAGGCTTCGCCGCCGCCAGCCGAGGAGCAAGAAGGCCGCGACCCCGACCACGATCCACTCCTCGAACGGCCGAGGGTGGCCGAGGATCGCGAAGATCGCGACGCAGATTCCCAACACGAGATAGATGAAGGTCAGGATGTACCGGTCGAAACGGCGCGCGTGCTTGATGAACAGTCCGTCCTTGATTGCCACCCGGAGCACCTGCCCCGGGCCGCTCTGCATGCCGCTCCGAAAGCGGCGCCACATGCCTGCCATGGATTCCTTCTTGGCGGTGTTGTGGATCGACATCAGATGGAGCGTGCGCAGCGACGTGAAGCCGCTCGCCTGCAGGCGGACCGAGAGCTCTTGCTCCTCGCTGCCGATGATGAAGGGGTTGAAGCCCTTGGAGCGCATGAGCGCTTCCTGTCGGTAGAGCGCCGTTCCGCCGAGATCGCATCCGGCGTCCTCGACCTCGACGCCGTTCGGTCCGTCATAGACGTTCCGGCGCGCTCCGCAGATCACTCCTGCCGTCGGCGTCGCTTCCATCTCCGCCATGGCGACCTCGAGCCAGTCCGGCACGAGCTCGCAGTCGCCGTCGAGAAAGAGGATGAAGCGGGCATCCACCTGCTTGAGGCCGATCCACCGGCCGGCAGCTGCCGACATGCGCGAGGCACGATAGCGAAACACGCGAACGGGGTAGCGCGCCGCGACCGCGGTCGTTTCGTCCTGGGAATCGGAGTCGACGATCACGACGTCCGCGTCGGAGAAATTCTTCGCCGTCGCGGCCAGCACGGACTCGATGCACTTTCCGACACGCGCGGCTTCGTTGCGCGTGATGATGACGATGCCGAGCCGGCGAGTCTGGTTCGCGGTGCTCATGGCGTCGCCTGCAAGCGCCAGAAGAAGCGATCGACCCAACGCCACCCGTCCATGCCGCCGTGGACGATGGCACGAAACATCCAGAGACGCTCGCCGCCCTCGACCTTGACGCGCGGCAGCGCCAGGCTGTCGACGCCCGAGGTCACGGCGCCGTGTTGTGAGGTGAAGGCGAATCGGTAGCCGGCGGCACGAAGCATCGCCGTCGTCGCGTCGCTGTAGTCTGCGCGTGTGCCGAACGGATACGCGAACGCCCGGATCGGACGGCCCGTGACGCTCTCCAGTACCGCGCGCGACCGTTCGACCTCGGTGCGCTGCGTCTCGGGTGGCAACCGCGCGAGCGAGCGATGGGTGAGGGCATGGGAACCGATGGCGACGCCCTGCGCGGCCAGCGCCGCGAGCTCCTCCGACGTGAGCCGAGCGTCGGGACTTTCGGCGTCGGCACCGCGGTCCACGGCGGTGGCGACGATCTCGCCTGCCGGCACGAAGGCGAGGAGCGGGATGCCGTGACGCGCGGCGATCGGTAGGGCGCGAGAGTAGAGGCAGGGGTTGCCGTCGTCGACGGTCACGAGGACGGCGTTGCGCGGCAGCTCGCGAGTGCCGGCGAGGAAGGCGTCCAGGTCGTCGAGGGAGATCGCGAGTCGGTGGTGCGCGAGCCACGCCATCTGGCGATCGAACTCCGCCGGGCTCACGCAAAACGCGTCACGGCGGGCGTTCCCGAAACGATGGTACGTGAGCACCCGAACGCGCGGCACGTCGCGGCGCGGGACGAGGGCTCGCGCCGCCATGGCGCACGAGGCAAAGGCCGCGCGTACGGCCTTCTTCACCCACCAGCGTACGACGCGAGTGTCGAGCGTTGGGGCGGTAGCTGCGGACGACGAGGCGTGCCCGAGCGCGGGGGTGTCTATCGCGGCTGCCATTGTTCTCGTGCGACGCGTGCCAGGAACTTCGGATTGCCGACCAGGTACCGCCGCCACTTGTGCGGTTGCTGCAGCATGAGCTGCACCCATTCGAAGCCGTTGCGGCGCACCCAACGGGGGGCTCGGGTGAGCACGCCGCCCCAGTGATCGAAGAGTCCGCCGACGCCGACCGCGAGCTTCACGTTGGTGAGGCGTGGCCGGTTGGCGTGGATCCAGTGCTCCTGAATCGGGTTGCCCATGCCGACCATCAGCACGTCGGGTCGCGCGGCGTTGATCCGCGCGAGGACGCCGTCGTGATCGGCCGGGTCATAGTGGCCGGTCTGGTGACCGACGACGTTCAGCCCGGGAAAGGTCTTCTGCAGATGCTCGGCGGCGCGCCCCACGACGTCGGGCTGGGCGCCGACGAGGAAGTAGCGGTAGCCGCGCTCCATCGTGTTCACGAAGAAGAACGGCATCAGGTCGGTGCCGACCAGGTTGTCGATCATCTTCTTGCCCTGCCAACGCGCGGCCCAGCGAATGCCGGTGCCGTCGCCGAACACGGTGTCGCCTCCGTTCAGCACGGCGCGGTAGCCCGGATCGTCACAGGCGAGGTTCAGGGTGTGCGCGTTCACGATGTAGACGGCGCGCGCATGCGGCGCGGCGGCCCAGATGAGCTTCTGCATGTGGGCGACCGCCTCGATCGTGTGGAGGTTGGCGATCCGCACGCCAAGAATCTCGACGAGACGGGCGCTGGCGGGACCGGAGGCGGGAGGAACCGGCTCCAGGACGTCGGGTGCGCGCATCGGCATTGCCATGGGAGATCGCGGGCCGCGTCAGGCGGCCAGCCCTTCCTCCATGGCTTGCCGATACGTCACGACCCGCCGCTCGCGCGCGATGGTCGCCAGGATGTCGCGCAGCGCGGCGCGCTTGGTGGCCAGGGGCACCTTCATGCCGGGATGGCGATCCATCCGCGGGTCGACGTCGTCGGTGGCGAGGTCGAGGAGATCGGCGGCGTGGAACTCGTAACAGAGCGGCCGTCCCGAGCGCAGCGCCGAGCGCAGGCCGCGGGCAAACAGCCAGGTCGGCACGAAGTAGGTGAACGTGTGGTACAGGGGCAGCCGCAGCCAGCGCGTCACCGAGATCGGGAACTCCATCAGCGTGCCGCCCGTCGCGGTCGGGCGGTGCGGCACGGTTGGCGCGAATGCGTGCCCGAAGAGGTTCATCGAGAAGATCGAGACCTTCTCGGCGCTCCGCCGGTACGCCGCGAGCCGGCTCGCGACGAGGACGGGCGTCGGGAAGATCGACGCATCGTAGCGGTAGCCCGACGCGGCGACCACGGACAGCACACGGCCGGTGACGTCCCAGGCCGGCGCCCGGAACCCGATCACGTCCGCGCCGCTCGCTTCCGAGAGGCGGCCCCGCGATTCGGCGATCTCGGTCTGCAGGCGCTCGTCGTCGAGCGAGCTGAACGGTTGGGTGTGGGTGAGGGAATGGCTCGCGATCTCGTGGCCGGCGCCGACCGCGCGCCGCCAGAGCGCCCGCTCCGAGCCGGCGTCCCGGCCGATCACGAACAGCACGCCCGGCACCCGGAGCTCGTCGAAGAGCTCGAGCAACCGGGGCACGGCCGTGCGGTAGATGCGGTCGCACGCCGGCACGTCCTCGATACCGTACCCCTGGAGATGGCGGTCGACGGTGTCGAGGTCGCAGGAAAAGATCGCGTAGGGGCGAGTCGTCATGCGCGAGTGGTCATCGAGGGTTCGGTCAGGCGCTCCGTGCGGTTTTCGACGTCAGGGTCGCCACCGCATTCTGCACTGCCTCGGCAATGAAGGCGACGTGCTGGTCGGTGTAAAATTCGTTCCACGGCAGCACGACGACGCGCTCGAGGCCGCGGACGGTGCCGGGGTACTCCTTGGCGTCGTAGACGATCTTGGTCCCGTCCTCGCGCTCGCGGTGGGAGTACGGGAACTGGCTCTTGCCGAAGGTCTTCCGCTTGGTGAAGACCTCGCATTCGAAGGCCGGCTTCTGGATGTAGCGCGGGGCGCAGAAGACCCCGTTCGCCTTGAGGGCGCCGCCGAGCGCGTCCGAGCCGCCGGCGATGACGGCCGGGTCGACGATCAGGGGATACTTCCAGTAGACGTGCGTCGCGTTGGCGGCGGGCTTCGGGAGGACGAGCCCCGGCGTGTGCTTCAGGCGCTCGGTCAGCTGCTCCGCGGTCCGGCGGCGCCGCTCGACCACGCCGTCGAGCTTCGCGAGCTGCGCCCGCGCGACCGCCCCCTGGAGATCGGTCATCCGGTAGTTGAGCGCCAGGAAATAGTGGTCCGGCTTCGGGTCGCCGTAGCCCCACGCCTTGTCGCTGAAGAGGATCATCCAGCGCGCGTAGTCCTTGTCGCTCGTGACGACGAGGCCGCCTTCACCCGTCGTCATGTGTTTCCCCTGCTGCAGGCTGAACGCGCCGATCGCGCCGATCGTGCCGACCAGCTTGCCGTTCTGGCGCGCGAGGAACGCCTGCGCGCAATCTTCGATGACGGGGATGCCGTGGCGATCGGCGACGGCCTTGATGCCGGCGACGTCGCAGGGATTGCCGAAGAGATGGGTCGCGATGATGGCGCGCGTGCGCTTGGTGATGCGCGCGGCGACCGCCTCGGGCGTCACGTTCAGCGTGACCGGGTCGACGTCGGCGAAGATGGGGATCGCGCCCTGGTAGAGGATCGGCGAGATGCCGCCCATGTCGGTGATCGAGGTGGTGATGATCTCGTCCCCGGGCTCGGGATCGATGGCGGCGACGGCGCAGTGCACCGCCGCGGTGCCGGACGTGACCGCCCGCGAGTAGGGCACGCCGTACAGCGCGGCGAAGGCCTTCTCGAGCTCCTTCACCTGGGTGCCCTTGGTGCAGTTGAGCGTGCCGGATTCGATCACTTCGCGCAGCAGGGCGAGCTCCTCGTCTCCGAAATCGCGGCCGGTGTGATCGGCGTCGGACGGCAGTGTGATTGGTGCGGTCATCGTGGTGCTCCTTTCGATTCGAAGCTCATCCGAGATCCTTGGCGAGCGTGGCGACGGTCTCGCGTGCGAGCCCGATGCTGGTGTTCCATGCGGTCACGCGCGGGTAGGCCTGCGCGGTCGTGCTGAGATAGACGCGGCTCGCGCCGAGACGCGGCGCGGGACGCTTGCGAAGGTAGCCAACGCTCCAGACCGGCTCGACGTGCGGGGTGCGGAAGACGTACACGTCCTCGACGTCCTCCGTACGGAAGGTCGGGTAGAGCGCGCCGAGCCCGTCGAGCGCCTGCCGCTTGACGAGGTCGTCGGGGCGCTCGTACGGCTCCGATCCGGGCTCGCAATAGTTGAGGCAGTAGATGAGATGGCGATTGCCGATCCACGCGCTCGGGATGACGTGGGTGGTCTCGACGACGCCCTGAAAAGGAAACGCCGGGTCGACGACGATCGTCCAGTAGAAGCGCTCCAGCGGCCGGCGCGACACGACGACGGCGTTGACGCAGCCTTGGTAGCGGAGATCGCCGAGGGGCAGATCGTTCGTGAGCGTGCCGCGCGCGATGGCGCGCAGGCGCGGCATCGGCAGCGTCGAGATGACCGCGTCGAAGCGCTCGTCGGATCCGGCGACGTCGGTGTGCACGGAGATGCCGTTGGACTCGACCGCGGCGACCGGGCTCGCGAGCCGGACCTCGCCGCCGCGCGTGACGATCGCGTCGCGGAGCGTGTCGGCGAAGCCCTCGTAGCCGCCGCGCAGATAGCCCTTCACCTCTTGCTCGCCGTTTTTCTCCCGGTTGAGCGTGTTCCACACCCAGTACGCCGGCACCGTGTCGATGCGGTCGCCGAACTTGGCGCGCAGGAGCGGCTCCCAGATGCGCGCGTAGATGCGCGGACCGAAGATGCGTCGCAGCCAATCGCACGCATGCACCTCGTCGAGGTCGAGGGCGTCCTTCTTGATCTTGGTGATGTAGGCCGCGCCGAGCCCGGTGCGGATGCGGTCGGGCAGCGAGAGTGCCCGAAAGCGCAACAGGTCGAGTGGCGAGTTGAAGCCGTAGAGCTTGCCGCCGAGCCGGAATCCCATGCCGGTCTCGCGCCACACGAGGCGATCGGCGATGCCGAGCTCCTGCAGCATGGCGCAGAGCTCGGCGTCCGAGTCGAGGATGACGTGGTAGAAGCGGTCCAGGTGCACGTCGCGGTGCTCGAACCACGTGCCGAGGCCGCCAAGTCGATCGCTGGCCTCGAGGACGACCGGCGTGAAGCCGGCGTTCAGGAGAAAATGGGCGCTCGCCAAGCCGCCGATCCCACCGCCGAGGATCGCGACCCGTTTCCTTGGTGTGCTCACGATTTCGTTCGATTGCGGTGTCGCCACGCGACCCTGGTGCGACGGCGACATCGATCCCCCCACGTACGTTGTTGCAACCCTGGATCTGTCACCGAACAGTTGCCGTATCAGTGTCGCAGGCTCCAGAACGACGCATCCGTGATACCCCGCGGGCACGTGACCGACTAGGCGCAAAGCCGCGCGCAGCGCTTCCGGGGGCTTAGCGCGCGCGGGCGCGACGAGCGGCCATGCGATGTGGCGCGCCAATCTGCACGCGATGCGATGGCCGGACGGCCGCCGCGCGAACGACGCGCCATGCGCGTCAGGCGGCGGGAAGCGCGCGGCTGCGCGGCACGACGAGCGCGATCTGCGCTCCCGCCGGCAACGGCGGCACGTTGAGGACGCACTCGCCGCCCTCGCGCTCGATGACGATGCGCGCGCCGGCGATCGGTTGCGACCCGGTGTTGGTGACGTGCACCGCGCTCGCCTTGACGCTCAACCGGAGCGACTCGCGGCGACACCACCAATCGGCGATGTCTTCCATGCCGGCGAGCCAGACGTCGGCGCGGCGCAGCTGGCGATAGACGAACTCCAGGTGCGCCGTGCGGAGGTCCGCGTCGTGCTCGTCGAAGACGCCGCCGTGGACGAGCGCGACGTAGAGGCCCCCGGTGGCCGCGAGAAACGCGGCTTTGGTCTCGACGGTCTGGCGCAGCCGCTCGGCACTCTCGCCCGCGAAGAGCGGTTGGATGCAATCGGGGGCCGTGAGCGGCAGCTCGAGGCAGCGACTCGGCCGAAGGCCGCTGGTGCCGTCGTCGATGAGCGGTCGAAACGGGACGTTCAGCCGGACGCCACGCCCGAAGCTCGCCATGTTCTCGCGGTCGACGTCCGGGTACGACGAGTCGTAGCGGAAGCCGGCACGGTCGAGCGCCCAGGCGAGATCGGGAGAGCGATCGAGCCGCGGGCTGCGATAGCCGAGGACGGTGCGGCCGAGCTTGCGTTCGAGCCGGACGCGCGCCCGCTCCAGAGTCGTCGCGACCCGCGCCCGCCCCCAGACCTGCTCGCCGCGGTGCTCGAGCCCGTGACACAGCACCCGGCGCGGCACAAGGCGGCGCACGACGTCGTCGCGCAGATGGCGCGTGGTGGGGCCCGCCACCAGCCCGAGCGTCGCAGGATGGCCGGTCGCTTCGATCGTATCGAGCAAGCGGTCCATCCCGCGCGTGTAGGCGTAGCGCCGCGGCTCGACGTCGTGGGTCAGGCTCGCCGCCGCCTGATACGGCGCGGGCCAGCGCGCCACGCGCACGAGGGAGCCGGTCGCGAGCTTGATCAGGTGCTTCACGAGCTCGACGAGGAGATAGCCGGTGGCGTCGATCGGATACTCCGACGCGCGATCACCGAGCGCCGCGAGCCGTCGGTCCAGGGTCGCGTAGGTGCGGCGCTGGACCCAGCCGCGGAGCGCGTCGGGCGCCGCGTAGTACGCGATCTCGGCCGCGCGCCGCGCCGTCGCGTACCATGGAGCGCTCGGCGGCGGCGTTCGTTCCGCCCCGTCTTCTTCGTGCATGAGATTCGCGAACGCGGTCCCGAGGTCGAGAAGCGACCAGATGCAGCGATTTCGGCGGGCGATCGCCGGGCGCACCGCGGTGGTGCCGGGCTGGAGCGCCGTGAGCGTGGCGAGCACGGTGCCTTTGCCGATCTCGTTCGTGTCGCAGAAAGGCACCGAGGGCAGACGGAGCTCACGCTTGCCGTGCATCCGGACCACATCCACGATTCCACCGGGCCAGATGGGCTGGTCGAGCCCGACGGCGCACGTACCGGTTTCGGTCCGCGAGGCCGTCACGCCGAAGACCTGACGCGCGAAGAGCTCGCCGCCCCCCAGCACCAGCGACGACGTGCGCTCGATGATGCCGATCTCGGACGAGGAGGGCACGTTCCCGGTCACGACCAACAGGCTGGCGCTCGATTCCTCCGGGGTGAGGATCCGGCGATAGGGGATCTTCTCGAGGTCGAGGATGGCCTGCAGGCCGAGCGCCGCGAGCTCGTCGTGGGCGAGGAGGTCGATCACGCGGCCCGTCCGCAGCGAGCACAGGGCCGCGCCGAGGGTGCGTCGGCGTCGCTGCGCGGCTCGCCGCAAACGCACACCGTTCCCCGCAGGCGTGCCGGGTTGCCGAAGACGAGGCCGTGCGCTGGGACGTCGGTCGTGACGACCGAGCCCATGCCGACCATCGCGTAGGCGCCGATCGTGATGCCAGGTCCGATGACGGCCCCCGCTCCGATCGTCGCGCCCTCATGCACCCTCGTCTCGAGCGTGTCCTCGTTCGGCGCGGAGTTCGCGAGGCCGCCGCCCGCCGGGTCGAATGCGCGCGGGTAACGGTCGTTGGTGAAGATGACGCCGGCCGCGATCATGACCCGGTCGGCGATCGTGACGCCGGTGCAGACGTAGACCATGGCGTTGATCTTGACGAAGCTCCCGATCGCCACGCCGTAGGCGACGTAGGTCTTCTCGCCGATGATGCAATCGCGACCGATCGTCGCCGGGCCCCGGATGTGGACGTTGTCCCACACCGAGGTGCCCTCGCCGAGCTCGACGCCGGGCTCGACGAGGGCCGTCGCGTGAATCCGCGGCGGTCTGCCGCCGACGGTATCGCGTGACGGAGCGGTGGACATGGCGGAGGGCGCGGCGGTCCTAGGCTTGCTTCCGCGCCCGTGTTCGTCCGGCGGTGCGGCGTTGCCGCATGCCCTTCATGTCCACCCACTCCCAACCGCCGGAGTGCACCGACCGATAGGCGGCCTCGACCGCCGCCACCGTGCGCAGACACTCGACCTCGCTGATCCACGCCGGGGTCGCGCCGTTGCTCTGCGAGGTCTCCACGAAGCACTGCTGCATGCGGCGGTGGGCATCGATCTTGTCGTAGTTGCCGCCGATCTTCTCCCAGTCCTTGCCGAGGTACTTGACGCGGGTCTCCTGCCAACCGACCTCGATCGTACCGAGCGAGCCGTGCACCTTCACGTAGCTGTTGCGGCCCGTCGAGAGGCTCCAGCTGACGTCGGCCTTGCCGATGATGCCGTCGCCCGCACGGACCTGGACGGTCGCGCCGTCCTCGACGCCGATGCTCTGCAGGGGCTGGTGCAGGTTCGTCTGCACCCGCGTCACCGAGCCGAAGAGGTACGACATGATGTCAAACGCGTGGCAGCCGTTGTCGATGATGACGCCTCCGCCCGCGAGTCGGCGCTGCGCGTTCCAGCGCTTCGACATGTCGACCGGGCTGCAGAAGCTCACTTCGAACGCGATCGGCACGCCGAGCTTCCCGGTCGCGATGAGCTCGCGTGCGATCGCGAGCTCCGGGACGTGGCGAAACTTGGTCGCGAGCAGGAGCTGCCGCTTGTTGCGCGCGGCCGCCTTCAGCATCGTAAGCGCGTCCCAGGTCGTGAGCGCGAGGGGCTTCTCGCACAGCACGTGCAGGCCGCGGTCGAGGCACGCGATGGCGATCTCGGCGTGGTCGGCCGGAGGCGTCGCGATGACGACGCCTTCGAGCTTGGCGGTCTCGAGCATCACCGCCGGGTCCGTATAGACCTTGATGCCGAGCTCGCGCGCGCGCTTGCGCGACGCGGGCGAGGGGTCGCAGACGGCGACGACTTCGGCGCCCTGCACGTGCGGGAAAGCGTCGAGGTGGACGCTTCCGGCGCGTCCGAGGCCGATGATGCCGATTCGCATGGTCATGTTGGGGGGTCCTTTCCGGGGGTTCTCGAGATGCCGTCAGCCGACCAGTCTGCTGCCGACGGCACGCGCTTGGCGTGCGCCGACCATGAACGCCGTCAGTATGAGCAGGCGGACGTGCGCCATGATGGCGTCGCCGACCTTGAGCTTGGATTCGCCGAACCGCCGACTTTCGAGCCGCATCGGGACCTCGCTCACGCGAAGTCCGTTCAACATGGCGCGCAGCATGATCTCCGCGACCGCGGCGAAGCCGCTCGAGCGGAAGCGGATCTTCCGGATGGCGTCCGTCTGATAGGCGCGGAAGAGGCAGGTGAACGTATAGACGTCCTGACCGATCAGGAGCTTGTAGAGACCGGACACCATGCGACTCAACCAGAGGCGGATGGTGCTGCCCTCGGCGGCGGCGCTCTCGGGATGCCATGCCGAAGCCGTCACGATCTGGGCGCCGTCGCGGACGAGCGCGGCGAGCTCGGGAAGCTTTTCGGGCGGGTACGTACAGTCGCTGTCGATGCTGCAGACGACGGGGGAACGGGCGTGCTCGAATCCGGTACGGAGCGCGGCACCGAGCCCGAGGTTCTCGGGATGGCGAACGACCTCGATCCAGTCCTCGTCCTGCGCCGCGCGGAGCAGGGCGCTGAACGTGGCGTCGCTGGAGCCGTCGTCGACGAACAGGAACACCCAATCGTCGGCGCCATGGACTCGCATCTTGCGCAGACGTTCCAGCAGGAACGGCAGACCGGCCTCCTCGTTGTAGCAAGGGACGATGACGGTCACGGGTGGAGCTGCGGTTTCGGTGGTCACGGTTGGAAGCGTCCTTTCACAGGGGGACGAGGCTCGAGTGTTGCAACGGGGGCCGCGGCGTCAGTGGGCGCCTTGACCGGAGATTACTGCCGGAATCGTCTTCGCGAGAATCTTGAGATCGAGTGTCAGGGACCAATTGTCGATGTATTCCATGTCGGAGCGAATCCAATCGTCGAACTTCGGCTCGCGACTGTTGATCTGCCAGAGGCACGTGATGCCGGGCTTGACGCTGAAACGCCGGCGATGCCAGCGCGTGTCGATCCGATCGACGTCACGCACCGGAAGCGGACGGGGGCCGACCAGGCTCATGTCGCCCATGAGCACGTTTGCGAGCTGTGGCACCTCGTCGAGGCTCAGGCGGCGCAACCAGCGGCCGAGACGGGTACAGCGCGGATCCTGCTCGATCTTGAACACGGGTCCTTCGGCCTCGTTGAGATGCTCGAGGTCGGCTTGCAGCCGCTCGGCGTCGACGACCATCGTGCGGAACTTGTAGGCAGGGAAGCGGCGCCGATTGAGGCCGACGCGCTCCTGGACGAAGAAGATCGGTCCGCCCGAGTCGAGCTTCACCGCGATCGCGATTGCCACGATGATCGGCGCAAGCAGGAGGAGGCCGAGGCCGGAGCCGATGACGTCGATCAGCCGCTTGGCGACGAGACGGAGCGTGTCCGGAGGGCCGCTCGAGATGGTGATGACCGGCTGCTCGCCGAGCGTGTCGATCGAGGCCTTGCCCCAATCGAGGGCGGCCAGATGCGCGACCACGCGCACGGTGATTCCCTGCTCCTCGCAGAGGGTGATGATCGGCCGGATGAGGGGCTCGGATCCGTCGAGGGGCAAGCCGAGGAAGACCTCGTCGATCGGACGGGACTCGAGAAGCATCGCCAGCTCGCTCAGCACGTCGCCGTGCCCGTGCCCGTTTACCGAGGTGCCGTTGGCGACGGCGCCGTTGCCGTTCACGTATGCGGGGACCTTCGTGGGGCGGACGTTCAGGACCTCGATCACGCGGTAGCCGAGGCCGTCGCGCTGTGCCAGGCGGGCCGCGCCATCGAGCGCCGGACCGCCATCACCGATGATGATCACGTCGCGAAGATTGCGGCCGAAGCTTCGCACCTGCCGCGCCACCGCGCGCAGAACGCGGCGCTCCAAGCCCAGTCCGATGAACGCCAGCGTCGGGAACACCACCAGGAAGGCGGGATTCACGTACTCGAACCCGAACGGAAGGCTCAGGGGAATCAGCGGAATGGTGCCCAGTGCGACCGCCGTGCTCAGATCCTTGAACTCACGCGACGCGGGCGACAGTCGGTACGAGTTGTACAGGCCCCGCATCCGCAGGACGAAGTGCCACAGGACCAGATACGCGCCGACGAACAGCATGTTGAGGATCGTGATGCGCATCTCGAGCACGCCGACGCGGGTCTCTACTCCGGCCTTCCCGGCGGTGAGCGCGACGGCGCCAACCAGACACGCGATCACGACGGCGAGATCCGTGAGCTTGAGGAGGGTGATCAGGGCTTTGCGGCGCGGAGACATGACGTGGTTAGTCCTCTCGAGGAGCGTGAGATTCCAGGCGATCGCCGAGGAGCCGGCGGAGCCATGCGGGCATGCGGTCTTTCGTGCCGTGCATGACGACACCGAGGGTTTTGCAGCCGGCGATGCGGGCGCGTTCGGCGGCCAACTGGAGTGCCGCGCGTTCCGTCACTTCGGATTCGGCGACGATGACGAGGCCGTCGGAGGCGCAGGCCAGGAGGGCGGCGTCGATGGAGGTCGCAAGGGGAGGGCCGGTGACGACGATCAGATCGCTGCCGGGTGCGATGCGCTCCACCCAGGCGCTCAACACTTCGGGAGACGAGCCGGCGTCGAGGTCGATTGCGAGCGCATCGCTCGTGGCGCCTCGCGCCGGGATCACCACGGCGCCCTGCGCGGTGCGATGCAACGTCGCGAGAAAGGCTCGCATGCCGGTCTGCTCTGCGTGGCTCGCGAGCGCGCCGGCGAGGGAGAGGACGGCTTCCGCGTTGGACGCCCCACAGAGAACGACGGTGCGGCTTTCGCGCCCGTTGGCGATCAAGCGAATGTTGTCGAGCAGCGTGGCGATACCGGGATGTGCCTCGGTCGCGAAGGCACGCGAGCGACGGGTGTCGTGCGATCGCGATTCCGCGGGTCGGGTCGCCGGGGCGGCGTCGGGACCCGGGTACGGTGTGGTCCTGACGGGCGCCGGGGGGACTGGCGGCGTGGCCACCGGTGTCGGTGCGAGGCTCGGAAGGGGAATCACCGTGCGCGGTGCGGCGGCCGGCGCGATCGCCGTCGGCATCTCGATGTTCGGCGCCGCGACGGGAAGGGGCTCGGAGACGGGTGCGGTCGCTGCGGGGCGTTCGGGTTCGGTGCCACCGTGGTCGGGCATCGGTGCGGATTCGGGCGCGCGGCGATCGCGCTCCAAGCGCCGCAGCACGTTGATGTAGTTGCTCATCGAGGCCTATCCGTTTCTTCGTTCGGCGGAAGCTTCAAGCGATCGCCAGCGATGATGCGGTCGACGTCGACGATCTGAGGGTTCAGGTCGAGGATGCGCTCGAGCAGCTTCGGGCTGCCGTTGCCGTAGTACTGGAGGGTGAGAGCCGAGAGGGAGGTGCCGCGTGGGACGACGATCTCGCGGAACGCCTCCGCGTCTGCTTCGGCCGCGCTCGGCGCCGGCACGAGCACTTCGTGGGATTCGAGGGCGTCCGTCCTCGCTTCACGCGCCGGCGAGGGTGCCGGAGACGGTGCCTCGACGGTCTCGACCTTCGGTGCGACCACGGCCGCCGGGGCCTCCTCGCTCGCGGTCGGAGCGGCGGCCGCCTCGTTCATCTGCATCATGCGTCGCGGGGTCGCGGCAGGCGCTTCCGAGGGCCGCTCGCCGAGATAGCTGCTTCCCCAACTCAGCGCGAAGGCGACGCCCGCGGCCCCGGCGGCGACGATGCGCCAGGGAAGCATGTCGGCGGCGCCGCCGCCGTTGGCGACGAAGCGGCGGCGCGGCCCGATGGTGACCAGTCCGCGGCCCTGCTTCTCGCGAATGGCCGCGCGGGCCTCGCGGAACGACACGCGACTCGCGCCGCGTCCGTACGCGAACAGCATCGCGCTGTGACAGAGGATGTTCAGTCGTCGCGGGATGCCGCGTGCCTTCCACGTGATGAGCCGCAAGGCGGCTGGCGTGAAGAGCGAGGTCGACCCACCGGCCACCCGCAAGCGGTGCTCGAGATAGCGGAGGCTCTCGGACTGGGTCAGCGGATTGATGTGACAGCGGACGGCGACGCGTTCCGTGACCTGGCGGAGGCTCGCCTGCGAAAGCTTGGTGTCGAGCTCGGGCTGACCGACGAGCACGATCTGCAACAGCTTGTCGGTGTAGGTCTCGTAGTTCGAGAGCAGCCGCAGCTCCTCGAACGTCTCCTCGTCGAGATTCTGGGCCTCGTCGATGATGAGGGCGGCGGTTTCGCCGGCCGCCGCGCGCTCGTGCAGAAAGGTGTTGAGCGCCGTCAACAGGTCGATGCGCTCGCGGCTCGTGCAGGGCTGACCCAGGTCGGCGAGCGCTTGGCGCAGCAAATCGTCGAAGGAGAGCCGGGTGTTGGAAAGATACGCCGTGTGGACCTCGGGCTCGAGCTGGTCGAGCATCGAGTAGAGCAGCGTGGTCTTGCCCATGCCGACCTCGGCGATCATCAGCATGAGGCCGCGGCGATTCTCGAGACCGATCTTGAGACCGGCGAGGGCCTCCGCGTGGTCGGGGCTCAGGTAGAAGAAGGCAGGATCGGGCGTGAGAGAGAACGGCTCGGTCCTGAGTCCGAAGTGGGCGGCGTACATGATGGTGGCCGGGTTACCGGACCTCCGCCAGCACCGGGAGGCCGGTGACGTCCTTCGCCTCTGCGGCGCTCTTCACGGACGGGTCGAGACGGTCACGGAGGTAGGCGAGCGCCAGGGCCGCGACGAGGCTCATGCCCGTGCCCAACAACAGCATGAACGCCTGCTTCGTCTTCTCGGGAACGGACGGTACCTCGGCGGGCTGCGCGACGGTCAGATCGACGAGCTTGGACTCGTCGAGCGCGGTGGTGAAACGCGCTTCTTCTTCCTTTTTCGAATAGGTCGCCGCCGCTTCTTTCGAGGTCGCGACGGCTTGCTCGAGACGCTCTTGCTCCGAGCTGATCTCGTCCAGATGGCCGACCGTCGTCTTGTGCTCGGCGATCTGCGCGCGCAGGGCTTCGACCCGGGCGCCCACCGTGGCCATCTGCGCTTTGGTCTGCGCGAGATCCACTTCGAGATTCTGGTAGGCGGGGTTGATGGCGTTGGTGGTCTCGGCCAGCGTCTCGCGATTCGAAGCCATCAGCCGTCTGGCTTCCGCGATCTGACGATCGATGTCGCGGATCTTGACGCTCGTGGGTGCGTACTTCGAGAGCAACTGACTGCGTTCGAGCTCGAGCTCGAGGATCTTCGGTTGGATGAACTGCTGGTTCCGGGCGATCTTCGACTCGGTCGCGATGTTCCGCGGATAGTTCTTGATCTCGCTGGTCAGGAACCCGACGCGGGCCGTGCTCTCGGAGAGCTCGCGTTCCGAGTTGGCCAGCATCGTTTGCAGCTCGTCGAGGCGCTCTCGTGTCGCCTGCCGCTGACCGGGAGAGAGGGAGTCGATGCCCTGCCGGCGATTGAAGTCCTCGAGCGCCGCCTCGGCCTCGAGCGACTTGGCGGCCAGGACGTCGCGCTGGCTTTCGAAGAACCGGCGGGCCTCCGACTGCTGGCTGAACTTGGCGCGGCGCTCGATGTGACGGGACACGAGCTCGTTCACGAATCGAGCCGCCCACGTCGGGTCGGATGCGTAGAACGAGACCTCGATGAGATTCGACCTTCCGACGATGCCGACTCCCAGCTGCTCGAGCACCACCTGCACCCAGCTATCGAAGGCGGTGGAGGGCGGCACGCCATGGAGCTTCTGGTAGAGGAGCGCAGGGATTTCCAAGGGGAAGGTCAGAATGGAGGCGATGCGGCCGAAGATGCCGGGGGACTGCGCTTCGCTGTCGTCCCAATGCGGCGCGAGCACCTCGCGGACGAGGGCCTCGCTGTGGATCAGCGCGACCTCGCTGTTCATGTCCTGCTCGGTGATGCGCTCGATGTTCGGCCGGGTGTTGGCGTCCGGTGACACCACGATCTGGGCGCGATCGGAGGTGATCATGAGCGTGGCGAACGCGCGGTAGTTGGGCTCTTGCATCCACACGCCGATGGCGACCGTCACGAATCCGGCCAGGAACACCTGCAGGATGAACTTGCGGCGCCGGTGCAGGATCGCCAGCAGCTCGGGCCACGGTATCGGTTGGTCGGTCATGGTGTTCTCAAAAGGGGATGGGGAACGCACTGATGGGCAACGCGTCGCGGATCCATTGCTTCACGAACAGATCGACCTCCGCGATCTTCGAGCGCGGCACGAACACCATGTCGAGCGGACGCATGGGAATGTCGAGTGCGGGGTTGGCGCCCCGTTGGATCGGCCGGATGTCGATCGCGCGTCCGACCGGCTGACCGTCGGGGCCTTTGCGAATGAGGATGATCTGCGCGCGGTGCGCGGTCTCGAGGAGGCCGCCGGCACGCTGGATCGCCTGATACAGCGTCATGCCGCCTGCGAGGGTCACGGTCCCAGGCTTGCCGATCTCGCCGTCGATGTAGATCCGGTTCAACCCGGATCTCCGGACGATTACGCTCACCTGGGGATCGGCGAGCTCACCCGTGTAGCGTTTGGTGAGGTCCGCATCGAGCTCGGCGGGGCTGCGGCCGGCTGCGACCACGTCGTCGATCAGCTGGAGCGAGATCATTCCGTCGGGTCGGACCTTCACGTCCTCGTTCAATTCGGGGTTGGTGTAGAACTTGATCGCCAGCTCGTCGCCGACTTGGAGCAGGTACGGCGCGGGTGCGGGCCTCGGATTCTCTGCGAGCGTCGGGGTGAGGGCCATCACTTCCGGAGTCGGCGGCGGTGGTTTCATGGGTCCGCACGCGACGATACCGAGCGTCAGGGACAGCACGGTCAGAATGGATCTCATGCTCCTCATCGGATGACTCACGCCTCCACCTCCACAGCAATGCCCGCGCCATCCGCTACGGAGACGCCAAAGCAATGCATTTCGAGAGCTTGTCCCGGGTGACGTTCTTTGGACTGGGGCGCCTGCGGCACGCTGTGCGTCAGCGATAGGCTTTTTCGTGGCGCAAGAGAACACTTTGGACACTCGGGCCAACCTCGAGACCAATCGGCCATCTTTCCGGACATTTCCCCATCGCCGGGGATCAAGAAGCGGGCCATTCTGCTGCGGAGCGCCAAGTTTCAACACGCTGATTTTTCACGGGTGTATGTCCGCACAGAATCGTGCACAAGTGGAGGCTGCTTGCGCCGTTGCCAGAAGCTCAAAGAGATCCCCATGTAGGGGCCTTCTTGGATCCTCAGCGCAGACGCCATCTGCGAATCCACATCGGCTTCTTCAGCCGAAACGTTGAGTTGGGCACCGGCGCCGGGGTGGCCCAACCGCCCGCAGTTGCGCCCTGCCGATCATCAAGTACCTGATTTATCGGGGAACCGGCGCGCGCGGTCGTAGGTCGTAGTGGGGCTGGGAAGCAGGCAACCTAGGGATTCGCATCCCCAAGAACGCGCACCTGAAGGTCCTTCGCGGTGTCGGGCTCGGCAACGAGATCGCTGTGACACGCGTGTTTCCCCTCGACGACCGGGAGTGTGCCACGTTGGCGTAGGAGGGCACGCCCTTCCTCGCTCACGCCCGGGCTCCGCGCCGCCGAACGGGTTGGCTGGAAGGCGGCGTCCTTGCCGCTCGCGAACTCGACGATCTCCTTCGAGATGCGAAGACTGCACCAGTCGTGGCCGCACATCGCACAGAACTCCGTATCGACCTCGAGATCCTCGTCGTGCAGCGCCCGCGCCGTCTCGCCGTCGAAGGCGAGCTCGAATTGCTTCGGCCAATTGAGCGCCGCCCGCGCCCGCGAGAGATCATCGTCCCATTGCCGGGCCCCGGCGATCCCGCGCGCGATGTCCCCGGCGTGGGCGGCGATTTTGTAAGCGATACAACCCGCTTTGACATCCTCGGCACGCGGCAAGCCGACGTGCTCCTTGGGCGTCACGTAGCAGAGCATCGCGGCGCCGTGCCGCGCCGCCTCGGTGGCGCCGATCGCGCTCGTGATGTGATCGTACCCGGGGAAGACGTCGGTCACGAGCGGCCCGAGGACGTAGAAGGGCGCGT
>CAZWAX010000004.1:0-40039 GCA_964631985.1 uncultured Polyangiaceae bacterium | reverse complement strand
CGAGGCGACGCGATGACGCCGCGGATGCTCCGGACCGCGCTCGTGCTCGTCGGCACGGCGCTGCTCACGAGCGGGTGCGCGTCGCGCGCCGTGCGCTTCGGCCTCGGCACGTCGACGCCGCCGCCGATCGGCAAGCCCGCGGCCGCCGTCACGATGCCGCAGGTGACCGAGCGCGTGCTGTCGAACGGGCTCACCGTGCTGGTCTCCGAGTACCACGCGCTCCCGATCATGCGCTTCAATCTGTTGCTGCCCGGCGGCGCCGCCTACGATCCGGCGGGGAAGGAGGGCATCGCCGAGCTCACGGCCGCGCTCCTCGACCAGGGCACCACCCGGCGCAGCGCCGAAGAGCTGGCGCGCGAGGTCGAGTTCCTCGGCGGCAACCTCGGCGCCGACGCCGGCACCGACTTCTCGACGGTCGCGGGCGAGTTCCTGAGCAAGGATCTCGATGCCGGGCTCGATCTCTTCGCCGACATCGTGCTCCATCCGGCCTTCAGCCCGGAAGAGCTCCGGCGCGCGCAAGGTCTGGCGCTCGCCGGCATCGTCGCCGGGCGCGAGAGTCCGGCGGCGGTCGCCGAGCTCTGCTACGCCCGCTGGGTGTACGGTTCCCATCCCTACGGCCACCTCTCGCAGGGCACCGAGGCGAGCGTGACGCGGCTCGGCCGCGCCGACGTGCAAAGCTTCTATGCGCGCCACTACGTGCCCGACCGCGCCATCCTGGTCATCATCGGCGACGCCAGCGCCGCGGACCTGCTCGCCAAGGCCGAGCGCACGTTCGGCGGATGGAAGAAGGCCGGCACCACCCTGGCGCCGCCCGCGGCGCCGGCGCGCATCAGCGGTCGTCGCCTCCTGCTCGTCGACAAGCCCGACGCGACCCAGACCCACATCCGCATCGGCAACACGGCCATCGCCCGCACCGACCCGAGCTACGTGCCCGCCAACGTCGCCAGCACGATCCTCGGCGGCGGCTTCGGCGCCCGGCTGATCGACGAGCTGCGCGTGAAGCGCAGCCTGACGTACGGCGCCTGGAGCGGGTTCGCGGCGCGGAAGGCGCCGGGGGACTTCCGCGTCGGCACGTTCACCAAGGTCGAGACGACGGGCGAGGCGTTGCAGGTCGCCCTCGACGTGCTCGCCAAGTTCGCGGCCGAGGGCGCCACGGCCGAGGAGCTGGCGCGCTCCCAGAGTCTCCTCACCGGACAGTTCCCGAAGCAGCTCGAGACGCCGGGCGCGGTCGCGGGCAAGCTTGCCGAGCTCGCCGGCTTCGGGCTCCCGCGGAGCGACCTCGAAGCGTTCCCCGCGCGCGTCAACGCGACCTCGCTCGCCGACGTGCAGCAGATCGCAAAGCGCTGGGTGCCCACCACCGACGCCGCCATCGTCATCGTCGGCCCGGCCGACAAGATCGCGCCCCAGCTCGCCAAGTTCGGGACGGTCGAACGCACGACCCCCGCGGGGTGCGAGGGGCCGCGCGCCCCCACGGCGGTCCGCTGAGCTGGGCGTCGGGCACGCGCACCGTTCGCGCCACGACCATCGCCGCCATCTGGTTTGCTTCGTCCCAACGCGTTCCCTAGCGTGCGCCCGCGATGGCGCCGTTCACACATCTTCCGTCGCTGGCGGCTCTCCGGGTATTCGAGGCGGCCGGCCGGCACCTGAGCTTCACGAACGCCGCCGTCGAGCTCTGCGTCACCACCTCGGCGGTCAGTCGGCAGATCCGCGCGCTCGAAGACGAGCTCGGCCGGCCGCTCTTCACGCGCCAGCCGCGGGGGCTCGCGCTCACCCCGGACGGCGCCGTGTATCTTACCCGCGTCGCCGACGCGCTTCGGCGTCTCGACGACGCGAGCGCCGCGCTCAAGACGATCACGCCGGCGAGCGCGGGCGGGCGCCGCCGGCTCCGCCTCAGCGTGCTCGCGAGCTTCGCCGGCAACTGGCTCGTGCCGCGCCTGCCGGCCTTCGAACGGGCGCATCCCGACGTCGACGTTGCGATGGAGGCGACCACCCGCTACGCCGACTTCGCGCGCGACCCCGTCGACCTCGCGATCCGTTTCGGCACCGGGCCGTGGGAAGGGCTCGTTTCCGAGCCGCTCTTCCCGCTCGAGTTCTATCCCGTCTGTCAGCCGCCGCGGGCGCGGAACGGCCCGCCCCTACGCACGCCGTCCGACCTCGCGCACCACACCTGGCTCGAGGAGGTCCACATCCCGACCGCCTGGCCGCTCTGGCTCGCCGCGGCCGGCGTCGCGGGTCTCGAGCCGGTGCGCCGCCTCACCTACGACCACGCCCAGCTCATGCTCGACGCCGCGATGGCGGGGCAGGGCATCGCGCTCACGAGCGACGTCATCGCCGAGCGCGCGCTCCGCGAGCGCCGCCTGGTCCGCCCGTTCGCCGTCACGGCGACGGCGCCCTGGACCTACCATCTGGTGATGCGCCCCGACGGCCGCGAGGATCCGGCGGTGCGGGCGTTTCGCGAGTGGATCGTCGCCGAGGTGGCGGCGTGGCGCGCGAAGGGTGGAGCCGGGGCGCGATCGTTCATGACCGTTCGTTGACACCGCCTGGGTGGCGGCCGAGCTCGCACGAGGACGTGGCGAAACAGCTCGGGCTCGACGACTGAAAGACCTGTCGCGCGGGCGGAGGCCGACGACCGCGGGGGCGGAGGCGCCGGTGCGACCGCTCCACAGGCTGCTCGCGCCCGTGCGGACGGTCTCCGCGTTCCGGCGGCCGTGCTCCTCGGGTTATTGGCGCCGGGGCGGCGGTCGTCGTCGAGGCCATCCTGCTGCGCGGTCTCTTCCACCTCGGCCAGGAGCTCGGTCTCGTCGTGCAGCGATTGAGCGCCCAGTAGACTAGAGGGAAGGTCGATGGATCGCGCCGCGACTCCATCAGACGCGCTTTCTCGGTGAATCCTTGCTTGACGCTTCGCGGAAGAGGTTAGTACAGACTGACCCTGAAGGTCGGACATGACCACGAGGAGCGTCCGCATACTCACCGCCGGTGCCGTCTTCTCGATCATGGCTCCTGCGGTGTTCGCCGCCGTCGCCACCCCCCAGAAATGCGACAGCGGAAAGCTCAAGTGCGTCGCCACGCTCGGCGCGGGCCTACTCGGTTGCCACCAGGTAGCGGAGAAGTCCGGCGACTCTCTGGACGCCGAATGCACGCAAGACCGACACGACAAGTTCAGCCTGCCGCTCAAGGGCTGCATCGAAAAGCTCGACGGCAAAGCACCGTGCAGCGCGAACGGAGCTGAGACGCTCGCGGCATCGACGGAAGCCTTCGTCCTCGACGTGGTCAGCGATCTCGACCCGTCGTATCCGGCGGCGGTGAAGGACGTCTGCGGCGCGGGCAAGAAGAAGTGCGTCGCCAACCTCTTGAAAGGCCTCCTCGTCTGCGAGGCGATCAACGTCAAGAAGCCGGACGCGACGAAGCTCGACGTCTGCCGCAACAAGGCGATCGCCAAATTCGTGGCCCCGGCGAAGGGCTGTTTCGCCAAGCTCGAAGCCAAGGCGAAGCGTCCCTGTGCCACCACTGGTGATGCGAACGACGTTCTCGCGAAGACGACGGCCTTCGTCGCGAGCGCGGTCGCGACGATCATTCCGTCCCCGGTCCCGTCCCCGTCCCCGGCGCAGGCGTCGTCGATCGACCTGACGGTCGGCGCGGGCGGCGGAAACTGTGGGTCGGTCATGCCCGGGCCACTGCCCGCCGGACGTACGATCAATCCGGACAACGTGCACCTCACCTGTGGCGGGATCCTCATCGGCGGCGGCGGTTCGCTCAATGCCGAGGGTCTCTCACCGAGCGGAGCGACCACCCGCTACGGTCTGACGGGTTGCTCCGCCGGCACCTGCTCCGTGACCGGGGTCGCCGACGCCGGACTCGCGGTCGGGATCGACGGCTCCAAGGCCGGGAGCATTTTCGGCCCGCCGGTACCCATTCCGAACGCCGCGGCGCCGGGTCTCTCCGCGTGCGTTCGGAGCGTTTTCGCCGCCGACGCCTCGGGCACGCTCAACCTCGACACGGGGCACGCCTCGCTGAACATCAACTTGTCGGTCTCGACGTGGATCACGGGTGATTTCGGGCAGCCGTGTCCCAAGTGCACCGGCTATTCGGGCGTGGCGGATCCCGCCCATCCGAAGACCGGCACGTGTGATCGCGGCGCGAATCGCAATGGGCCGTGTACCACCGTCAACCCGGCGGGCCTCTCGAAACAGTGCCTTCCCGGCGGGACGGACCTCAGCTTCGCAGTACCTGATTTCAACGTCGACTTGAGCCCGCTGATCACGGGCGTTGTCAGCATGACCGCGGCTGGAGGCATTTTCTGTACGGGCGACGCGGACCACCAGCAGACGGCGCCGGGATGCTTCGGAGGCAACGCGACCACGTGCACGGCCATCTCCGAGACGGGCTCACCCGCGGGGCCGCTCACGACGGGCCAGGCTGCCCCCGTGACGCTCGCGTCGGTGTTCTGCGTTCCGCGGGCAAACAACGTGATCGTGGATGGTCCGGCGAAGCTCCCCGGACCGGGCGCGCTCGCGCTCGCGGGCACCTTCACGGTCAATCCATAGGCCCCCATGCGTGCGGCCGGCATCCCCGCGTGCGTCGCGCTCCTGACGGCCGTATTCGGCTCGGCCGTTTTCGCGCTCGAGTGCGGCGATGCGGACGGTAACGGATTGGTTACCGTCAGCGACGGAGTACAAGCGCTTCGCGCCGCCGCCGGCCTCGGTGCCTGCACCAGCACGGGCTGTGACGTCGACGGCAATGGCCGGGTCACGGTGTCGGACGGCGTGAACGTCCTCCGCAAGGCCGCCGGGCTCCTCGTCCTCGAGAACTGCATTGTGGACGAGCCGTCGGGACCGTCGTCCGTCGATCTCACCGTCACCACGGGTGGCGGCGATTGCGGGCAGATCGCGCCGGGGCCCCTGTCCGACGACCGCCTGCTCAATCCGGATGACGTGCACCTGACCTGTGGCGGTCTCGTGCTCGGCGGCGGCGTGTCGACGAATCGGGAGAGCGCATTACCGGGCGGGACGACCACCCGGCTCGAGCTGAGCGGCTGCGACGAGGGCGTCTGCCGCGTCACGGGTATGCCCGATGCGGGTCTTCCGGTCGGCGTGGAGGGTTCCCGGAAGGGCAGCGTGTTCGGGACGCCGGTCCCGATTCCGAACCCCGCCGCTCCCGGCCTCTCGGTCTGTGTCCGCCAGGTCTTTGCGTCGGCGGCGTCCGGAAGCCTGGACCTCGCGACCGGCAGCATGCTCCTGAATCTCGAGCTCACCGCGACCACGTGGATCACGGCCGACGCCGATCGACCTTGCCCGACGTGCACCGGATACGCGGGCACTCCCGACCCGGCGGACCCGAAGACGGGCACGTGCGATCGCGGTGCCAGCGCGGGTGCCGCCTGCACGACCGTCAATCCGAGCGGACTTTCGAAGGACTGCTTACCCGGCGGAAGCGACGGCAGCTTCGAGGTCCCCGACTTCGAGATCGACCTCAGTCCGCTGGTCACCGGATCGACCAGCAAGACTGACGACGCTGGGATCTTCTGCTCCGGCGACGCCGAAGAGCAACAGACGACGGCGGGCTGCTTCGGCGGCGATTCGACGCGCTGCACCTCGATCACCGCAACCGGCACCCCGGCGGGACCGCTCACGGTCGACGTCCCGTCGCCCGTCACGCTGGCTTCCGTTTTCTGCCTCCCCAAGGCGGGCCACGTGTTGATCGACGGCGCGACTTCACTTCCCGGTCCGGGTGTGCTGACGGTGACCGGGAGGCTCACCGTCCACCCGTAATGGGCCTCGCCATCCGATGCTGCGGGCTGTCCGTTCTCGTGCTGCTGCTCGCGGCGCCGGCCTTCGCCGAATCGGCGCGCGAGATCCTCGACCGTAGCCGGGCCCTCGACGACGGCCCGCAGCATTGGGTGGACCGCCGCCAGAAGCTGCGCCTGCGTATCGTCGACCGGCGCGGCGTCACTCGCACCCGCGAGCTCGAGATGTCCGAAAAGCGCTACCCCGGGGGCGAGCGCAAGATGATCCTGTTCTTCTCGGCGCCGCCCGAGGTCGACGGCACGGGATTCTTGTCGTTCATGCACAAGGAGCGAGCTGCCGACCAATGGCTCTACGTCCCCGAGCTCCAGCGCGTGCGGCAGATCGCGGTGAGCGTCCGCAACCAGAGCTTCGTCGGCACCGACCTCACCTACCACGATCTCGACATCATCACGGAGATCAACTCGTGGAGCGAGGCGGAGGCAGCGTCGAGCCTGCGCGGCCCCGAGTCCGTCGACGGCGTCAGCTGTCACGCAATCGAGCTCACGCCGAAACGCAAGGACATCGGCTACGAGAAGATCGTCGTGTGGCTAGGCACCGACGACCTGTTTCCTCGCCGCCTCGAGCTCTTCCGCAGCGCCACGGAAGCGGCCAAACGCATCACGCAGAGCGACATTCGACGGTTCGGCGCGATCCCGGTCGCCTATCGAGTGAACGTCGAGACGCTCGGCGTTGGCAGCGGCACCACGATCGAAGTACTGGACGTCCGCTTCGACCAGAACATATCGGACGACGCTTTCACCCAGGGAGCACTGGAGCATGGACCGCAGTGACCCGTGCCCCGACCGCGTCGATCGCGTTCCTGTGTGTCGTAGCTTTGACGACGAACGGCGTGGCGGCGGAGGTTCCCGCCCTGCCGGCGGCGGCGAACACGAAGCTCTCGGGGTACCTCGACGCCCTCGCCGTGGCCGACCTCGGCGGACCGCGGCAGGATCCGCAAGCGGTCGGGTTCTTGCGCATCCAGAGTCAGCTGGCGCGAGCGTTGCGCGCGCAAGCGGCCCTGCGGGCGAGCGTCGGCGGACCCTTCGACGACGGCCATGCCGGTATCTTCAACTTCGTTCACGCGTTTCAGAACCTGACGCCCGCGCTCGACTTCAACGAGGCGTTCGTCGAATGGCGCGCGGATCGCACCCAGATCCGTGCCGGTATCCAGAAATTCACGTGGGGTAAGCTCGACGGCGTACCGCCGAGCGACGTACTGACGCCGCGCGACCTCCACGATCCCATCGTCCGAGACTACGAAGAGAGCAAGATCGGCATACCGGCGATCGCCCTCTCCCATGCGCTCCCGCCGCTGCCTTCGTTCGATCTGAGCGAGCTGCGGGCGAGCTTGATCTACCTGCCCATCGCCGTACCCTCTCGACTGCCGCTCGTCGGGGAACGGTGGTTTCCGCAAGCGATCGTTCCGGGTGCGCTCGCGCTGACCGAGACCGACGCCGAGGATCTGCTGAACGCGATCGCCGGCGTCCCGCCGGGCAGCATGCCGCTCTTCCCGTTGAACGGGCCGGTGCGGATTCCGATCGACTTGCGAACTGCCAACTCGCGACCGCCGCGCACGTTCGACTCCGGCGGCATCGCGTTCCGGTTGGCCGGGACGGTTCGCGGAACCGACTGGAGCCTCTCGCACTACACGGGACCGGAAGCCGGACCGGACGTCGGCTTCGCCGCTTCTGCGTCGTGCATCGGCTGCACGGAGGCACTCGCCCAGGGCAGGCTGCCGATCCGCGCCGAAACGGTGCTGCGCCAGGAGCACGACACCATCCACATGACGGCGGCCGACGCCGCACGGACGATCGGCGGCGCCACGATACGGGCGGAGGTGGCGGTTTTCCAGAATCGCCCCTACCTGCGCGCGGCGCGGGACCTGGCGGCCGAAGTGATCCGTCCGAGCACCGTGGCACGCTACGCTGTCGAGTTGCTCGCCACCGAGCACGCCGAGGTTCCGCTCGGAGAGCTGTCTCCCGATCGCGACAGCGTCGAGTGGGGTATCGGGATCGACTACTGGGTCGCCGGTTTCCTGCCGTTGCTGCAATTGAGCCAGGTTATTTTCACCGACGATGGACCGCGTCAGCTGTTGTCGAATCCCGAAACCCGCCTCCTCGGTTCGCTGCGGCGGCAATTCCTCGGTGATGCTCTCGAGGTCGAGACGCGAGCGGTGTACGCGCTGGAGCGGGGCGCCTGGTTCGTCCACCCGCGCGTATCGTACCGCCTCGGTGACCACTGGCGTTTCCGTGTCGGCTATCTCGCGATTGGTGGCCCCGTGAATTCGATGATCGGACAGTTTCGGGACAACGATGAGCTCACGTTCGAAGCGCGTTGGTCCTTTTGACACGGTCGCTCGTCCGTCCGATTGCCCACAGGTGAAGGTGAGCCGGCCGTCAATCGAGCGCGATCGGCGCGCCTTCCAGCCGAGCGACGGCGCGCGCCGGTACCCATCCTGCCGCCGCGGAGACCACCGCCGCAGCCGCCACGCCGCCCGCGAGCGGCGCGAGCGCGACGGTGAACGGCAGCTGCCACCCGGTCAGCAGCCGAAGCGCCACGGTAACGATCTCGGCGCTCAGCATGGTGCCGAGAGCGACCCCGCCGAGGCCTCCGAGCACACCGAGCAGGGCGCACTCCACGACCGTACTCCGGGTGATGTCGCTACTCGAGACGCCGATCGTGCGCATCGTCCGGATCTCTCCTGCGCGATCGAGCACGGTCGCTAGCTGCGCGTTTACCACGCCGATGACGCCGATCAGCGCAGCTACGACCTGCATCGTCCAGGTCGCGTGGAAGACGCCGCGCACCAGGCCGCGGATGCGCTCGAGAAACTGGCCGGCAGTGATGACGTAGTAACCGCGATCCGCGCCGAGACGCCGGAGCAGGATCCGGCGGACATCCCCCGGCGCAGCGTCCGAGGTCAGCCAGATGCGGAAGAGATTCGCCAGCCGATCGTCCCACAAGGTCACGAGCTGTGTCGCGTCGACGACCACAGCCCCGAGATCGATCGAGCCGACGTAGTCGGTGTACGTTCCCTCAACTCGGAACGTGCGATCCCCGTGCAACGTCGAAAGCGTGATCGTGTCGCCCTTATGCAGGCCGAGACGAAATGCAAGGTTGTCGCTGAGTAGGACCCCTGTCCCTGCGCGCAGGCCGTCGACGGCGTCGGCGAAGCTTCCCTCGACCATCGGCAGGCCACCTCGTGCTAGCCGCTCGTCAATCGAGACGCCCTGGAGAAACACGGGACGCCCGTTCAGGCTGATGCGCCGCACACGAAAGGGTTCCACGCTCGCGACCCCCGGTACGTCGCGCAAAGTGTCGGCCAGCGCCACGTCCATGACGTTGCCGCCGAAGAACTGTACACGCGCTCCAGCGCCGACCATCAAGTCGGATGCAAAGTGCTGCTCTGTCCAGTCGAGGATGCCGGCGTTGAAGCTGGCGACCGTACCCGCGACGTTGGCTGCGATCGCCATCGCCACGATGATCGTGCCGACGGTGGCGCCGCTACGGCGCGGGTCGCGGGGAAGGTTATCGAGCGCGAGCTGAACGGGAAGCCAGCCGACGTACGGGCACACGCGCTTGCCGATGAGACCTGCGAGCAACACGAGGCCCGGGGCGATCAATGCCCCACCCAGGTAGCCGAGCACGCAGGCTCCCACGATGAGCGCCACCATCGGTGCAAAGGCCAAACCGGGCGGTGCCAGAAGGATGAGCCACGAGCCGGCCACGAGGGTGGCCGGTAGAAGAAGACCCTTGAGCCGCAGGTGCCCCTCGTGCACCGGAAGGGGTGTGGGGCGGAGCGCTTCCACGGTAGTTGCCTGAAAGGTGGCGCGGATGGCGACGTACGACGCCCCGAGCGCGGACGCGGCAGCGGCGATGACCCCCGTCAGCTCTCCTGCGCGCGAGTGTGCGACTCCCTGTACATCGATGCGCAGCCAAATCTCGGACACGTTGGCCACGAGACCCCCGCCGAGGCGCCCGAGGAGCCAGCCGCCGCCCAAGCCGAGCACGATACCGACCACGGTGAGAAGCGCGGTCTCGGTGAGACACAGCCACGTCAGCATGCGCGGGCTCACGCCCGCGACGTGAAGAAGGGCGAATTGGCGCCGGCGCTGTTCGACCGACACCGCCACGGTGTGGAAGACGATCAGTGTCCCGACGATGATCGCCACCGCGCTCATCGTCGCCAACATGGTGCGCAGTGAGAGGAGGAAGTGCTCGGCCTGTCGGCCGCGGGCTTCGGGTGCGGTTACCTCGACGCCCGCGCCGAGCTCGGTCTCGAGCACGCGCCGTACCGCGTCGACGTCAGCGTCTGGCTCCAGCTCCACCGCCACCCGGTCGACCTCCCCATCCCGGGCGAGCAGGCGCTGGGCCGCGGGGAGATCCATCACGGCCATCGCGCCGTCGAACAGCTGCGCTGGTGCTACCGCACCCAGCACGCCACGGATGCGAAGCGTGCGCGGCCCGGCCGCAGTGAGCACCGCGAACGTATCGTTCCGAGACCATCCGTGGCGAGCGAGGAACGCCGCCGGAAGGGCGACGGAATCGACCTTGCTGACGAACTCGAGCTCGTCCTCGATCTCCATCTCGGCACGCGGAAACTGTTGCTCCCAGACCGGAGAGCCGAGAAAGTCCAGTCCGACGAGGTAGAGCGTCTCGTCGGGGTGATCCACGAGCGGGATGAACCCTTCGATCACTCCCGCCGCTGCTTTGACTCCACGAACGGCGGCGACCCGCTCGATGAGATCCTCCCGCACGCCACCGGAAGGGCTCACGACCTCCAGCGGGCAGCCGCCGCCCATCGTCTCAACCATGTGGCGGAACGAGGCCAGCACCGTGGCGCTGACGTCTGCTATGCCGACGACGCTCGCAACGCCGAGCGCAACGCCGACCACGGTGAGCAGTGTCCGGAGCCGGTGGTCCCGCCAATGTGGCAGGCTCACGTGGAGCAGCAGCTCAGCGAGGAACGGTGTTCGCATCGTGCCGCGCTTCCGCGGACGCTCCATCGATGAGCCGGCCGTCACGAATGACGAGGATGCGATCCGCGATGGCCGCGGCGGCATCGGAATGGGTCACCATGACGATCGAGAGCCCCTGCTGCACGACCATCTCACGCAGTAGCGCAAGGATTTCGGCACCCGTGGCGCTGTCGAGATTCCCGGTCGGCTCGTCCGCGAGCAGAACCTCGGGGCGCATGACGAGTGCGCGCGCGATGGCCACTCGTTGCTGCTCGCCACCCGATAGCTCGCTCGGAAGGTGATCCGCCCGATGACTCATGCCAACGGCCGCCAGTGCCTCGTCGGCCCGCCGGTTCGCGTCAGCCCGCGGCTGCCTGTCGGCGAGGAGCGGTAGCGTGACGTTCCGGTGTGCCGACATCGTGGGCATCAGATTGAAGAACTGGAACGCGAACCCGATGTGCCGCCGCCGGAACCGGGTCGCCGCTTCCGGATCGAGATCACTGAGCCGTGTGCCAGCGATGAACACTTCACCCTCCGTCGGCTGGTCGAGCCCCGACAGGAGGTTGAGGAGCGTGCTCTTGCCCGAGCCGCTCGGACCCATGATCGCCACCGTGCTGCGCCGCGGGACCGTGAACGATATCGCGTGAAGCGCGGCCACATTCCAGGTTCCGCGACGGTAAATCTTGGAGACGCCGCGCGCTTCGACTATGGTCGCGTCGGACTGCATCACTGCTCAGGGCTCGCTGCTTCACCATGGAAATGGCACGGGAGTCAACGATGGCGTTTGAAGAGGGAGTTTGCCCCTATGAGATCCTCTGACACCGCGAAAGCATCTGTGGGAGAAGACGTCGCCTCAGCATTGGACGCACCGCAGCGGCCGATGGTGTTGGACGTCCACGAGCCAACCCTCCGCTACTATGACAATACCTGGAGCGACTACGAGCGATATTGGATCAACAATGACAACCTCGCTTTGCACTTTGGCTACACTGACTGGAGAGCGCTGAGTCACCACGCTTCACTCCTGAACATGAACCGGGAGCTCGCGGACCGTGCCAAGATACACGCAGGGGATCGCGTGCTCGACGCAGGGTGTGGCGTCGGAGGCAGCAGCCTGTGGCTCGCCGAGAACCGTGGCGCCGATGTTACGGGTATCACGGTCGTTCCGAGTCAACTCGCGCGCGCGCGCGACTACGCTAAGACTCGAGGTCTATCAGAGTGGGTCGTATTTGAGCTCGCGGACTTCACGGAGACGCCGTTCCCGAACGCCAGCTTTGACGTCCTGTGGGCGATCGAGAGCGTGTGCTACGCAACGGACGCGCCCGCTTTTTACGCAGAAGCAGCCCGAGTGCTACGCCCCGGCGGTCGGTTGGTGATTGCTGATGGCATGCGGAGGGGGCGGCCGCTGCGTCGACGGGGCGAGTACTTGCTTCGTCAGTGGGCCGATGGATGGGCGGTTCCGGACATACGCACCGGCGAGGAGCACCTCGCCGACGCAGCAGCGGCCGGCTTCTCATCTGTCAGCCTCGACGACGTTTCGTGGCACGTGGCCTCTTCTGTCGCGCGATTGTTCTTGACGACGGTGCTGCACTACCCGGCCAACTTCACCCGATACCACCTCGGCGTCCGTTCGGCCGAGGCGCACGGGAACACCCACTCCGTGTTTCGCTTGGTTCAGTTGCTACTCGGCCAGCACGCATTCTACGGCATCCTCGTGGCGACGAAGTGACCTTCCATCCCTGATGCGCCAGAATGGCGCACCGTCGTTCGTCGTTCGTCTTTCATCGTTCGGTGCTTTCCCAAAGGACAGCACCCGTCGTGCTTTCCGATTGACAGCGCCTCGCGCGATCGCCTTTACTGCGGCGGTCTTGCCACACTTGGAGGTGACCATGAGGCGATTGCCCATCCTGTCGACGATCACTACGGCAGGCCTCGCCCTGCTCGCCAGCAGCGCTCCGGCGCAGGCCCAGTGCGCGTTCGAGCACCCGAACAAGGCAAAGACCTTCCAGGTCTCGTTCGTCCAAGCCTTCGTGCCGTGCAACGAACCCGGCGGCAACGTGCCCAACGTGGCGGCGAACGGCGGCCTCGTTCCCGCATGCCAACCTCCCGAGACGTTCAACGAGCAAGCCGGATCTCCGGCGAACGGATGGCTGTGGGGTCCAACCTCTTCGGGGACCGTGCAGATAAGGCCGGGAAAGAGCAAGCTCCCCCCGAGCGCTCTCAATCCGTCGGGGAACAGCGGCGACCTCCTCATTTCCATGAACCTCAAAGGGATCGTCGACGGCGCCCCCGGCCCCGCGAGCGGGAACGGCACCCTCGCCATTGTGACGCGCACGACCATGGAGGACCGCGCCAACGGCGATCTCACGATCGTCGAGTCTCCGACCGAGTTCGGCTTTCCGCTCACTGCCGGAACGGTGAAGATGAAGACGAGCTACAACGTGCTGCTGAATGGAAGCTCGAAACCCAGTCTTCCCATGTGCGCGTCGGTCGAGATCGTGAGCGTGAGGATTCGCGACGCGAATGACAACGTTTTCGCCAGCGGCGGGATCTTGACCCCCAACGACTGCTTGTTGCAGCATCCGACGAGCGCCAAGACCTTTGGGACCTCGTTCGTGCAAGCCTTCGTGCCGTGCGACGACCCCGAAGAAGGCGGCAGCCCGCCCAACACGACGACGGAGGGTGGCGACCAAGCGTGTGCCGCTCCGGAGACGTTCAACGACCTGGACGGATCTCCGTCGGACGGATGGCACTGGGGTCCGGGCGCCTCGGGACAGCTCGGGGCGAAGCCCGGCACGAACAAGGTCGTGCACCCCAATAATCCACCTGGGGACACAGCCGACATCCTCCTCACCATGACGCTCAGTGGGATACTCGACGGCACCGGTGGCCCCGCGAGCGGTCCCGGCGCCATCACCGCCCTTGCGCGCACGACGTTCGACGACCGCGATCTTGGCGATCTCACGCTCATCGATTTCCCAGCCCTGTTCCCTTTCACGCTGACCGCCGGGAAGGTGAAGCACAAGACCAGCGCCAACGCGGCCCTCAATAATCTCGGACAACCCGGTCTTCCCCTGTGCTCGTCGCTCGAGTTCTTGGACCTGCAGATCTTCGACGCAAACAGCAACGCGTTCGCGGCTGCCGGGCTCTTCATCAGGGATAATTGATCGGATCAGACGGAATCGGCCGCTAAAAACTCCTCGTCAACCTCACCCTGGGTCCTGACGATGCGCGCCGCCGGCCAGATGCTCACGCGGCCCGTCGCGAGCTTCCCCGCATCGGCGCCCGGGGCGTCGTGATCTTCGGGCGCGGGACTCGCCGCCGCATCGTTCCCGAGATCGTTCAGACGTCGGCGATGGATTGCGGGCCGGCGGCGCTGAAGTCGCTGCTCGAAGGCTTCGGCATCCGCGCGAGCTATGGCCGCTTGCGCGAGGCCTGCCAGACGCACCTCGACGGCACGTCGATCGACACCATCGAGGAAGTGGCGAAGCAACTCGGGCTCGACCCCGAACAAGTGATGGTCCCGGTCGATCATTTGATGTTGCCCGAGGCGCGGTGCCTGCCGGCGATGGTTGTCGTGCGGCTGCCGGGGGGCGACACCTTCAGCGGTGGCGGCGGCGATGACATCGTCGTCGCCAGTGACGACGACGCGCCGGACGGGAAGATCAAGAACTGCGAGCTTCTGACCCTGCTCTCGGGGGTTCCTTGAGACGTTGAAGCGAAGGGCAGTCCAACCGCGCCAATATGGCGCACATGGATTTCCCTTGATCTTCACGGGAGCGTCGGGTGATCCTGCGTGACGTTGATCGGTGCATCGCAATCCTATTTCGAGGAGCTCGTATGAAGCAGCAGCGCCTGCGTCTGGGTTGGGTCGTGGCGATGGTCGTCGTCGGTGCGATGTCTGACGCCCGCGACGCGGGGGCCGCAACCACCGAATTGGTCAGCATCGCTGCGGATGGCGGGGCCGCCGACGGCGAGACGCTCACGGCGACCATGACGCCGGACGGACAGTGGGTGGCATTCTCCAGTACGGCAAACAATCTGATCGTCGGCGACACCAACCAATGCGATGACGATGGCAATGAGGTCACCGAGAACTGTGGCGACGTCTTCGTCCGGAATCGGGTGACGGCCACTACGACGCGGGTGAGCGTCGATTCCGTGGGGGCGGAAGGCAACGGTGGATCGGGCAATCCCGACATCTCCGCCGACGGACGCTGGGTGGTGTTCGAGAGCCTCGCGTCCAATCTCGTGGCCGGCGACACGAACGACGCGATGGATTGCTTCCTCCACGACCGTGTCAACGGCACCACCGAACGGGTGAGCATCACCGACGGCGAAGGAGAGGCCAGCGGGCGAAGCTGCCGCGTTTCGGACGACGGGCACTTCGTCGTCTTCCAGAGCGGCAACCATGACCTGACGTCGGTGGACGACAGCTACCAGGACATCTTCATCCGCGATCGGGTAGCGGGCACCACCCGATGGATCTCCTATTGGCTGAACTTCTTCGGGGAGAGCGAGTGCGACACGGGGGACAACCTCAGCCCGAGCATCTCGGGCGACGGGCGCTTCGTGATGTTTCTGCACGACGATCAGTTCTCGTGCGACGAGGACACGCGTCTGCGCCGGCTCATCATCTTCGACCGCGAGAGCAACTCCTGGGAACGCGTCGGGCTGAATCCGACGCAGATCTCCAGCATTGGCCCCCTCGAGTTTGCACGCTTCTACACTTACCGTCTTGTGTCGGGGGCGAATCCCACGCGCGTCTATTTCCGCGACCGCGACCTCGGGAAGACCGAGGTCGTCAGTGTCGGCACCGATGGTGCGCACGGCAACGACAGCAGCTTCGGCGGTCGGGTGACGAGCGACGGGCGTTTCGTCACCTTTACCAGTCGGGCCAGCAATCTGGTGCCGGGCGATACCAACCTCTGCGAGTTCGGGTCGTGCTACGACGTGTTTCTCCGTGATCGCGAAGCGGAGACGACCGAGCGGATGAGCCTGTCGGTCGGTGGCGCAGAAGGCGATGCCGACAGCGTGTCACTCGGCGTCGCGGACGGCGGCGTCGCCGTGCTCTTCGTGAGCGACGCCACCAATTTGGTCGCCGGTGACACGAACGCGGTCCAGGATGCGTTCGTCCGGGCGTCGGTGTGCGGCGACGGCACGGTCGACCGTGGCGAAGAGTGCGACGACGGCAACCTCACCGGCGGGGACGGCTGCTCGGCCACGTGTCTCCTCGACTGCGCCCCGACGCCGATGGCGGGATGCGCACAACCCACGCAATCGGCGAAAGCGACCGTCAAGCTCGCGGACCGCATGCCGAGCACGAAGGACCAGCTGCAATGGAAGTGGCAGCCCGGTCCGGTGACGCCGAAAAGCGCCTTCGGCCAGCCGACCACGACGACCAGCTATCGTCTCTGCGTCTACGACGGCGGCGGGCTCGCCATGACGGTCGGCATTCCGTCGGGCGTCGGCTGGAAAGAGAGCGCCAAGGGCTTCAGCTTCAAGCGCAAGTCGGGCGCTCCCGACGGTGTCGTCGGGGTCCAACTGAAGGAAGGGCTCGTCACCGGGAAGGCGAGGATCCAGGTGAAGGGGAAGGGCGCGTCGTTGCCCATGCCGGCGCTCGCCTCGCTGGCCGCGCCACTCACGGTGCAGCTCTCCAACACGCTGCCGTCGCCGGCATGTTGGGAGGCGGTCTATTCCGGCGCGTTCCAGCGGCAGGACGATGTCCAGCTCAAGGACAAGGCAGACTGAGTGACGAGCGATTCATGACCTCAGGTTCGAGCGTGCGGATCGTTTGCTCTATCGCGGCCGCGGCCTGGCGTTTCTCGCGACTTCAGTAAACGCGGCGACTCCGGAGCAAGCATGCCAGAAGGGTTGCTACCTCGCGGCCGCGAAGTACGGTGCGTGCCAGCAGAAGGTGCTGGGAAAATTCTACTCGAGTCCGTTCACGTTCGACCACTGGAGGTCACTCTCGAGGTGCCGCATCGAATACGTGACGACCTGGGACAAGCTTCAGGCGGAAGCGAGCGGTACGGGATCGACGTGTGACGCTCCGCGGTTCGTCGACAACAGCGACGGCACCGTATTGGACAACCTGACCGGACTGCAGTGGGAGAAGAAGACCGATGACTCGTCGGTCCACGACCTCGACAACGAGTACAGCTGATCCTACACACCATTGTCGCCGGGCGGAGCGCATGGGACCATCTTCACGGACTTCCTCCCCGCCGTGCAGGGATTGACCTATCAGGGCGACTGGCGCCGGCCGACGGTGTACGAGCTCTTGACGATCCTGCGGCCTGAGCCCTTTTATTGTGCCTTCCCTTGCGTCGAACCAGCATTGGGTCTGAGCAAGGGCGCTCATTGGTCCGCCACGACGGACGCACAATCCCCCGCATTCGCCTGGTTGGTGGACACTTCCGGCGCGATCCAGACCTTATCGAAGGGCGGGATGTTCCCGGCGCGCGCCGTACGAGGCGGTTTGTGATCCCGTGACCAGCCGACGAGCCGATAGTCCGCATCGGCCGCCGGTGACGTAGCTCAATCGTTCAGCCGCAGCACCTGCGCGATGTCGAGCGTGCCCACCACCGGCAGCGTCACGTCCATGTTGAGGTTCGGCGCGGCGATGCTCGCGGGGCCGTTCTCGGTCCAGGCGACGCAATCGAACGGCTTGCCGGTGAGGGACACGAGGGTCTGCGCGCCGCCCTGGCGCGGGTTCAGGATGGTGCTCGTGGCGAGGGCGGTGGTGAAGGCGGTCGCGATCGGCGGTGTCGTCGTATAGTCCGCGTCCGTGCACGGCGTGCTGCCGTCGGTCGTGAGCGCGGGGGTCACGCGCACGCGGATCACGGCGGCGCCGGCGCCGGAGTCACCCGCGCCGGCGCCGACGGTGAGCGTCGACGTGCCGTTCGCGCCGGTGCCGCCGCTGTCCACGACCAGATCCACGTCGTAGTTGCTGCCGCCGTCGCAATCGATCTCACCCGCGTGCACGGGATCCTGCTCGATCCGGACACACGCGCGCCCGCTGCCGGCGAGCGACGGGACGCTGCCGCCGACGTAGGCGGTGGCGGTCAGGTACAGCGGCGTCCGGCCGTTGGCGTCGGGAAATCCGGCCGCGAGGTGCAGCGGTCCCGGGTTGAAGTTGCCCTGCGTGCCGTTGTTGATGCCGAACGTCGGCGTCACGCTGAGCCAGCTCGACTCGCCGTCGTCGGTCACCGTCGCCGCCGACGGACCCGGGGCGACGCTGAAATCGAGCGGACCGAGCGGCGAGCCGGTGAAGCATTGGCAGCCGAAACACGTCTCGCCGGGCGCGCATTGCGCATCCTGCTCACAGACCTCGCCGGCGCCGGGATCGACGATGCCGTCGCCGCAGCGGGCGAGGGTGCAGTCGGTGCGGCACGTCCCGTCGGGGGCATCGGAGTTGGCGGCACCCTCGTCGCATTGCTCGCCCGCCGAGGTGACGCCGTCGCCGCAGAAGAGCTCGGGGCAGTGCAGGTCCTGGCCGGGATTCTCGCGGCCGGGCGAGTCGGAGAGCTCGGTGCAGGTGAGGTCGAAGAGGCCGGCGTCGGTGCAGCTGCCGGACAAATCCCACTCGGCGGCGGCGACGGCGCGCCCGATCTGCGTCCGCTTCTCGAACGAGACGCCGGTCTTGAAGCCCTGGTCCACGCCGGCGGTGTACGGCGTCACGTGGAAGAGGGGGCCGTAATTGCCGACGCTCGGGACGGTGCCCTCGTAGCTGACGGCGTCGGCGAGCCCGCCCACGGGATCGAGCAGGAGGATGCCGTCGGGACAGCCCCAGAGGGACTGGTTCAGGAAGTCGCCGTTCTGGAGATTGGTCTCGGTGTTCGGCGCCGGGAGCACGAGGTCGCACTCGCCGGCGGCGACGTGGCGCTCGGAGGTGTAGCTGAAACAGACCACCACGAACCCGACGCCGAGCCCGGTGTCGTCGGGAACGACCGTGCCGGCCGGGAGGGTGACGCTGAAGTTGGCGTTCCCGGTCGTGACGCCCGGGAAGACGGTGAAGTTGCAGCCGGCATAGCCTTCGACCGCATGCAGGGTGTAGCCGCCGAGGTCGGTGCCGGCGGGCGCCGCGATCTCGACGAACTCGTCGCGGTCGATGTTGCCGCCGAGCGCGAAGTCGTCGTAGTCGAACTCGTTGATCCACGGCTTCACGGCCGCCCCGACGCAGGTCGCGCCGACGCAGACGTCGCCGCTGGTGCAGAGATCGCCGTCGGAGCACGGGCCGCCGTCCTCGGCGCTGCAAGCGGCCGAGCAGCAATCGCCGTCACTCCCGTTGCCGTCGTCGCATTGCTCGGCCGGGTCGGTGATGCCGTCGCCGCAAACCTCGGTGGTGCAGTCCGGGCGGCAGCCGTCGCCGATTGCGGCGTTGCCGTCGTCGCAGGTCTCGCTGCCGGTGACGACGCCGTTGCCGCACGCGGTCGGCGTGCAGGTGGCGTCGCAGCCGTCGCCGTTCTGTACATTGCCGTCGTCGCAGACTTCGGTCGGATCGACGATGCCGTCGCCGCAGATCGGCTGGCATGCGACCGTCGGTCCCTTGCCGCCGAGGCGCGCCGCCTCGTTCGGCTTGAAGGTCTGGAACCGCCCGCAATAGCGCGTCGACCCGACCCGCATCCGCACCTCGGCGAACGTCACGGGCCCGGCGAGCGGCGAGAACGACGCGCCCTTCATCTTGATGCCGAGCTTGCCGCCCTTGTAGACGATGCGCTGCACGCCGCCGGCGGCGCCGAGCTTGTCCTTGTAGGCGAAGCCGCCGCCCGCGATCGACCAGTTGGCGCAGGGGAGGGCGATCTCCGCCTTCACCTGGCTCGACGAGGAGAGCCGCAGCGTCGAGATCGCCGGACAGAGGGGATTGCTGAGCGCGTACAGCTCCGGATCCTTCACGACGTTGATGGTGCCGGTCGACTTGAAACCGGCCTTCGTCTTCATCGCGAGCGTGCGTCCGCCCGTGAGGGTGGTCTGGGCTTGGACCGAGGCGGCGAGGAGCACGACGCACGCGGCGAGCGTGCCGGTGAAGGCGAAGCGCGAACGCATCAGGGGGCCTCCGTTCGACGAAATGTCGGGACTCGCTAGCGGGCGGCGGTCGCGACAGTCAAGACGCGCGTCGTCAGGCGGCGAGGGTCGTGTCCCGCTTCGAACCCCGGACGCCACCGGTGAGAGGCCTCGCCTATTTCGACCGTGCGACGAAGACGCCGTCCCACGCCCGCGGCGGCGCGGCGGCCAGATACTCGCGACAACGCGCCGCCAGGACGCGGCTCGGCCGGTCGTCGACGAGCGCGTCGAATCGCGCGAGCGCGCGCCCGAAGTCGCCGGCGAAGTAGGCCGCGAGCGCCGCCTCGTACGCCGCGACGATCGTTGGGGCCGGCATGCCGGCCGCGCGTCGTCCGAGGAGCTCGTAGATCTCGACGCCCGTCTGTTTTCCTTTGACGGCGACGCGATCCAGGCGACGCAGCCAGAACGCGTCGCGTGCGTCCCGCGCGATCGCCGCGCTCACGATGATGGCCACCCCGTACTGCCGGCCGAGGCCTTCGAGACGCGACGCCAGGTTCACGCCGTCGCCCATGGCGGTGAAGCTCATGCGGTCGGGGGCGCCGAAGTGGCCGACGGTGACCTCGGCGCGGTGGATACCGAAGCGCGTGCGCCAGGGCGCGCGTCCGCGCCAGGCCGGGCTCGCAAAGAGCGCCTCGGTCGCGGCGACGCAGGCGAGCGCGGCCTCGCAGGCACGGCGCGCATGGCCCGGGAGCGGCCGCGGGGTGTTCCAGAGCGCCATCACGCCGGCGCCGGTGTACTTGTCGATGCTGCCGCCGGTCGCGTGGATCGCCCTGGTCCTGGCATCGAGACAGGCGCCGAGGGCAGTCGCGAGGTCGTCGGGGGTGAGGGCCGCGGCCAGGGGCGGGAAGCCGGCGACGTCGGAGAAGAGCAGCGTCACGTCCTGCAGCTCGGCGCCGAGGACGGGCTCGCGGTGGGCCTCGTAGAGCTCGCGAACCAAGTCGAGGGGCACGTATTTGCCGAGCGCGCGGAGCGCGGTCTTGGCCTGCTCGAGGCTCCGGGTGGCCGCCTGGACGTCGCGGAAGGTGGCGGCGCCGTTCGTGGAGGGCGCGAAATCGAAGCTCCGGAGATGCGTGGTCTCGCCGATCAGCCGGCCGAGGTCGCGTCGCATGGCGCGCAACATGACGGCGGCGGCCGCTGCGGCCGCCAGCACTACCAGCCCGGCGACGACGAGACCGCGGCGGCGCGACGCGGCGAGCGCGCCGAGGTAGTGCGCCTCGGGGACGACGATCCCGACCCGCCATCCCTGGGTCCGCTCGCCGAGGAGCGCCGCGATGCTGACGAGGTAGGAGACCCCGCCGACGTCGATCCGACGCACCATCGCGTCGGCGCTCGTCACTTCGTGCATGGCGGGCAGCGCGAGCGCCGCCGCGACCGGCGCCGCGAGCGTCGCGGGCCGGACCCGCACGTCGCCGTCGGGATCCTCACGACCGGCGCGATCGACGAGCGCGAAGCGGTCGGCGGGCGCGAGCCGGGAGAGCAGTCGCCCGGCGCGATCGCAGAGGAAGACGACGTGGTCGTCGCGGGCGACCGTGTCGTCGACGCGCACCCGCACGAGCTCGTCGAGGTGGGCGCTCTCGAGCGCCACCCGCACGACGCCCGCGAACGAGCCACTCGCCGACCAGAGGCCCTTCTGCACGCTCACGACCCGACGCCGCTCGGCTTCCGGGAGGCCAGCGTCGGCCTCGAAGAACGCGAGGTCGCTCCAGAGCGCGCGGCCGCGAAACTCGGGCCGCGACGGGGTGGTGAAGGTCGGATGCCTCGTCGGATCGGGGGACGATCCGTCGGCCGCGGGCGTTGTCGGCGGCGACGTTCGGGTGCCGTCGCGTCCGACGGCGATCGTCTCGGCCTGCCAGCCGTCGCGACCGGGCCGCACGCGCCGCAGCAACAACGTCTCGTCGCCGTCGGTCGCCGTCCGCGACACCGCGACCTGTCCCGCGCCGGCGCGGGACAGGCGAAGGTCGCCGGCGTCGTGCGGCGGCTCGTCGCGCTCGTAGGTGCCGACCGCCGTCCCGTAGGTGAAGGTGACGTCGGTCAGCGGCGAGGGTCCGCCGAGCGCGCCGAGCAGCACGGGCTCGATCGTGTCCGGGCCGATCAGGCCGCGGGTCGCCTGCGACTCGAGGGCCGCGATCAGCCGCTCGGCCTCGCCGAGGTGGCCGTCGAGGCGCTCCGTCACCCGCAGGCTCGCCTGCCGCATCAGCTGCTCCGAGGCGAGCAGGATCGTCTGCCGTGACCCGGCGTAGAAGATGGACAGCAGCGCCGTCAGGATCACCGCAAGGGCGACGAAGCAGGCGGCGATGAACTGCCCGAGCGTCAGATGGAGTCGCGACGGCGTCATGGGGGGTTCCGGGCCCGGCCGTTGGATGCCGCGGCCGGGCGCCGCGGTGCGGAGCGCGGCCCTGTGACCGGATCGCGTTGCGTCGTGGCCGCGCCCGTGGCTAGCAAGGTCCCCATGCGAACGATCGCGATGCTGGGCCTCGTGGCCGTCGCGGCCTGCGGGCCGATTCCCGGCGGCAAGCTCTCCGGCACCGTGACGCCGGTGCCGGCCGATTGGTCGGCGGCCGTGCCCGACAAGCGCTTCTGTGAGATCGAAGCGCGGCCCGCGGATCCGCATTCCATCCAGCTCGAGTGCTTCCGCTTCGAGGGCGGCCTCTATGCCCAGTCGCATCGCTGGGCGCTCGCGTCGTGGTGGCCCGTCACGAGCTGGGCCGCCGTCTGGATCGAGCATCCCGACGTGCGGGTCCGGATCGCCGACGACCTCTACGAGCTCCGGGCGGCGCGCGTCACCGCGCCGGCCGAACGGACCGCCGTGCTGAAGCATCGCGGCTACGAGCCGCCTCCCGACGGCATCGTCGTGTTCCGCTTCGTGCCGCGCGGCTGAGCCGCGCGGGTCCAGGGCTCAGCCGCTCAGGCGCGATGGACCTTGCCCGGCCGCGGCTTGCGCCGGTAGCGCAGCACCCGCGCCGGCACCCCGGCGACGATCGCGAGTGGCGGCACGTCGCGCGTCACGACCGCGCCGGCGCCGATGATGCTGCCCCCCCCGATCGTCACGCCGGGCAGCACGACCGCGTTCACCCCGACGTCGGCCCCGCGCTCGATCCGCACGGGCTCGACGTCGAGATCGGTCCGGATCACCGGCGCCTCGATCGGCAGCCCGGTGTGGGCCGAGCCGAGGATGCGGACGCCCGGGCCGATCCCGACCTCGTCCTCGATCACGAGATCGCGCGCGTCGAGGTAGGCCTGGGGTCCGATCCAGACCCGGTTGCCGATCCGGCACGTGCCGCCGATCCGCCCCTGGAGGTAGGCCTGCGCGCCGATGAAGACGCCGGCGCCGATCTCGAAAGTCTCGGCGTGGAGGAAGCCGGCGCCGGGATCGATGCGGACGCCGTCGCCGACGCGCAGCGCCAGCGCGCGCAGGATCGCGCGCCGCAGGATCGCGTCGAAGTCGCTCGTGCCGTCGACGAAACGGCCCCAGAGGTCGACGATCGCCTTCGCGGGCATGGTGTCCCGGAGGTGCGCCGCCAGGCCGATCTCGAAGTCGGCGTCCGGGACGATCGGCCGCTGCGCATGGGTCGCGGGCAAGCGCGAGACGGGACGCCGGCGCGGGCTCATGCCCGGGTGCACCAGAGGCCTTCGAGCGTCGCCCGGCCGTCGTCGGGCAGATGGTGGAGGCGGCCGGCGCTGAGCACGCACTCGAAGATACCGCGACCGAAGGGCCACGTGGTAGCGGTCGCGAGGACGCCGGAAGCGCCGCTCCGGCCACAGAGCTTGGTCTCCTCGGCGTGACGGTCTGATCGGAGGCGACGGTGGCGTTGGGCGGTCATGTGGGGCGCGGTCGCAGATGGAATGCGACGGCCTCGCGGATCGCATCCCCGATCGGGCGTGGCTGCCAGCCGAGCTCCGTGCGCGCCTTGGTGCTGTCCATGTCGCCCATGCGCCGCGAGCACTCGAGCGACGCCATGGTCGCCTGGGTCTCGATGCCGAAGAGGCGGGCGACGGTCTCGATCACCCGGATGCTCGTCTCCATGACGAGGGTCGGGACGTGCCAGAGCGGTCGCCGCGCGCCGGCCGCGTCGGCGGCGGTCTCGATGAGCTCGCGGAATGAAATCCAGCGCTCGGCGATGATGTAACGCTGGCCGATTCGTCCCTGGGTCTCGGCGAGGAGCAGCGCACGCGCGGCGTCGTCGACGTCGACCGAAGGCCCGCCGCCGTCCCACGAGAACAGCATGTGCCCTTTGGCCGCGCGCTGCACGAGGGCGCCGTGTGGCGTCGGCGCCCAGTCGCGGCCGCCGTAGGTGTTGCCGACGCAGAGCGCGATCCCGGGGAGACCGCGCTCGCGACAGGCGGCGAGCCAGAGCGCCTCGGCGTCGAGGCGGGAGCGGACGTATGCCGGCACCTGCTCCTGCGGACCGATCTCGTCGTGCTCGGTCGCCGGGCCGACGGTGCGCTGTCCGATCGTGCCGATCGTGCTCGTGAAGACGAAGCGTTGGACCCGCGCGGCCAGCGCCGCGTCGATCGCGTTCCGCAGTCCCTCGACGTTCACCCGGAAGAGCGGTGCGGGGTCATGCAGCCAGGCGCGCGTGTCGACCGCGCAATGGAAGACGCTCGCGCAGCCGTCCATCGCGGCGAGGAGCGACGGCGGGTCGAGCACGTCGCCGATCCGGCGCTCGACCGCGAGATCGTCGATGGCGCGCGTGTCGCTGGTGCGGCGGACGAGGATGCGGACGTCGCGGCCGGCGTCGGCGAGCTGCCGCGTGACGTGGCTCCCGAGGAACCCGTTGGCGCCGAGCACCAGTGCCTTGCCGTGCGCCATGTCGGTCACGGGAGACTCGGCGTCGAGGGGATGCAGAGCTCGACCTCCTTGGCGGTGTCGAGCGTGGCGGGTCCGAGCGGCCCGTTGACGCCGACGCCGAGGCGCTTCTGATGCCTCGCCTGCGTGGTTTCGACGAGAACGGGTCCCTTCACGACGAGGCTCGCGGGCGGCCCGGCACGGCGAGCCCGACGAGCGTGCCGGCGCCCCAGAGCCCGCGCCGCGCGGAGCGGCACGACCGGTCGACGTCGTCGGATGTCAGGACGGGAGGGCTCATGGGCGCAGGTCGGTGGGAGCGCCCCCGACTACACGCCATCGGCCGGTGTCGGCAACCGCGTGTGGAGCCTAGGCCGTGCGGGTGGCGGATCCGCTCGCGCCGGCGCGCCGTCGATCTCGCTCCGCGCGCATTCCCCGTCGCAGATAAGCGGGATCGATGCCGAGGACGTCGCAGACGCTCTCGAAGGCGAACAGGCGGGTGCGATCGGCCGAGAAGAACCAATCGCGTGCCTCCTCGTAGAGCACCCGCTGCTTCCGATCGGTCGCGGCGCAGTGGTGGAGGAAGCAGCGCGCGGCGTCCTCGAGGACGGCAATCAAGAGCTCACGTTCCGGGTCGGGAAGTCCGGTCCGGGTCGTGCGGAGCTCGGACGCGAGGGTCACGTCGGGCTCGAATATGCGGTTGTCGAGTTGGTCCATGATCGAGACGATCGTCGTCGCGAAGCCGAGGGCCGGCTGTGCGTTGCTCTGAGCAGCAGTCGAATCGGTGAAAGCGAGGCGGGGAAAACGGATGGCTGAGCGGGAGGCTGCTACGACGCCTCACGACGGTAAGGCCTGATCGGCCAAGGTCAACCCCGTGGGCAGGGCCGCGCTCGACACCCTTCGCGCGCCTGCGATAGGACCCGCCTCACCCCAGCACGAGGAGGCCACGCCCATGATCTTGCTCAACCCCACGAAGCACGCCCGTCCCTACGCCGACGATCGCTCGACCGAGGTGATGCGGAAGACGATCGCGTTCTTCGAGACCAAGGGGAAGGACAAGCTCCTCGCCGACTATTACGACCGCGGCTGGTACGCCGACTTCCTCGAGTTCGTGAAGGCGAACCGCATCTTCGCGACCATGTGCACGCCGGCGGGCGAGGGCGCCCCCGACGGCCGCTGGGACACCTGGCGCATCTGCGAGTTCGCCGAGATCCTCGGCTTCTACGGACTGCAGTACTGGTACACCTGGCAGGTTTCGGTGCTCGGCCTCGGGCCGATCTGGATGAGCAAGAACGAGGCGGTCCGGCGGCGCACGGCGCAAGCGCTCGAGGACGGCGGCATCTTCGCCTTCGGTCTCTCCGAGAAGGCGCATGGCGCCGACATCTATTCGACCGACATGGTGCTGACGCCGGCGGGCGACGGCTGGCGGGCGAACGGCCGCAAGTACTACATCGGGAACGGCAACGCGGCGGCGATCGTGTCGACGTTCGGCCGAATTCCGGGCACGAACGGCGGCGCCGACGAGTACGTCTTCTTCGCCGCCGACCCAAAGCACCCCAACTACCACCTCATCAAGAACGTCGTCGCGAGCCAGAACTACGTCTCGGAGTTCGAGCTGAAGGATTACCCGGTCGGGCCGGGCGACATCCTGCACCGCGGGCGCGACGCCTGGGACGCCGCGCTCAACACCGTCAACATCGGCAAGTACAACCTCGGCTGGGCCTCGATCGGCATCTGCACTCACGCGCTCTACGAGGCGATCACCCACGCCTCGAACCGCGTCCTCTACAAGATGCACGTGACCGACTTCCCGCACGTGCGCCAGAACTTCGTCGACGCCTATTGCCGCCTGGTCGCGATGAAGCTCTTCGCGCTCCGCGCCGCCGACTACATGCGGACGGCATCCAACGAGGACCGGCGCTACCTGCTCTACAACCCGATGGTGAAGATGAAGGTCACGACCCAGGGCGAGGAAGTCATCAACCTCATGTGGGACACCATCGCCGCCAAGGGTTTCGAAAAGGACATGTACTTCAGCCAGGCCGCGACCGACATCCGCGGCCTGCCGAAGCTCGAGGGCACGGTGCACGTCAACATCGCCCTCATCGTCAAATTCATGCCCAACTTCTTCTTCACCCCGGCTGAGTACCCGCCGGTCCCGACCCAGAGCGAGGCCCGCAACGACGATTTCCTCTTCCACCAGGGGGGCGCCAAGGGTCTCAGCCAGATCCAGTTCAACGACTATCGGAAGGCCTTCGAGGGCGTCGAGCTGCCGAACGTGAAGCGCTTCGCGGAGCAGGCCGAGATCTTCCGCGAGCTCCTGATGACCGACCCGCCGGGCCCGGATCAGATGAAGGACATCGCGTTCCTGCTCGCCGGCGGCGAGATCTTCGCGCTGGTCGTCTACGCCCAGCTGATCCTCGAGAACGCCCCCATCTATGGTGTCGACGACGACCTGCTCGACCAGATCTTCGACTTCATGGTCCGCGACATGTCGAAGTTCGCGCTCCAGCTGCTCTCGCAGCCGTCGAGCACGGAGAAGCAGGGCGCGTGCTGCCGCCGCATGATGCAGAAGGCGGTGCACGACCAAGCGCGCTACGACCGGGTCTGGGCGGGCCAGGTGGCGCCGCTCAGCGGCGCGTACGAGATGCGGCGATAGCCGCGGAATAGTTTCGCCGAGCATAGAGTCGACGCGGCGACGCGGCATCCGCTGCGCCGGTCCCCGTGCTCGCGGCTGCGACGTGGAGCTGGTCGTCCATCCGCGGCGCGCCGCCTGACGATCAGCTCCGTGCCGGTGTCGAAATCAGCCGTGCTCAAACGATGTCCCCATGACTACACGCGGCCGGCACGGCCGCCATGGAGGGACGTCGCATGAAGCTGTATGAGTTCGGACCGACCCGCTCGCTTCGCGTCCGCTGGACGCTGCAGGAGCTGGGCGTGGATTTCCAAGCCATCACCGTGAACTTATTGCAGGGTGAGCACCGGAGCCCCCATTTCCTGGTGCTCAATCCGGCCGCGAAGATCCCGGTGCTGGTCGACGGCGAGCGCGTGATCACCGAGTCGGCGGCGATCGTCGTGTATCTCGCCGAGAAGTATCCCGACCGGGGGCTGATGCCGACCGACCTCGGGGAGCGGGCGGAGCTCTACCGCTGGCTCTTCTTCGTGGTGACCGAGCTCGAGCAGCCGCTCTGGCGGATCGCGCGGCACACCGACCTCTATCCCGAGGCCGAGCGGTTGCCGGCCGACGTGGCGATCGCGAGCCGCGAGTTCACGGAGATGGCAGCCGTGCTGGAGCGCCACATGGAAGGCCGCGAGTTCGTGGCAGGGAGCCGGGTCACGGTCGCGGACTTCGTCACGGCCTACACACTCGACTGGGCCAACGAGTGCGAGCTGCTCGGCGCCTGCCGGCGCCTCCGGGACTACATGGAGCGGATGTACGCCCGTCCGCAGGCGCCGCTGCGGATTGCCGCGGCGTTCGCGAGCATCGGGGGCAGTCGATCAGGCGCCGCCGGCTGACGCGTCGAGCGCGGCCTGCAGAGTGCGGTGGAAGTGGCCGATCGCGCCTTCGCAGCGCCCGAACTCGAGGAACGTGTTGGCGCCGCTCGTGAGCCCCTCCTGGACCGCGATCGTGGCGGCGTTGTCCTCGAGGGCGGCGGTCGCGATGAGGGCGGCGCCGGCGCCGGGCGTGCCGCGCGCGGCGCGCTCATCGCGCTCGATCGCCGGCGAGCCCTCGGCCGCGGTGATGTAGGTGTGGAAGCGGGTGCGGTCGATCGCGAGCGGCTCGACCGCGACCATGAAAATGAAGTGGGGGAACGTCGCGACCATCACGTTCGGGAAGAGATGGTAGACGTAGGTGAGCTTCCCCTCGACGCGCCACTCCGCCGGCGCCAGCGCGCGCAGCTTCTCGAGCGCGCGGTAGGGAAACGTGACCCGGCTGTTGGCGCCGAAGGTCTCGACGACGTTCAGGTTGTCGTACTGCACCGGGTAGAACGTGTCCCGATGGGTGGTGCGGATGTGGTAGCCCTCGAGGAACGACTCGACGAAGACCTTCCAGTTGACCGGAAGATCCTGCTCGGTCGCTTGCACGAGCCGGCGCCCGGGCGGGATGAGCGTCGGGAGCTCGGCGATCTCCGGAGCGTTCGGACGCGGCGGACCCTGGCTCACGAACACGAGGCCGTGGGCCTCGACCGTCGGGAGCGCGACCAGGCCGCGGGCGTCGACGTCGAGACCCGGGAAGCCATGCGCGTGCGGGACGTGGCGGAGCGCGCCATCGAGGCCGTACGTCCAGCCGTGATAACGGCAGACGAACGCCTTCTCGCAGCCCGAGCCCTCGACGAGGCGGGCGCCGCGGTGGCGACACGCGTTCCGGAACGCGCGGACTCGGCCGTCGCTGCCGCGTACCGCCAGGATGGGCATGCCGGCGGCGTGTCGACTCACGTACGCGCCGGCCTCCGGAAGCGCCGCCGACGGACAGAACGCCGTCGTGCCGCGGCCGAGCAGCGCGAGCTCGGCGGCGTAGCGTTCCGGCGCCAGGTAGTGGGCGACCGGTTCCCGCCACACGCCCTCGCTCAAATCCGTGCTGCCCCGGTCGATGTGATCGAAGAGCCGCCGCACGACGGCGGCATCGTCCATCAACGTGATCGTGGGTGGGGGCATCGGACCTCCGCGCGTGACTGCGGATAGTGAGTCCGCAGGCTCCAAGCAACGCAGCGCCCGGCGGCTGGGTAGGTGACCCAAGATCCGACGTCCGCACGCGCAGCGTGCGGCCGAGCGGTCCAGCGAGCCGGGGGATGTGCGAGCTGGGTCACCGCCCCGGACGGCGGCCGTCACGGAACCACGGGCGGTACGTTTCCATGCGAGCGCGTTGCTCAACCGGCGCGTGGCGGCGGCAGGTGGCCCGCTCGTCCGTGCCGGGCAGGGCGCCCCAGCGGATCTCGACGCAGTCGTTCGGGTTGTAGGCCATCTCGAGCGCCGTGCGGCGGTCCAGAAGCTCGGCGACCGTGAGGCGCCAGGGGCTGCCGTCGCTTCGCACGTACGTGATCGTGTGCCCTTCGACGGCGAAGGCATGATGATCCTCGACGAGAAGGCGCGCCTCGGCGGAGGGGCGGCCGTCGAGGAGGTAGAGCTCCGGATGCCGCCCGAAGTGCTCGGGCAAGTCGAGGAGGACCTTCATCGCGATCTGCAGGCGGAGGTCGCGCGACGGGGTCGCGTAGTCCTCCCACGGGCCGATGGTCTCGAAGATCGCGGCGCCCTCCGGCATGGCGATCGTCTCCGGCGGGTGGGCGCGCACGTAGTCCTCGCCGCGTTGTACCGAGTCGACGCGGGTCGTGAGCTGCTCGAGCAGCGCGGCGAGCATCGCGTCGTAGGCCTGCAGCGGACGGAGCCCGTCGGGATTGATGAGCCGGCCGAGCCGCGCGTAGAAGTCGTCGGGGGTGAGGAGGGCCTGCTCCGTCGAGTAGGGCGCGAAGCGCGGGTCGTCGGCGAGCGCGGCGTTGCCGAGCGGCGCGATCTCGACGCCTTTGTTCCCGGTCGCGACGAGCGGCCGGAAGGCCTTGAACCCGGGGCCCGCCGCCGCGACGTCGTCGGCGAAAAGGAACGTGCCCTCCCAGAAGCGCTTCCGCGCGACCGAGTTGTCCGGCTGTGCGTCGACCGCGAGCAACATGCCGCCGCGCTCGGCCGTTTGCGGCACCCATTGCACGATCATCAACGTGTGGCCGTAGGGATCGGCGTAGACGGTGCCGGGGCGCAGCGCCGCGCGAGTGAGCGCCACGGGATAGAAGTCGGTCGCCTCGTCCCCGAGCGCCGTGCGGGCACTGCCCGAGTGGACGTTGTTCATCACCTGCGGCGCCACCCGGGCGTACCAGCGCCCGAGATCGGCGGCCTCGCGCGGCGCCATGGCGGTCGGGGGACCGCAGCTCGGCGGGCGCGTCGGCGTCCCGCGGTTGCAGCGCCGATAGCCGATCGGCCGGCCGGTCTTCCACCCGAAGTAGGCGCGTAAGGCGTAGGGCATGTCGGCGCAGTCGGGTGGCTGGCCGAGGGCGCCGGCCTTGTCCTCACCGAGGCCGAGATGGTCGTGCAGAAGATTGCGCTCGGGGTCGGTCAGGACGTCCTGCAGCGCATCGAACGAAACCGTGGCCGCGGGCGGTGCATCGAAGAGGTGCTCGATCCACGCCGCGTAGAGAGCCTCGCCATCGCGATCCCAGGCCGCGCGGGCAGGGGCGGGGCGCCGGCGCGCCGCGGTCACCTGGAACGTCGCGCATCCTACGGGAACGCCGGCGCGGATCGCCTCCACCCCGTACGTGCCCCCCCCGATGGCGGCGAGCGTGACGGTCGCGCTCCAGGGTGGGCCGCCGAGCCGCTCGACCGCGCTCGTGATGGCGGTCGGGGCACCACCGGACGCGTCCGTCACGACGAGGTCGCCAAGCCGTCCGAGGTCGCTCGCCGCGAGCACGCGCACGTAGCCGCCGGCGACCGGCGCCTGCGGCGAGACGAGCATCGCGACGTCCCCGTCGGCCCCGCACTCCTCGGCCATGGCGGCGGCGGGCCAGACGAGCAGAAGCCACAGGCCGAGGGTCCACGCGCTCGGTCGCCACCGTCGATCCCCCATCCTCGTGCAGGGTGCCCGTCGGAGCGGTGCGCGTCTACCGATCAGGCGTCACCCGCCGAGCCTGGCCCGGATGAAGCGTCCCACCGCGTCGACCGCCGCTTGCCCCTGCGCGGACACCGACGCGAAGAACGGCGGGGCGTGCGGCATGTCGGGCGGCTCGTCGACGACGAGATCGACGCCGGCCGCCCGCGCGCGTGCCGCCCAGGCCCGGCATTCGTCGAGCAACAGCTCGGCCGTGCCCACCTGCAGCAGGGTCGGCGCGATGCCGCTCGGGTCGGCGAGCCCGATCGAGAGCCGCGGATCGTCGAGCGGCAGCGCGCCGGCGAAGAGCCGCGCTTGCGCGCGCAGCATCTCGGCGGTGCCGTAGTCGTAGGGCGCGTTCCGCCGATGCGAGTCGGCGCTCGACGTGAGGTCGAGCCACGGGGAGATCAGCGCCAGCGCAGCCGGCTGCGGCTCGCCGCGGTCGCGGAGGGCCAGGGCGAGTGCCAGGGCGAGATTGCCGCCGGCACTCTCGCCCGCGACGACGATGCGCGCCCGCGGCACGCCCATCGCCTCGAGACCGCGGAGCGCGGCGAGCGCGTCCTCGAGCTGCGCGGGATAGCGATGCTCGGGGGCCAGGCGATACTCCGGCGCGAGCACGGGGCGATCAGTCGCGAGCGCGAGGCGCGCCAGCGTGTCGGCGTGCGTGCGCGGCGACCCGAAGAGATACGAGCCGCCGTGCAGGTAGAGGACGACGCCGCTCGCGGGCTCCAGGGCGGCCACGCTCCGGATCCATTCCCCGCGGAGCGCGCCGTCGGCGACGACGCTGCGCCGGACGCGCGCGATCGCGTCGCGCGGCAGCGGTCGCGCCTCCTGCGCCGCGCGCGCGGCGGGAACGGACCAGGTCGCGAGCTCCACGAAGTCGGCGCGCAGGAACGCGACCGTCGTCTCCAGCAACAGCGACCAGCTCGGTCGGAGCGGTCCGCGTCGAACCCGGGCGAGCAGGACCTGGAAGAACGTGCGGAACCACAACCCGACGAAACGCGCCACGCGCGTGGCTTAGGCGATGTACGGCGCCGAGCCAAGCGCGAGCCGGGAATCTACGCTGCGTCAATCCGCCGTGCAGGCGTCCCAGTCCGACCCCGGAATGCCGGAGTCGATGACGTAGCTCGTATTGCAGGTCGAGAGCTTCACCTTCGGCTCCTTGCAGGCCGCGAGATCGGCGCAGGCGACCGTCGTTCCGCAGTCACCGCTCGTGCCGTTGCCCGTCAGGACGCTCGTGTCCTTCAGCTTGAGCCTGCCTGCGCCGTGACAGCCGGCCTCGCCGACGCTGACCCCGACCTCGCGGTTGCCCGTGACCACGGAGTGCTTGAGCTCCGCGGCGTGGTCGGCGACGATCCCGTTGCGATTGCCGGTCACGGTGGTGTTCCGCGCCTTCACCTTGCCTCGTGGCTGCGGGTAGCTGCCGACCTGGATGCCGTGCCCGGTGTTGTCGGCGATCGTGACGCCGTCGAGCTTGAGGGTTCCGGTGGACGTGATCCCATGTCCGAAACTCTCCTCGAGCGGATCACCGTTGTTGCTGATGGACCCGCTGGAGACTTCGCAACCCGTGTAGCATTGCACGCCCATCGTCGTGTTGTTCGTCACGTCGACGCCGACCAGCCTGAGCCTGCCGTACGCGTTGATCCCGATCAGCGCGTCGCTGACGGTGCCGGCCCCGCGGATCTTGCAGGTGGAGTCACATTGGATCCCGACCGTTCCACCCTTGACGTTGAAGCCGCGCAGATTGAGGGCGCCGTGCGTGATCCTGACGGCTGGCGCCGCCAGCCCGGTGCAGTCGAGGTCGTTGGCGAGATCACTCTCCCCACCCGCGGGGGTCAAGGAAAATCGCAGGAGCCGCCTCGCATCGTCCGGGGGCGCATGGGACAGTGCGCGCCCGGAGGAAAGCCCATGAGCGCCACGACCAATCGCGAGATCCATCTGAAGCGCCGCCCCGTCGGCACGCCGACCGCCGCCGATTTCCAGCTCGTCGAAACGCCCATGCCGACGCCCGCCGCCGGGCAGTTCCTGGTGCGGAACGTCTTCATGTCGGTCGACCCGTACATGCGCGGCCGCATGATGGACCGCGAGAGCTACATCCCGCCGTTCCAGGTCGGGCAGGTGCTCGACGGCGGCTCGGTCGGGCAGGTGGTCGCGTCGGAGCACCCGGGCTTCGCGGCCGGCGACTACGTCTGCGGCTTCGCGACCGGCGGGTGGCGCGAGCACTGGGTGTCCGACGGCACGATGATGCAGAAGGTCGACCCGGCGTTGGCGCCGCTCCAGGCCTATCTCGGCGTGCTCGGCATGCCGGGCCTCACGGCCTACTCGGGCTTTCTCCGGATCGGGCAGCCGAAGGCGGGCGAGACGGTCTTCGTGTCGGCGGCGGCCGGCGCGGTCGGCTCGGTCGTCTGTCAGATCGCCAAGGCCAAGGGCTGCACCGTCATCGGCTCGGTCGGCTCGGACGAGAAGGCCGCGTGGCTGAAGCGGGAAGCCGGCGTCGACGCGGTCGTGAACTACAAGACCTGCGGCAACCTCGGCGCGGCCGTGAAGCAGGCAGCACCGAAGGGCATCGACATCTACTTCGAGAACGTCGGCGGCGAGCACCTCGAGGTCGCCCTCGAGCTCATGAACCGCCTCGGCCGCATCGTCGCCTGCGGCATGATCAGCCAGTACAACGCGACCGAGCCGCCGCCCGGCCCGCGCAACATCATCCTCGTCGTCGGCAAGAGCCTCACGATGCAGGGCTTCATCGTCTCGAACTACATCGACATGGTGCCGGCCTTCTTCGGCGACATGGGCCAGTGGATCCGCGACGGCAAGATCAAGTGGGAAGAGACGATCGTCGACGGCATCGCCAACGCACCGCAGGCGTTCCTCGGGCTCTTCACGGGCGCCAACGCGGGGAAGATGCTCGTGCGCTTGGGGCCGGATCGAATGGTGCCGTAGGGAACGATGCGAGCTGCGAGTAGATCTTGCACTGAAGCTTCGTAGCGACGAGGTAGGTACGTAGGTGACGCAGCGCGCGCGACGTGGTGCCATGACTCGAAAGAGCACGATCTGGTTGTCGTACGATCTTGGTGTTCGCGGAGACTATGAGAGCTTCTACGCCTGGCTCGACAGTCACGGGGCCGAGGAATGTGTCGAATCATTGGCCGTACTGACGTACGGGTACTCGGGGTCTCTCGTGGACCGTCTCAGGGCCGAGATCGGCGAGGCCATCGAGATCAGCAAGCGTACCCGTATCTACCTGATCTACCGTGATCCGGTGACGAAGAAGAACAAAGGTGTCTTCCTCTTCGGTGGTCGCAGGGCTGCGCCTTGGACCGGGTTCGCGCATAACGGGAGCAATCAGGCGGACGACGAGGTCTGAGCGATGCAGCGGGTCATCGCCGATACGGGCGTATGGTACGCATTGTGCGACGCGAGGGATCCGATGGCTGACCGGGCGATCGCCGACGACATCGCTGACCGTCTTGAACACCTCAGGGTCGTCGTTCCGTGGCCCACGCTCTATGAGACCTTGCGAACCAGATTCGTCAAGAAAGCGATTGCGTTGTCCCGGTTCGAGCGGTTGCTGAAAGCGCCGAACGTCGAGATCGTCGACGATCTGGCGTATCGCGAGGACGCACTTGCCCTCGCCTTCGAGTCTTCGCTTCGAGGCTCCAGGCCGTTGAGCATGGTCGATTGCTTGATTCGGCTACTGATCGATGACGTCGAGATTCGGGTGGCCTATCTGGCCACCTTCAACCAACGGGACTTCGTCGACGTATGCCGGCGCCGCCGCGTGGAATTTCTCGTGAGCTGAAGGCGGCGCCGCCTCGGCGTTCAGGTGAACGCCGCCAGCATCGTCGGGTCGTCGATGTAATACTCGACGCGGCGGACGAGGCCATCGCGCACCGTCCAGACGTGCGCGATCTGTACGTCGAATGCCTTGCCGGTCGCGTTCACCGTGCCGCGCGTCCGACCGATCGCCACGACCTGCTCGCCGGCGTCGACGAAACGTTCGAGCGTGACGGCCGACGTGATGGTCTGCACGAGCTTCCCGAAGAAGGCCGCGGCTTGCTCGTGGCCGCGGTAGGTGCCGCCCCAGGGGATCTCGCTCGCCTGGGTGATCTCGACGTCGGGTGCCAGCAGACCGAAGATCGTCGGGAGATCGCGGTCGCGGAAGGCCTGATAGACGTGGGTCACGAGCGCGACGGTTGGCCGCGGGGCCGGTCCCGAGGGGCGGCGGGTGAGGGTGGCGTCGGGCAGGAAGTACGAGATCGGTGCCAGCTCGGCGAACTGCTCGACGCCGTCGGCGACGTCGAACCACGGGGCCTTCGAGCTCATCATGAAGTGCGCGGCAACCCCGCTTCCCGGGTCGTCGTCGAGCGCGCCGACGCGCACGCGCACGATCGGAAAGTGCTCGTCCTGACTGTAGAGCTGCGAGCCGCAGCGCGCGCACGAGACGCGGTGGTTCTGCGGCGACGACTCGTACTCGCAGAGCAGATCCGTCCCGGCGACGACGTGGAAGCAGTCGGCGTCGACCGAGGCCGCGGCCGCGAACGCCGAGCCCGAGGCCCGGCGACAGCGCGAGCAGTGGCAACACGTGATCGGACCGATGGCGCCGTCGATCTCGAAGCGGACCGCGCCGCAGAGGCACCCGCCAGTCGGCATGCTCATTCCTCCTGACCCGCAGACGACCAGATCTTGCTCGTCGCATGCAAGGGGGGCGCCCTCGAGGAGCCCTACACCTGGCCGTACGGGCTCGCGAGCACGACGACGTAGCCGTCGGGGTCGCGGATCCAGATCTCGCGGTGGTGGGCGTTCGGGTTGGTGTGCGGGCCCTCGCAGATGGTCGCGCCGAGGGCAGTGGCGCGGGTCACGGCGGCGTCGAAATCGTCGACCTGAAACCACAGCAGCACGCCGTTGCCACGCCCGGCCACGGCGGGATCCCCGAGGTGGGGATGCTCGTGGGCATCCCAGGCGTGGAGTTGCAGGACGAGCGTGTCGTCGGCATCGACGAGCCGCTCGTACTCGCGTCCGCCATGCACGCTGCGACACCCGAGCAGCTCGCGGTACCAGCGGCTGCTCGCTTCGACGTCGGCGACGGCTATCAATGGTTGGGGGCGCACGGGCGCCGACCCTTAGCGCATCGCGCCGCCGAGGCGAACCGGTCGTTCCGGCGGCTTCGCATCCATTGGAAAGCCTCGTTGAGGGACCTTCGCATGGGTGAGATCACGCAGGGGTGGGGGATATCCCGCAGTCCACGGGAATTCCGTCGCGACTCGCGTCGGCATCTGCTAGGAAAGCCGCGCCTGCGGCGGCGCATTGCCGGAACGAAAGTTGCTCTCTCCCGCGGGAATGGTTCCCTTCATGGCAAGCGATCCCAAGTACGACCGCGAGCACGGCGGCAGCGACCAGATGCCGGTCGGGTCGGCCCGTGGCCTGCATGTCCTGATCGTCGAGGACGAGCCGGTGCTCGCGCGCAACTTGGCACGGTCGCTCGAGCGCATGGGGCATACGGTCGAGTGCGTGGACGACGGCGAGACCGCCGTCACGCACGCGCAGGCGCAGCGTCCCGACCTGATCCTGCTCGACAACCGCCTGCCCGGGATGAGCGGCCTCGAGACGTTGCAGCAGCTCCGGGCGCACGATCCGTCGCTGCTCGTCATCATGATGACCGCGTTCGCGACCCTCGACGACGCGGTCACGGCGATGCGGCTCGGGGCCGCCGACTTCGTCCGGAAGCCGATCGGCCTCGCCGAGCTCGAGCTCGCGGTCGAGCGCGTGGTGCAGAACGACCGCTTGCGCCAGGAGCTTCGCTACTACCGCGGCCAGCGCGACGGCCGGAGCCACGGCGGGCTGATCGGCGACTCCGAGGCGATGCAGCAGCTCCGCCACACCGTCGAACGCTTGCGCGGCGTGCAGCGCGCCAAGGGCGGCGGTCCGACGATCTTGATCGTCGGCGAAACCGGTACCGGGAAGGGGCTGCTGGCGCGGACCCTGCACCAGAGCAGCGCGCGCAAAGGCGGGCCGTTCATCGAGGTCAACTGCACGGCCATCCCCGAGGCTCTGCTCGAGTCGGAGCTCTTCGGCCACGAGCGCGGAGCCTTCACCGATGCCCATGCCGCCAAGCCCGGGCTCATCGAGGCGGCCGAGGGGGGCACGCTCTTCCTCGACGAGATCGGCCACGTGAGCGGGTCCGTGCAGGCGAAGCTCTTGAAAGTGATCGAGGAGCGCACGGTGCGCCGCCTCGGCAGCATCCGCGACCGCGCGACCGACGTCTGGGTGCTGGCGGCGACCAACCGCGATCTCGAAAAGGCGGTGCGGAGCGGGGCGTTCCGCGAGGATCTCTACCACCGTCTCCGCGTGCTCGAGATCGCCGTGCCGCCGCTGCGCGGGCGCGACGACGACGTGCTCATGCTCGCGGAGCACTTCGGGCGGGTGCACGCATCGCAATACGGCGTCCCCGCGCCGCGCCTCAGTCCCGCGGCGCGCGCCGCGCTGAAAGCCTATCGTTGGCCGGGCAACGTCCGGGAGCTCGCCAACGTCATGGAGCGGGCCGTGCTGCTCAAGGACGGCGACGCGATCGAGCCGAAGGACCTCGCCATGCTGCCGCCCGAGGCGCCGACCAGCGAGTTCCGCGTCACGTTCCCCCCCGGCGGGATCGTGTGGGCCGACCTCGAGAAGAGCCTGATCGAGCAGGCGCTCGCGCAGGCGGGCGGCAATCAGGTGCGCGCCGCCAAGCTGCTCGGGCTCTCGCGCGATGCGCTGCGCTATCGCATGGAGAAGCACGGGCTCGGCAGCGGGGCGCGTCGCGACGGCGAGGACGAGGCCTGATGCGCCGGACGCTCGCGTGGGCGGCGGCGCTCGCCGTGCTGGTCCTGACGTCCGCGCCGCCGAGCTTCGCCGGCTCGACCGAGCCGGCGCTCGCGATCGCGACGGTGACGGCGTCGACCAACGACGGCGCCGTCACGCTCGTCGTGATCGGCAACTACGATCATCAGAACGTCGTCCGCCTCGGCTACCCGGTGACGATCGTGGTCACCGCCGGCAGCACGGTGGCGCGCCTCGGGCTCGACGGCAGCGTCACGGTCGCAGTCGGCGCCGACCCGCCCGCGCCGGTGCCGGGCGCCCCGGGAGTGATCGGGATCGCGCCCGACCGTCTGACCGCGGTGCTGCCGCCCGTGCTCGTCGCCGCCGGGGCGGCGAGCGTCCGGCTCGAGGCCGACTACGACGGGACGCTGCTCTTCAGCAACGCCGCCGGGGTGACGTGGTGAGGACCCGACGCCTCCTCGCGCTCGCGGGCGCCGCGTTCCTGCTCTTCGGGGGCACTCCCGCCCGTGCGGCAAGCGTCGTCTTCGACGGCGACCCGGTCGACCCGAGCACGAGCGCGCCCTACGAGATCCTTCCCGGACAGCCGCTCGTGACCGCCGGTCTCGACGGTCGGGTCGGTACCGCCGACGACGTCGTGCACCCGACCGTGATCGGCGACATCGATCTGGCGGTTCGGCTCGGTGCCGTGCCTGCCGGCGCGGAGATTCCGGGCTCGGCGGCGTCGCGCGGCGCCGTGGTCACGGCGACGGCCGGCCTCCGTGGCGTCGCGGTCGCGATCCCGTTCCACGTCTATCTCTCCGACGGCGCGGTCGCGTCCGGCCGCCCGTCGGGCAATCTGCTCGCAGCCGCCGACATGGTGGGCCTGCCGGCGATCGTCACGCTCTTCGCCGATCGGGACGGCGACGGCTGGATCGGCCCGGCCGGCAAGGATCCCAAGCGCGACGTCCGCGCGCTCGCCGAGCTCGAGCCGATCGGCACCGAGGTCGCGCTCTTCGACGCCAGCGGCCGCGCCGAGGGCACGATCGTCGCGGCCGTCGGCGGGCCGCCGAGCCGCGGGGGCATCACGGTGGTGGCGACGGCCTCGGCCCTCACCGGTCCGTACGATCCCGCGATCCTGGAGGGTGCCGTGCCGACGGGGCCCGGCATCACGACCGCCCAGCCGTTCCTCCCCGAACGCGACCCGGCCCGCATCTTCACCGACGTCGGCCCGCTCGCGGTCGACGAGACGTTGAATCCGCGCCTGCGGGCGGCGGCGATTCCGGATCCGCAGGGCGTCCTGTCGTTGGCGCTGCGCACCAAGGGCGCGAGCCCGACGACCGACACGGCGCGTGCGGTCGCCGGCCCGGCGGTCTGCGCGCGCCTGGTCGAGCCGGCGCGCGGGCGCGGGCTCCCGTCCGAGCCGCCGTCGTTGACGCTCGGCACGCTCGGGAGCGCCGGCCGGGTGAAGCTGGTCGTGGTCGCCGTCGACCGTTTCGGCAACCCGACCGACCCGATCCCCGGCCTGACCGCGCGCCTCGTGACCAATGCGCCGATCGCGCTGACGCCCGATGCCGACGCGACGCCCGCGAGTGAGCCCGTCGTCGTCGCCAAGGCGACGGGCGCCAAGGTGACCGTCCAGGCGACGGGCGCGGGGAGCGGCATCCTCCGCGTGCTGGTGAACGGCGCGCTCTGCCAGTCGCTCGGGGTGAGCACGCACCCGGAGCGCAATTCCGGCGGCGCCGACGCGACCGTCGCCCTCAAGGGCCGCGCCGACTATCGCAGCCTCGCCGAGGCGGCGGCCGCGGCCACCGATCGGGACGACGACGGGCGCATCACGATCACGGTCGCCGACGGCATCTATCGGGAGAACGTGCTCGTCACGCGCGACCTCGAGATCCTGGGGGCGGGCCACGGGCGATCGATCGTCGACGCGCGCGGGCTCGGGACCACGTTGACGCTCGCGTCGCCGGCCGCGCTCGTGCGGGGCGTCACCGCGAGCGGCGGGACGACCGGCATCGCGGTCACC
>CAZWAX010000003.1:0-55433 GCA_964631985.1 uncultured Polyangiaceae bacterium | reverse complement strand
CCCGAGGTCAGCATGACCTGCGAGCGGGTGATCATCATCGACTACGGACGGATCATCGCCGAGGACACCGCCGAAGGCCTCACCCGCCGACTGCAGGGCTCGCACGAGACGCGCGCGAGGGTCGCCGGTCCGCGCGAGGCCGTCGTGCGCGCGCTCCAGGCACTCCCCGAGCTCCAGGACGTACGCGAGGAGCCCAGCACCGACGGCCTCGTGACCGTCGTCGTGCGCTCGGCGCGCGGCGACGAGGCGCGCCGCGCGCTTGCCCAGGAGGTGGTCGGCAAGGGTTGGGGGCTGCTCGAGGTTCGGCCGCTGCCGATGACGCTCGAGGATCTCTTCGTCCGCTTGGTGCGGAGCGAACGGGACGGGACCCCATGAGGACCCTCGCGCTCATACGCAAGGAGCTGGCTTCGTATTTCGCGGGTCCGCTCGTCTACGTCGTCGTCGGAGCATTCCTGCTCGCCACCGGGTACCGCTTCTACACGACGCTCAACAGCTACGTCACCTTCGGCTTCGGGATGAACATCCTGGAGAACTTCTGGCAGGATTTCTTCGTCAACCACATCGGTTTCTATCTACTGATCGTGGTCCCGCTCTTCACGATGCGGTTGATCGCCGAGGAGCGCCGCCTGGGGACGATCGAGCTGCTCTATACGTACCCCCTCCGTGACGCCGAGATCATGATGGCCAAATTCACAGCCTGCCTTCTCATCTTCCTGCTCTTTCTTCTCGGGACACTGCTGTATCCCGCGATCGTCTACGCGATTCATCCGTTCGACCCGAGCCCGTTCTTCGCCCGCTATCTCGGCGCGACACTGTTCCTCGCGGGCTGCATCGCCTGCGGCCTGTTCATCTCGTCCCTGACCGACAGCCAGGTCGTCGCTTCGTCGTGCACGTTCGTCGTACTGCTGCTCTTCTGGATCCTCACGTGGAACGAGGCGGCCGTGAGCTCGACCTTGTTGACCGTGCTGAGCCAACTCTCGACGTTCGACCATTTCTTCAGCTTCGCGCGCGGCGTGATCGACTTGAAGGATGTGACCTACTTCCTGCTCTTCATCGGGTTCTTCCTCTTCTTGACCTTGCGCTCAATGGAGTCGCGGCGCTGGCGAGGCCGGCGATGAGGAAGAGTCAGGGACGCTGGCTCTCGCTGGTGGTCGGCACGCTCGGGCTGATCGGATGCGGCCTGCTCGTGCTCTTGTTGACCTATCGACACAACGTTCGCATCGACCTCTCGCCGCAGCGCGATTACACGCTCTCGACACACGCCAGAAAAATCCTGAAGGAGTTGCCACGGGACGTACGACTCACCGTGTTCGTGCGCAGCGAGGATCCTCGGACACCGCAGACCAAAGATCTCCTGTGGCGCATCACGCAGGAGACACCGCGAGTCACCTACGAGTTCGTCGACATCAATCGGTCACCGGCGCTCGCGCGCCAGTACGGTATCGATCGCTACGGGGCGATCGTCGTCGAGAGCGCCGGGCGTCGCCGCGACGTCTCCAACTCGAGCGAAGCCCTGCTGATGGGCGCCCTCCTGGCCGTCACCCGCGACCGTGAACGGATGGTCTACTTCGTGACGGGGCACGGCGAGGCATCCCCGGAGGACGGCGACCGCAAGACCGGCTTGTCGGTCGCCAAACACACCCTGGAGGACGATCAGTTCGTCGTGCGAACGCTGCCCTTGATGCGCACGGAATCCGTCCCGATCGATGCGACGGTCGTCGTCATGGCTGGCCCGCGCAAGGACTATCTGCCGGGTGAATTGACGCAGATCGAGGGCTATCTCCGCCGGGGCGGCAACTTGCTGCTGTTGCTCGACCCGGAAAGCCCGCCGTCGCTCGCGGCCTTCGCAACGGCGCTCGGCATCACGACGCCGGAGCAGGTCGTCGTCGATCCGGAGCGCCGGCTGGCAGGCGGAGAGGGTGTCACCGTAATGGTGTCCGAGATGTTGTCGTCGTTCCTCGTGAGCGGCACGCTCGAAGCGCCCCCGGTCTTCTCCTACGCGCGACCATTGCGGGTGCTCGACTCCTCCGCGAGCTCGGTCGTCAAGTTCCTCACGACCAGCTCCAGCAGCTACTCGACGCCGCCCACCGACGTCCGCCTCGATCCAGCGAACCGACCGAAGGGGCCGCTCGTCGTTGGTGCCGCGATCGTGCCCGTCGCGGAGCGCCATGGTCGCATCATCGTCGTCGGAGACAGTGACTTCGCCACGAACGGCATCATCGACTATCTCGGCAACAAGGATCTTCTCGTGAACAGCATCAACTGGCTCGCCCGCGACGAGTCGCTGCTGTCCGCGCGCGCTCAATCCAAGGAGGTCGGCCGCGAGCAGTTCTTCGTGACCGAGACCCAAGGGGCGTGGTCGTTCTGGCTCGCAACGGTCCTCCAGCCTGCTTTCTTCTTCGCCGTGGGGCTGCTGGTGCTCCTCCGGAGACGACGCGCATGAGCTGGCGGAAGGTCGCGGCGATCTACATCGTTCTGGCGGTACTCGCGGGCGCGGTGCTCGTCGGCGGGCCGGCCGATCTCCCCGCTCCGGACGTGCCAAATCCACCGTCCGTAGGGCCCTCCCTCCTCGATGCCGAGGCCGCGGCGGTCAGTGCGGTGACCTTTCGACGAGGGAGCACGGTCGTCCGCGCGGCCCGCGAGGACGGGCGGTGGCGGATCGTGGAGCACACCGGTGAGCCGATCCCATCCGATCTGATCGACGCCACGATCGCCACCCTGACGGCGGGCCAATCCGCCGAGCGACTCACGGACGGAACCGAGCGCCCGCTCTCGGAGTACGGGCTCGACACGCCGTCGGCGACCCTCGAGATCGTGCTGCCGGGGGCACCGGCCAGCGGCGTCACGGTGCTCGTCGGGACTCGCAATCCCACGCGCACCGCGGTGTATGCGCGTCGCAGCGATCAGCCGACGGTCTACCTCGTCGGCATGAACCTCAGCTACTATCTCGACCTGATCTTCGATGCCGCCAAGACTTGAGCGGCGACGCGCTCGAACGTGAGGGTCGACAGCTGCCGGCCACCGGCGCGATACTTTCGCGCGAAGGACGTGTCGAGACCTGGGTGATGCTCCTCTGGGACCACCTCGCGGAACTCGGGTACCGCGAGCACGTGCCCACAGGCCACACGTGCATAGGCGGCAACGTCGGTCGCGAAGAACAGCCGTCCCCCCGGCACGAGGGTCCTCGCCAGGCCGGCGACGAAGACAGGGGTGAAGATCCGGCGACCCGCATGCACTCGCTTTGGCCAGGGGTCGGGGAAGTACACATGATACGCACCGACGGAGGCCTCCGGAAGGATCGATGCGACCACGCACCTCGCGTCGGCTTGCAGCGTCCGCACGTTCGGCAGATCGAGCTTTGCGAAGCGCGCGTCGAGACGCCGCGCCTTCGACGGTGAGCGCTCCATGCCGAGAAGATGGCGATCCGGATAGCGTCGCGCGTACGCCATCAGAAACGCGCCGTCGCCGCTGCCGATCTCGATCTCGACGGGCGCGTCGCCCCCGAAGAGGCTGCTCCAGAAGGTCGCGCCGTCCGTCACCGGACGATCGTTCATCCGCGCGGTAGCCCGAGGGCGCGTTCGCCGATGATGTTGCGCTGCACCTCCGACGTTCCCCCACCGATCGTAAAGGCGCGGGCGGCAAGAATGCGACGCAGCCACTTGCTTGATTCGTCGGTCGTTCCACGGGCGCGCTCGACGAGTCCCTCGGGCCCGAGCAAGTCGAGGGCGAGCCGCATGATCCGGAGGTTGAGCTCAGTCCCGAAGAGCTTCGCGACCGACGCCTCGGGGCCCGGCTCGCCGCGCGCTCGCTTGGTCACGTGGCGATACTGAGTGTAGCGCAACGCCTGGGCCTCGATCGCGAGCTGCGCCAGTCGCTGACGGATCGCACCGTGCTCGTGCGCCGGGCGACCCTCGATCGTACGACCATGCGCCAACGCCACCAGCTCGCGAATGAGGCGGTCGAATTGATAGACGTTCCCGAGCCCGACGCGCTCGAAGCCGAGCGTCGTCATCGCCACGTGCCAGCCCTGATGGAGCTTACCGACCAGATTGGCCGTGGGTACCCGTACCGCGTCGAAGAACACCTCGTTGAACTCGGCGTCCCCGGTCATCTGGACGAGAGGACGGACGGTGATGCCGGGGCTCTTCATGTCGACCAGCAGATACGAGATTCCGAGGTGCTTTCGCGCATCCGGATCCGTTCGGCACAGCAAGATGCACCAATCCGCTCGATGGGCCAGGCTCGTCCACACCTTTTGCCCCGTCACGACCAAGTCGCCCCCATCCTCGACCGCACGCGTCTGCAAGGCGGCCAGGTCGCTCCCGGCGTTGGGCTCTGAATATCCCTGGCACCAGATCTCGTCGGCCGCGAGCATGGTTGGGATGAACCGGCGCTTTTGCTCCTCCGTTCCCCACTGCATGAGGGTTGGTCCGACCATCATGATCGCGATCGGATTGATCGGCGGCGGCGCGCCGGTCGCACCCATCTCCTCGGCGTACACGACCTGCTCCATGATCGACGCGCCACGGCGCCCGTACTCGCGCGGCCAATGGATGCCGACCCAGCCGCCGGCATGCATGGCGCGATGCCACCCGAGCATCTTCTCGAAGCGCGCATCCGGATCGAGCTCTTCGGCGAGCTCCCCCGGAGCGAAGTGCCGGGGGAGGTGTTCGTCGAGCCAGCGCCGCAGCTCCAGCCGAAACTGCTCCTCGGCTTCGCTATAGCGAAAGTCCACGGCTGGCGACGGGTCGCTACTCGGCTTTGACGCGCGAGATGTACGCGCCGCTCTCGGTATCGACCTTGATGACGTCGTCGACGTTGACGAAATTCGGCACCGGAACGACCAGGCCGGTCTCGGTCGTCGCCGGCTTGAGGACGTTCGTCACCGTCGCCGTCTTCAGCCCGGGCGCGGTATCGGTCACCCGCAGGTCGACATTCTTCGGCAAGGTAACCCCAATCGGCTTGCCTTCGTAGAAGTCCACGATCACGCGCATGTTGGGGAGCAGGTACGAAACGGAATCGCCCAGCCATTCGGCGTCGAGCGCGATCTGCTCGAAGCTCTCGGTGTTCATGAAGTGGTGACCTTCGCCGTCACCGTAGAGGTACTCCATCTCTTGCTGGTCGAGCGTGACGCGATCGACCTTGTCTTCGGACCGGAACCGATTCTCGGTCTGGGTCCCGGAGCGTACGCTCCGCATCTTCGTTTGCACCATCCCACGCCAGTTGCCGGGCGTGATGTGGGTGACGGTCATGATCCGGTAGAGATCGTTTTGGTAATTGATCAACATACCGACGCGCAGATGTGTGGCGGGAATCAGCATCGAACCTCCAGAGGAAATCAGCGGGCGGAGGTACCACCCCAGCCCCCGGAACGCAACGCGCGAGTACCGGGTCTCTACCCGGTGGTTGCCGCATAACTTCGCGTCCTCATTGGGACTTCGCCTTGACTTGTCGTCGCACCCATCCATAATGACACGAAGCTGCGTCGCGTTGACGGACCCCACTCCGGAGCGACCGCGACCGTCGCCCTTCCGTCCGAAAGCAGCGCAGGAGAACGCACACCATGCCACTTCCGAGTGATCGCCAATTGCGCGACGGGCTCGCCGGCCATCAGGGCCGCGTCGAGGGGTACATCGGCGGGACCATCACCCCCGAAGAGTTTCGTCCGATGCGACTCAGCTACGGTCTCTACTACCAGCTCGATCACACGAGCTACATGCAACGCATCAAGATCCCTGGTGGCCTCATCACTGCCGCCCAGATGCACTGCCTGAACGACATTACCGACGACTACGGTCGGGGCGTCGGCCACCTCACCACGCGCCAGGACATCCAGATCCACTGGGTCCCACTCGGCGAGGTCGGAGCGATGTATCGACGCCTCCACGATGTCGGCATCACCACCCGCGGCGCCTGTGCCGACAGCGTTCGCAACGTCACCGCGTGCCCGCACACGGGCCTGCTCGCGAGCGAGCCGTTCGACGTAGCGCCGTATGCCCAGCTCATCAACGACTACTTCCTGTTCAACCCGCTGAACACGACGCTGCCCCGGAAGTTCAAGGTATCGTTCAGCAACTGCGAGCGTGACTGCGCACAGGGACCGATCAACGACATGGGGTTCTACGCCCACGTCCGCACCGAGAACGGCAAGCCCATCGAGGGTTTCGGGGTCGGCGTTGCCGGGGGCTTGGGGTCGCAACCGTTCCTCGCGACGCGCATCCGCGACTTCGTCCCCGCGGAGGACATCCTGATCCTGGCCGAGTCCATCGTCCGCATCTGGCATCGCTTGGGTGAGCGTAAGAATCGCAGCCGCGCGCGCATGAAGTATCTCATGAGGAAGCTCGGAACCGCGGGCTTCACCAAAGCGCTCGACGATGAGATTGCGCGGGTCGAGGCCACGCGCGGCGAAAGCCTCCGTCGCGAAGCGCGCGAGTACGTGACCGGCTACGCGCTGCCCGAGCCGCGTCACGCAGGTGCGCCGATCGCGAGCGGGGATCAACGCTACGCCGATTGGGTAGCGACGAACGTCGTGGCTCAGCGCGACGCAGGCTACTTCCTCGCCACCGTCACCGTTCCCGTCGGCGACTACACGACGGCCCAAGGTCGCGCGATCACCGCACTCGCCGAAGAGCTCGGTAACGGGACGCTACGCGTCTCGAACGAGCAGAACTTTCTGCTGCCCTCGATCAGTGGGGCCGCCTTGCCGAAGCTCCATCGCCGCTTGATCGAGATCGGACTCGCCGAGCCGGGGGCCAACCACATTACGGACGTCGTGTCGTGCCCCGGCGCCGACTACTGCAGCCTGGCCGTGACGCGCTCCATGGGCATGGCGGAGCGCATCCGCCAGCACCTCGACGAAGCCGGCGTGTCGGCTGCCGCCATCGGGGAGCTCCACATCAAGATCAGTGGCTGCCCAAACTCGTGCGGTCAGCATCATGTCGGCGACATCGGGCTCACCGGAATGATGATCAAGGGCAAGGACGGCAAGGAGCGGCCGCACTATTCCATTCTGCTCGGTGGTCACGTCGGCGAGCACGACTATGCGGTCGGCAAACGCCTCGGCGGCCGCTTCCCCGAAGCGGTGGCACCGCGCGCCATCACGGCCATCGCCGAATGTTATCGATCCGAGCGAGCGCCCGGCGAGCCCTTTCACGCGTTCGTAAAGCGGTTCGGGATGGACCAGCTCAGCAAGATCGCCGTGGCGTCGGCTCCGGACGACGTACGATAGCCGGCCGCATGGACACCGGAAGCCTTCCGGACGCGGACCGATACCATCGCGGCATCATCATGCAGGTGCACCCCGGCAGCCGCACGGGGTGGCTGCGGACCGACAAGGGTCGCGACCTGCCGTTTGCTGCGACGAGCCTCCTGCTGCTCGGAGTCACCGAGGGCTTTCCGGCGCTCCGCCCCGGTCTTCGGGTCGGGTTCGACGTCGGCCGAACGTCACGTGGGCTATGCGTCTCCACGATCCGGGTGTACGAAGCGCCGTAGCCGGTCTCCGGCGAGCCGGCACGCAACCCCACAACCCACGAAGAGGAGAGGCAACCGGAATGCGCGTATGGATCGGCGTGGTGGCCGCTGCGGTGATCGTGAGCGTGTCGACCAGCACCGCCGCATATCAGGCCATCGCGGTCACCGACGGCGGCACCATCCGAGGGGCGATCCGCTTCGCCGGCACGCCGCCGGAGCCCAAGACCGTCGCCATCACCAAGGATCCCGAGGTCTGCGGCAAGGAAAAGACATCGGCCGACATCCTCGTTTCGGCATCCAAGGGTCTCCGCAATGCGGTCGTACGCCTGACCGACATCCGCCAAGGTAAGCCACTGCCGAAGCCGAAGACCGTCACCCTGCGCCAGAAGGGATGCGAGTATTCGCCACGCGTCATGATCTTCCCCGCCGGATCGCGGGTGCGGATCGAGAACGAGGACGGCATTCTGCACAATACGAACACGTTGTCCGAAGCCAATCCGTCGTTCACCCTCGCGCAGCCGAAGTACCGTCGTCTCATCGAGAAACGCATCGAGGAGCCCGAGATGCCGATTCGCGTCCGCTGCGACGTCCATTCATGGATGGAAGCGTGGTGGATCTCGCAAGAGCATCCGTACTACGCGCTCACCGACGCCGAAGGTACGTTCGCCCTCGACGATGTCCCGCCGGGAAACTACACCCTCGAAGCGTGGCACGAGACGCTCGGGAAGGTCTCACGCAAGATCACCCTCGACCCCAAGAGCGTGGTCGATGTCACGCTCGAAATGTCGCGTCGCTAGGTCAAGCCCATGCACACGAATCTGCTCCCCTTCGTCCTCGCCATACGCTCGATGCTCCGCCCCGTTCGCCTGCTCCGGTTGCTCGCGTGGACGCTCGCATTGGCGGCCGCCGCAGCACCGCCCGCCCTCGCGGCGGACAATCCGTTGCGAACCGCAGACGCCGCGATCCAAAAACAAGCCCGCGCCGATGCCTTTCTGACGTTCCAAAAATCGTGTCGTCCGTGCCACGGCAATCTCGGTGCCGGTGACGGCCCCTATGCGGTCGCGTTCCCGCAGAAAGCCTCGGACCTGCGACGTCCGAGCCGCGACATCGCAACGGACGAGGTGCGCTTCGAGCGCATCCGCAACGGCGCCGGGAGTTTCTCGGGGCACCCGTGGGAAACCAACATGCCCGCCTTCGGGGGAGAGCTCACCGACCAGGAGATCTGGGGGTTGGTCCTGCTGCTGGACGATTTCGTGAAAAACCCTGGGGGCATCGATTCCGATGCCGTAGGAAGCGACGTGTACGCCACGCGGTGTGCCGCATGTCACGGTGAAACGGGGCGTGGCGACGGATCGCTGGCGCCCGAGCTGCTGCCGCGTCCCCGCGACCTCGCACGTGGACCCTACCGCCTCCGCGGCACTCCAAGTGGCTCACCACCGATCGACAGCGACGTCATTGGCGTCATCGCGCACGGCGTCGGCGACACCTCGATGGGACGCTTTCTCGCGCTCGGTTCGCAACGCCTGGAGGACGTGGTTGCTCACGTTCAATCGCTGGCCCCCGAGCTCTTCGCGACCAAGCCTTCCGGCATAACGATGACGGCGCTACCACGCGAACCGATCGCCCAACTCGTGACCCGCGGACGTGCCGTGTACGCATCCGCGAAATGCGCCGAATGCCATGGCCAATCGGGTCGCGGCGATGGACCCGCGTCCGCTTCACTCAAGGACGTAGAGGGCAATCCCTCGATTGCATCCAACCTGACCAAACAGTGGACCCTGAAGGGTGGAGGAAGCACCAACGACTTCTTTCGAATCCTCACGGCCGGGATGGACGGAACTCCGATGCAGAGCTACGCCTCCTCGCTGAGCCCCGAGGATCGTTGGGCCCTCGGGTACTACCTCGAGCACATCGCTCGACAGCGTGCACGCTTCTCCTCGACGGTGCATGCCGCCGTCGTCACCGAAAAGCTTCCCCTGGATCCAACGGCCGCGTTCTGGAGGGCGAGCCCCCCAATGCTCGTCCCGCTCGGCCCGCAGATGGAAACACCTCCCTACTGGACCTACCCCTCGATCGACCTCGTCGAGGTCGTCGTGGCCGTGAACGCGGACCAGCTCGGGATCTTCCTGACCTGGGACGATCGGTCCCGTGACGTGGTGAACGGGGAGACAGCCGCAACCACCATCCCGGCCGCGCTCGCTCGTCGCGCGAGCTGGCGGCTGTCCGACGCGATCGCGGTGCAGTTCCCCGAGAAGGTGGATCCCAAGGGAACGCTGCCCTCCCCGTATCTCGGAGACACGAAGCGCCCGCTGCGACGCTGGCTGTGGTCCGCCGACCGCCAGGAGAAGGGCGACACCCGAGCCCTGGTGGAACAGATCGCGGGCACGGCGGCGACGTCCACCGCTGGAGGCGACATTCCACCCGTCGAAACCGCTGCGACCTGGGTCGACGGTCAGTGGCGCGTCGTGATGCTCACCAAACGTCCCCCGAAGACCGTCGCGAGCCTTCCCATGTCCATCCAGGCCTGGGACGGCGCGGCGGGGGAGGCGGGAACCTGGCGGAGCTTCTCCGCCTGGCTGAACCTCCAGCTACGCTGAGACCTCGCCGGGTGAGGCGTCGAGCGTCTCCCGCAGCACCGTCACCTCCAGCCATCCGACGCTTCGACCGTCGATCCGCATCAACGCAAAGGTCGTTTCGATCACGAGCTCGAGCGGACCAGGCCGGCGGACGGGGAGCAGGCGTTCGAGGCTACCTTCGAGACAGGATGGCCATCCGGACAGCCCGTCCAGGACGAAGCTCCCTGCATCGACCCCGATCCGGACCTCACCCGCCACCTCGACTGCGACGGCCTCGTCCCCGCCATACACGGTTCCGACCAGAGTCGCGCGGAGCCGCCCGTTTGCCCATTCCGTCGTGTCGCCGGGCCGCGTCGTGAGGGTACAGCTCATCGAGGGCCCGATCACGAGCGTGACGCGGCAATGGGGAAACTGGGATCGCGCCGGCGCTTCGGTCCTGGTCGCGAGTCCACGAGCCTCGATCCGGTGCCGACGGCCCGCGAGATGGACCTCGCCGCGCACGTCGCCGAAGCATTCATCGCCTTCCACGGAGGCCGACTTCCGATCGGGCGCAAACAGCAGGTCGAGTCCACCCTCCACGACCGCCCCACCGGCGAGCCCGCGTTCCAGATCCAAGAACGGCGTGTGGCTCGAGAAGGTCACCAGCGGGCCCTCATACGTAAACCGCCACATCCCGGTGGTTTCCTCGTAAAAAAGCGGCGGGACGGCCCATTCGACTGCCGGGTCCGCGAGCTCACCGGTGAAAAGCGATAGCCGGTCCGCGGCCTCGCTCAGTACCACACGGCCACCCACCACCCCGTGCTCGCCCGCATCGATGCCCGTCATCAGCAGGAGGTCGTCCATGACGAGCTGCAGGCCTCGTCGTCGGGTGATGCGCCCGCGGATCGCGCGGAGATCGTCGCCCCGCCGTGCATGGACGACACGAGCCTCCTTGGAGGTCTCCGCACGAAAGACCTCCCCGAGCAATGCCACGAAGCGATCACGGCGGGCACCGGGCCAACGCAACGGAATCGCGAGCTCGAGCTGGGCGGCATCGACTACCGCGGTCCGACAGAGGGTCGCGATGGGGCACGCCCCCTCCGCTTCCGCATCGTCTGTTCCGCGAAAGATCTGGAGGAGATTGTTCGGGTGGGCGGCCGGATAGCGGCAGCCGATCGTCACCGTGATGCCGTGGCCCGCGGCAACCGACTGAAGGGGTCGCAGCCGCTCCGACACGAATGCGCTCCGGGCCGTTGCCGATCCCGGTCGGCAGGGCGCGAGACCATCCGCCTCCTCACGCATGCCGATGCCGACATCGCACGCGATCTGTCCGACGTTCCAGCCGTGGATCACCAGCACGGTGGCACGACCGAAGCGCGTGATCAGATCGGTCAGCATCTCGGCCAGCAGATCGATCAGCCACGGGGCGTCCCGCCGCACCTGGCTCGACCGATTCAAATCCAGGGCATTCCGGTCGACCTGCTCGTTGATGATCGTGCCCGCGCCGAGCACCGCAGCAAGCGACCGCGTCACTTCCGCGGTCCGCAAATCGTTGACCTTGTGTTTGCCGGGCACTCGCACGTCGAGACGTCGCCCACCGTGTGGCGCCAGGAGGAGAATCGGCGCCGAGCCACGGGTCACTTCGATCCACGAGGGCAGGGCGCGCGATGATGACATGGCCGACGATTCTATCCCCGCCGTGCCCGAAATGTCATCGCACGGACATCGCATCGTCACGATCGATCGACGGTCTTTGACGGGTCGCGCCTGCACGGCTAGAGGAGACGACCACGCATGACGGGGCTTATGACGCCGCATCCGTATCCCGGAAAGCTGATCATCGTCGAAGGCATCGACGGTTCCGGGAAATCCACGCAGATCTCCTTGTTGCACCGCTGGCTTCTGGCGCAGGGGCAAAAGGTGTTCTTCACCGAGTGGAACTCTTCGGCGCTCGTCCGTCGCTCACTGCGCCGCGGCAAGAAGAAGGACCTCCTGACCCCGACGACGTTCAGCGTGTTGCACGCCGTGGACTTCGCCGACCGCCTGACCTTCAAGATCATTCCCCCGTTGAAGGCCGGCATGACGGTACTGGCCGATCGCTACATCTACACGGCGTTCGGCCGCGACGTCGCACGCGGGGTCGACAACGAATGGGTTCGGGCACTCTACAGCTTCGCCCCGAAACCCGACCTCGCGATGTACTTTCGCGTCCCGATCGAGGTGTCCCTCCAACGCATCCTCAGCGGACGGACGAAGCTCAAGTACCACGAGGCTGGCATGGACCTCGGCCTCAGTCGCGACCCGACCGAGAGCTTCCGGCTGTTCCAGAGTCGCGTGCTGGTGATCTACGACGAGCTCGTGCGCGAGTTCGACCTCGACGTCATCGATGCGACGGCGGACATCAGTCAACAACAGCAACACGTGCGACGCCTCGCGGCGACGGTAGTGGGCCTGGAGGGGAGGGCACCGCGTGCACGACGGGGATAAGGCCTTCTACGGCAACGGCCTCCCGTATCTGAACATCAACCCGCTGCGGGGCAGCCTGATCGTAATCGAAGGAACCGACGGCGTCGGGCGCTCGACGCAGATCGAGCAGCTGACGCGCTGGCTCGAGGTGCAGGGCTACGGTGTCGTCAACACCGGATGGACGCGTTCCCCGCTCTTGGCCGAGACCATCAACGAGGCGAAGGCCGGCCACGAGCTCAACGTCACGACCTTCAGTCTGCTCTACGCCGCGGATTTCGCGGATCGCCTCGAAAACCAGATCATCCCCGCCCTCCGCGCCGGGTTCATCGTCGTCGCCGATCGCTACATGTACACGGCGTTCGCTCGGAACGCCGTGATGGGTGCCGACCCGGAGTGGACACGCAAGCTCTTCGGCTTCGCGGTCGTTCCGGACCTGGTGATGTATCTGAAGATCGACGTGAAACACCTGGTCCCCCGCGTGCTCGAGTCCAAGGGCATGGACTACTGGGAGTCGGGGATGCACCTGAAGCTCGGCAGCGACATCTTCGATTCCTTTCGCCGCTACCAGGCACGAATCCTCCGCGAGTACGATCGGATGACGGACGAGTTCCGCTTCGTGACCGTCGATGCCCAGCAACCGATCGACCGCATCCAACAAGAGCTCCGAGCGACGATCGGCCGCTATCTCGCCGGCGAGCATCTGCCGCGCCGCACACGGCCACCGCGCCTGCGGCCGGCGCGCGCCTCCACGCGCGCGCTACGGCGCCGCCGCTGAGGGTCGGCGACCGATGGTCGGAATGCGCTTCGGCGTCGTGCTGTTCGTGCTCACCGGTTGGCTGGTTCCCGCCGCGGCCCACGAACGGGTGCTGCTGATCGTCGTCGACGGGCTCGACGCGAAGGAGGTCACCAGCGACACGACCCCGGTGCTGGCACGCGCCTGGCAGGAGTCGCGCTGGTGTCCCGAAGCGCGCGTCTCCGCTTCGATGCCGACGCGTACCAACTCGAATCACGCGACGTTGATCACCGGCGTGGCACCCGAGATCCACGGCATCACGGGCAACGCCGTCTGGGATCGCACGACCCGACGCGTGCGGAAGCTCGGTGCTGCCACCGATCTCCAGACCGAGACGATCTTCACGGTCGCACACCGTGCCGCGCGCGGGCTCCGAACGGCGGCCGCCGTCGGCAAGCCCAAGCTCGGCAGGATGTTCGCGGCAGCGGGAACGCACCAGATGGCCCCGGACGAGCTCTGGGATGCTCGCGAGGCATCCGACGCGGCACGGGACGACGTCACGGGATATGCCTATGACGCCACGACACTGGCCGCGGCGCGCTCGCTCGTCGAGCACGCTGGGGCGGACTTCCTCTTCATCAACCTCTCCGACGTCGATCGCGTCAGTCACGGCGCTGGACCGGCATCACCGCAGGCCGCCGAGACCCGGAAGCGAACCGACGCTGCGCTCGGGAGCTTCCTGGCGTGGCTCGCGACCCGCCCCGAGTGGAGCTCGACGACAGTCGTCATCACGGCCGATCACGGATTCGACACGATGACCCATCCGCCCATTCACTTCGCGGACGCGTTGCGCGCGAACGATCTCGGCGGGTTCCAGGTCGTCGGCGACGGCGGGATCGGCCACGTGTACCTCGATCGCAGGTCCAATCCCACCACGCATGGGGCAGCGCTCGCCGCAGCTCGGCGCGTAGCACTGGCGCACCCCGCCATGGCCGAGGCCCTCTATGTACGTCGCAATCCCGCCGACGGCGATCAGCGCTTCACGGTGGCGTCCGTGCATCCGGACTGGCTGATCACGCACGAGCGCTCCGGCGACCTGCTGCTCGTCACCCGGCCCGGCTATCAGATCGTGGACGGGAGCTCCGACGAGGCCGCACTCATCGGTAACCATGGCGGCCCGGGCGAGCGTTCCGTGCCGGCCATCGTCCTCGGGGGCGGCCCCAGGATGGCTGATGGGGACTGCGACCGCCTCACGCCCGCCGACCTCGGCCGCACGGTCCAGGCCTGTCTCGGCCTCCCCGGAGTCCGGCGCCTCGACGGCGGCGCGATTGCCAGCACGGCACGCGGTCGCGTGCTCACGGGGATCTGCCCACCCGTGCCGTCCCCAGGTCCGCGGCCCTTCACCCACCCGTAACGGTACCCGCCAGCCGCGGCAGCCGTTCGACGGGGGCCTTTCACGCGCCTGTCACATTCCGCCAACGCGATCGTCATCGGCTTCGGGCTAACAGACACGGCATGCCGCGCGTGTGTCGGATGCCAATGTGATCTGGTACAGGGAACCGTGCGTCGAGGCGGCTGGGGCGAAGACGGCAGAATGACACGCATTCACGGACGATGGCTTCCGTGCTCCGTATGAGCCCGACACCCCGCGGCGAGGGCGGCAATCGGCGCAAGGTTCTGGTCGTTGAGGACGAGAAGGACATCCGCGACCTCATCCGTTACAATCTCGAGCAGGATGGTTTTGCGGTGCTCGAGGCCGACGAAGGCGAGCTGGCCCTCGCTCTCGTGAAGCGTGAGCGGCCGGCATTGGTGATCCTCGACATCATGCTCCCGGGCATGTCGGGACTCGATATCTGTCGCGCCCTGCGCCACGACGACGAGACCGCGGCCGTTCCGATCCTCATGCTCACGGCGCGGGCCGCCGAGGTCGACAAGGTCGTCGGGCTCGAGATGGGCGCCGACGATTACGTCACCAAACCATTCAGCCCCCGCGAGCTTCTGGCACGTATCAAGGCCGTCTTGCGGCGTGCGCACGGACCCGACGCGAAGCGTCCGCATGAGTTTTTCGAGCGCGGACGCTTGCGCATCGATTTCGACACCTACCAAGCGTTCCTCGATGGTCAGGAGGTGAAGCTCAGCCTCCGCGAGTTCGAGCTGTTGTCGTTCCTGGCCCGTCATCCCAATCGCGTCTTCGAGCGCACGCAGTTACTGGATCTGGTCTGGGGACGCGACACCTACGTCGAGCCTCGCACCGTCGACGTCCACGTCCGCCGCCTTCGCACCCGCGTCGAGCGCGACGACCGCAAGCCGGAACTGATCCTCACAGTGCGCGGGGTGGGATACAAGTTCAACGATGCGGCGCTGGACACCTAGACTCGTCTTCTACTTCCTGCTGCCGACGCTCGTGACCTTTCCCCTACTCGTGGGCGGCGGGTATCTGCTTGCCCGGCGCGCGCTCGGCCACATCGCCGATCAGGTCGCGGGCACGGCTGCCGTCGAGGAAGCGCGAACGATCGGTACGCGATTGCCGTCCACGATGACTCCCGGCCAAGCGCAAGACCACTGCCGCGATGCGGTCCGCGGCAGTGTCGTGCGGCTGACCGTCATCGGCGCCGACGGTCACGTGCTCTGCGACTCGGACGCCGACCCGGGCGACATGGTCAACCACGGGGCCCGTCCCGAGGTCGCTGCCGCGCTCGCCACCGGTGCCGGCATCGCCCGCCGCGAGAGCTCGACCGTGGCTCGGTCCCTGCTGTATGCGGCCGCGCGCGTCGGCGAGGGTGCATCGGCCCGGGTGGTGCGCGTCGCCATTCCGACCGATCTGGTGGCGGCGCCCGAGCGACGACTCGACTGGATCGTCTTTCTCACCATCGTCGCGACCGCGGTTCTGTCGGTCGTGCCGGCCCTCTATCTCGGGCAGCGCTTGGCCCGACGGCTCGAGCGCATGGTCGACTTCTCGCGCGCCGTGGCGGCGGGCGATCTGGCGGCGCACCTGTCCGTCACCCAGCGCGACGAGCTGGGCCAGCTCGAGGAAAGCCTCGACGAGATGGGCCGACAGCTCCGCATGTGGCTCCGCGGGATGCAGGCCGAGAGCGACAAGGTCCGCGGTATCCTGGGCGCCATGATCGAGGGCGTCGTCGTGATCTCCGCGACGGGCGACGTGATCCTGATGAACCGCCGCGCCGAGGAGATCTTCGCGCTCGCACCGGACACCGACTACCACGGCCGACCCTTGATCGAGACCTGCCGCGATCCGGAGCTCCAGGACCTTCTCCGCGAGACGGTCACGACCGGCGTCCAAGTCTCGCTCCGCGAGATCACGCTCGCGGGCGAAGCCAAGCGCAACCTCGCCGTCAGTGTCGCGCCCCTGGCCGACGACATCGGCTTCGTGTTGGTCTTCCACGACATCACCGCGATCAAGCGGCTCGAGACCATGCGGCGGGACTTCGTCGCCAACGTGAGTCACGAGCTGCGAACCCCGCTCACGGCCATCCGCGGCTATGCGGAAACGCTGCTGAGCGGGGCCCTCGACGATCCCGTCCGTGCCCGCAGCTTCCTCGGCGTCATCGATCGTCATTCCGAGCGTCTCAGTAGACTCATCGACGATCTCCTCACGCTGTCCGACCTGGAGCTCGGCAAGTCGCCGCTCAAGAAGGAGGCCGTCCTCCTGGAATCCCTGGTCGACGAGGTCCTCGAGGTCCTGGGCGAGAAGGCCGAGCGCGGCAAGGTCACGTTCGTGAAGGAGCTGCCGCCCGGGCTGCCGCTGCTGCTCGGCGACAGCGACCGCCTGCAGCAGGTCTTGATCAACCTCGCCGACAACGCCGTGAAATACACGCCTCCCGGCGGGACCGTCACGGTGGCGGCCCAGATCTCGTCCACCGCCGACGTACCCAGCGTCGACGTGAGCGTCACGGACACCGGAGGTGGCATTCCGACCGAGGAGCTCCCGCGGTTGACCGAGCGCTTCTACCGCGTCGACAAGGCGCGTTCGCGCGAGCTCGGCGGGACCGGTCTCGGTCTGGCGATCGTCAAGCACATCGTGCAAGCGCACGGCGGCAAACTGTCGATCGCCAGTACCGTCAACGTCGGAACGAGCGTGAGGTTCTCGGTCCCCAGCTGGTCGCCCCTGGAAGAGACCGCCTGAGCCGCCGGGCTACCGGCGCCTAGGGTCGGCCGAGCGAGAACTGCGGCGTCGCTACCGTGCCACCGACGCCAAAAGGCAGAATCGCCGCCCCGGTCGGATCGAGAAAGCTCTCCAATGCCGGTGCCTGTGCGCCGAGGCTCGCGACGAGGTCCGCGGGCAGATGCAGCGTACCCTGGCCCGTCACGTCGCCGTCCGCGTCCACCCGCGCGCGTCCGCCGACGATCGTTGGCCCCGTCGTGAGGAAGATGCGCGGCAGGCGCCACGTCCCACCACGCCAGGCGAAGATCGCGCGCGCCTCGTCGAACGCGAGATCGTCACCGACGAGACTCGGCGCGACCTCCGCCAGCCTCGCCGCGGTCGGTCCGTCGAGCGCCAGCACGCGCGACGTTCCGCGCCCGACGAGCCGGCCCTTGCGAACCGCGATCCGTCCGTCGGCCCGGAGATCGTCCCCCCGACTCGTGAGATCGAGCCGAAGGTCGGCGACGCCCGTCATCCGCTGCGCGAGCAGCGGCACCGCCACCGTATCGAGGTCGCGGCCTGCAACGGTGAGGGTCAGCCGATGATCGTCCGCGCCGAGCGTGCCGACGACGTCGACGCTGCCGCTCGCGACTCGCCCCTGCAACGCGATCTTCACCCCGTCGGCGGTTCGTTCGAGGCCACCGGCCACGTGGTCGATGACGAGCGCAGCTCCCGTCGCTCCACGAACGACGAACCGGCCTTCGAGCACGTCGAGACGATCGCTCTGGGAAAGCAGCGCAAGCACCCGTTCCCGGTCGCGCGCGGGCCAGGCAAGGGCCATGGATTCGGGGCCCAGGATCTCGACGATCGGGCCGACGACGCGCAACTGACTGATCGGCGGCGCACCGAACATCGGCGCCGCCAATGCGACCGTGAGCCCGATCTCGTCGGCTCGGACGAACATCCCGAGATCGCCCCCGATCTTCACGTCGCGCAGGGTAACCACAAAGGTCCCTGGCGACGACCCGAGGCGGACGGTGAAGGCATCGGCATGCATGTCGGTCCCGAGCCAGCGCGTCGCGAGCCGCGTCAAGCCGGGACCTAAACGATCGACCAGCGGGCGTTGCAGCAGCGCGAGCAGCGCGGCGCTCCCGGCCAGCACGATGCCGGCCGCGATCGCCCATCGTCGCCAGCGGTTTCGGTCGCGAGCCGGAACACGACGGGGGGACGGTTGGGACGTGACAGGCGCGACGTCCGGAGCCTTCAGGGATTCGGGAAGCATGGCCGCGACGACGTCGAGGCAACTGGCGCACCCGGCGAGATGCTCCTCGACGCCGGTCCGCTCCTCGCTCGCGAGACGCAGCTCGACGAACGCACCGAGCTCTTCGTCGGTCGGACAGGCATCCATCGTCGACTCATACAACGTCATGGTTCGTCCCCGAGCATCCGGCGCAACCTTTCCAGGACGCGGCTTTTACGAACGTAGGCCGCGTTCATCGTGACTCCCAGCACCTCGGCTACGTCGTCCAGCGACCGCCCACGCACGAGATGCAGCTCCGCGAGCAGACGGTCCTTGGGACCGAGCTGCGCCATCGCCCGACTGAGACGTTCGGCGACCTCCGATCCTTGCATCGCTGTCTCCGGGTCGGGTTCCTCCGTCCGTAGCGAGCGCCTGAGCTCCAACATTCGGGGGGTATCATCGTCGAGCGCCACGACACGGCCCTCGCGCCGGAGCCGATCGATCGCGAGTCGCACCGCGACCACCTTGAGCCAGCCGCCGAAGGAGCATCCGTATCGTCCAGCGAACGTCCGGAGTTTCCGGCCATCATCGCGAAAAAGCGCGAGAAAAACCTCGTGGGTCAGATCCTCCGCCATGTCGGTGCGGCCCCGGACGCGAAACGCGAGAAAACGTCCGATGGCCTCCCGCACCACGCTACCGAAGGTGGTAACGATCCGTTCGGCTGCCTCCGGGTCTCCCGCGAGGTAGGCGGTCAGGACCGGGTCGATCCCGGTCGCGGCCGGCCGTTCGTCGCCGGTCTCAGCGCCCATCGGATGCCCTGTAAGATTCGCCGGCGCCCCACGTCTTCCATTTATGGACACGACGGCATGGAGCATCATCGGGCTCGCCGCGGCAGCCTGTCCGTGGGTGGCATTGTGGGCGTATCGGGCAGGACGACGCACGGGCAGCAAGAAGACGATGCCATGGCGGCCGATCTTTCAGCTGGTCGACCACAGGACGCATTGTCTCGGTCATGACGCCACCCGCGTACGGAGCGACCTCCAGAACCAACTCCCGTTGACCCCGGTGGCCTGGGGCGAGGTTCTGGCCATGCGCAGACCGGTCATGGTTGCGCACGTCCCATCTCGCATGGCAGCGGGCATGCGATGACGATCGCCCTTGCGACGCTCACAGCCGTCATCTTCCTGACCGCCGCGGCGATCACCGCCTATCACAATGGGAAGCGGCACGGTCGCGTCACACTTCCCACGAACCTCGTCGAGGAGCTCCGAGAGCACAAGCTCCACTGCATCGGTGAGCCCGCCGAGCGCGTCGCCCTGGAGATCGCACTCCTCTGTGATGCTACCGACCGAGTTGGAGCGCCGCTCAGCCGTTGATCTCCCGAAAGAGATAGGGGGCCGCTTCCGCCATCATCTCCTGCAGGATCGTCTTCAGCGGCTTGTCGACATCCTCGAGCCGCCCCACCAGTCCGGACAGGACGGCAAAGTAGCGCTCTTTCTGTTCGATGGTCATGATCGCCAAGCGCCCGTTCATGGCGCTCGTGAAACGTTCGTGCGTCATACGGATCTGGCCGTCGAGATCGCGTTCCAAGTCGTTGCTCATGCACCCTCCCGTGACGTCGCTTGGGGTGTACGCGTAGCCGCGCCCGCCGTCCAGCGCCACTATGACGACTCGGTCATGCGGTGACGGAGAATGCGGCCCCTCGATTGACTGGCGGCACGAGCGGTCGCAAGACTGCGCGCGTGACGGCGGCACTGGTGGCGGCAGACGAGGACCGGGAGCGCGCGGCGCTCGACGTCACGGCAACCTTCGGTCTTGCCGGAACCTCGACCGCCATCCGGAAGCTTCGCGCGGAGGTCCGCGCGCTCGGACGCACCGGCTTCCGCGCCGTGCTCGTCCAGGGCGAGTCGGGCGTGGGCAAAGAGATCGTCACCGAGGCCCTCCGCCAAGCCTCGACGCGCGCGCTCGGTCCCTACGAGGTCTTCGACTGTCCGGCCGTCCCGGAGGATCATCTCGAGAGCGAGCTCTTCGGCACGGCCCGCGGAGCGTTTCCCGGGGCTCTCGACAAAGCCGGCGCTCTCGAGCGCGGCCACGGCGGCACGATCTTCTTCGACGAGATCGCCGCCATGCGCCGTGAGCATCAGGCCAAGGTCTTGCGCGTCATCGAGGGAAAGGCCTTTCGTCGGGTCGGCGGGAGTCGCGGCATCACCGTCGACGTGGCGGTCATCGCCGCAGCGCACGAGGATCTGGCGGCGCTCGCCGCCGCCGGAGCCTTCCGACACGATCTCTACTATCGGCTGATCCGCGACGGCTGTCTCCTCATCCCACCGCTTCGAGAGCGCCCCGAAGACATCCTCGTGCTCACGCGACAGTATCTTGCGGCCGCTCCCGGCGGTCAGGTGCCACGTATCGACCCGGCGGCCACGGTGCTCCTGACCGCCTACCACTGGCCCGGAAACGTTCGACAACTACAGACCGCGCTGCGCATGGCGCTGCGGCTTCAGCCCGACACTCTGGATCTCGCCGCCGTGCAGGACGTCCTGAGGCGCTTCGAACGTGCGCCGGGAGGTGCGACCGAGCATCGCCTGCCTGAGCTCGGCATGGTGGCGGAGCCGAGCACGGCGCTGGCATGCCCGGCGCCACCCGACCAGACCGACTTCCATGCCGTCACGGCTCGCATGCAGCGCCAGCTGTTGCGCGACGCGTTCGAGGCCGCGGCCGGGAACAAGACGGCGGCCGGCATCCTGCTTGGCTTTCACCTTTCTCCTGGCGAGGAACGTTCCGACGCTGCCGTGCTCACCGACGGCCGACGCAACCTCGCGCTTCGCAAGTTTCGCTATTGGTCTGGCCGGTTGGGGTTGAATGACACGCTCGTGCGGGGAGCGATGTCGACACGCGCGGCATCGCCGCGAACACCCCTCACAGCCCGATCCGACTAGGAACCGACTCGAGACCGCGAACCCCCAGGTTCTCCTCCTCGCAGAAAGGATTCGCCATGCAGTCACGCATCCGTCCCTGGATTCTCGTCCTCGCCGTCACGTTCCTCCTCGGAGCAGCCGGGCTCGTTCCGGCCGGCGCCGGCGTCGAGGGTCGCATCGACATCAACACCGCCTCGGCCGCCGAGCTCGCCACCCTGCCTGGGATCGGCGACTCCAAGGCGAAAGCGATCGTCGAACACCGTGCCGTCGACCCGTTCCGGAGCATCGAGGATCTGAAAAAGGTCAAGGGGATCGGCGACAAGACGTTCGAATCCCTCCGCCCCAATTTGATGGTCAGCGAGGCGCCGGTCGCCGCCAAGCAATAGGACGGCCTCCTCACGACGACGACGACCGGGCGGGAAGGTCCCGTCCGGTCGTCGTCGTTGCAAGCGTTTCAGGAGCCACGAGCCGCTACTCGCTCCGCACGACGAAGTAGAAGTCGTTGTCGTTGTCGACGGGACCGCCCGAGTCGGCGTTCTTCCACGAGTCGAAGCTCGTATCAGCGTGGCTGTCCACGGTTCCAACGGCGGACGCTCCCCAACGGACCTGTCCGGTGGCGATCCCACCCGCAGCGTTGTTCACGCCGACGATCCAGAAGTTTGCCGTGGGCGCCGGTTTGTTCGAGGTCCACGTGATCGTGACCACCTCGCCGTTGCCACCTGAGCCGCAGGCACCGGTCGGAGTCAGGGTCTCCAATCCGTCGACCACGAAGTCGTCGGAGTCCCCACCGAGCTTGATGCCGGCACAGAATGGCTCGCCGTTGGTGCAGCCACCCACTTGATCGGTCCAGATCTCGAAATGGATGCTTCCCATCTCGGTTCCATCCTGCAGGCCGAGGCAGAGGCCGAGCTCTGCGATGGTCAGCGGATCCGCATTGCTCACTCGCTGCCGCGGCAGAACGTTCGACGGATCCTGCGGCAGGCTCAGAGGATCGATCCCCCAATAGTCACCGAGCGTCGGGGTGCTCGTGATGACGTCTGTGAGCGGTGGCGTCGTCGCCGTCGGAGTGGGCGTCGGGGTCTCCGTCGCGGTTGCCGTCGCGGTCGGGGTCGGCGTTTCGGTTTCCGTAGCCGTCGGCGTCGGAGTCTCCGTCGGGGTTTCTGTGGCCGTCGGCGTGGGCGACTCGGTCGGGGTCTCGGTCGCTGTGGGCGTCGGCGTTTCCGTCACGGTCGCGGTCGGGGTCGGCGTCGCCGTCGCCGTCGCCGTGACAGTCGGGGTCGGTGACTCGGTCGGCGTGGGCGACTCGGTCTCGGTCGGCGTCGGGGTCGGCTCGGTGGAGGTAGCGGTCGGCGTGGGCGACTCCGTGGGAGTCGGCGATTCCGTGGGCGTCGCCGACTCGGTCTCGGTCGGGGTCGGACTCTCGGTGGGTGTTGCCGTTGCCGTGAGCGTGGGGGTCGCCGTGAGGGTCGGCGTCGCCGTCGGCGTCAATGTCGCGGTGGGCGTCGGTCCGACGACCGGATTGCACTCCGGAGGATACGGCGACACGAACGCCGGCACGCCGCTCCGGTCGGTGCAGTCGACGGCGTACTCGTTGATGCAGTCGACGCAGTCGACGAGGTCCGCGAGCGCGGTGACGGCTCCATCACACGCCGCTCCATTCGGGATCGTCGCCGACGGGCATTGCGCCGGGAAGCCTATGGCCGCGGGCGTCACATCGCCCACGCCGTTGCAGAGCTTGTCGGCTCCACCACACGCCTTGCAGATCGTCGCACGCTTCTTCGTCTCTGCCTTGGCGATCGCGGTCGCCGCCTTCCCGTCCCCCGGCACGGGGCAGGGGTTCGTCGCCTTGTTCGCGTTGACCTTGCCCCAGCACTTCGCGAGCGCCTTGGACTTGGCAACGAAGAAGGCCGTGGTCGCCTTGCCGATCGCGCCCTGACACTTGTTGAGCTCCTTCTGCGCCTTGGGGTCGCTCGGAATCAGCGTGTCGTAGGAGATGCCGACGGCGCGATCGGTGACTGCCTCGCCGATGCACGACAGGCAGGTCGCGATATCGGCACAGCTGGCGATCGCTCCGGTGCACGCGCCGTTCTCGAAGTTCGGGCAGGCGATGTTCCATCCGATGCTCACAAGCGTGTCGTCGTCGGCGGTGCCACAGATCTTGTCCTTGCCGCCACACGCCTTGGCGATCGACGAGGTCAGCTTGGCGCCCGCCTTGGCGATCGCCGGCGCGGCCTTGGCGTCCGCATGGCAGTCGCCGGCGGGCAAGTTGCCCTTGATCATGGCTTCCTCGCACTTCGCGAGCGCCTTCGCCTTGGCTTGAACGAACGCCGCGTTGGCCTTGACGATGGCCGCCTTGCATTTCACCGCTTCGGCCCCAGCCGGCGTTGCGTGGAGCACGATCGCAACCGCCATGGTGACGACCGTGACGGCCGGCTTGCTTGTGAACGAACCGAACATGCCACCTCCTCGACCCAACTGCCTCCGGTTCAGCGTGTGCGGTTTGTGCGGCAGGGGAATTGCTCTCCATATGCAGACGCGGTTGCAACGGTGTCAAGACGGAAGTGGCTGATTCTGGTCAGATTTTTGACTCTTCGGCTCGCGTTCTCGCCGTGAGTCAATCACCAGCGTGAATGGACCGTCGTTCACCAGGCGAACCGCCATGTCGGCACCGAAACGCCCTGTCGCGACGACACCGACGATCGCGTCGAGCTCCTCCACGAATCGCTCGAAGAGCCCGAGCGCGGCCTCAGCCGGCATGGCGTCGTCGTACGACGGGCGACGGCCCTTGCCACAGTCCGCCAGCAGCGTGAACTGCGAGATCGCGAGCACCTCCGCGCGCGCCTCGACCACGCTCAGCTGCGATCCCGTCGCCTCGTCGTCGAAGACTCTCAATGCGGCGATCTTGCGTGCCATCCACGCGGCCTCGTCAGAACCGTCACCGCGGGCGATACCGACGAGGATCACCAAGCCTCGGCCGATGCGCTCGACTGATCCGCCGTCGACCGACACTTCCGCCTCACGGACACGCTGCACGACCGTCCTCATGCCCACCATCCCACGTGCGCTTGCCGGGTCGACACACGCACGCTAGGAGGGCGTCCGCTCTTCTCGCCCGTGACGCCTCGGCGGTGATGATCCATGGACTTGCTCGGTCGCATCCTCGGCATGATCGTCCTCCGGCCGTACGTCTTCGTGTTCTTCGCCGTGTACCTGGTTGCCGCCGTGACCCGCATGGGATGGCGACGGACGATTTTGTTCTCCGTCATCGCGTACTGCGTCGCGTTCGCCGCCGAGTTCTCGTCCACGCGGAACGGCATCCCGTTCGGGCTGTACCACTACATCGACGTGACTCGTGACCGCGAGCTCTGGATCAGCAACGTCCCGTTCTGGGACTCTCTGTCGTTCACGTTTCTCTGCTATCTCGGGTGGCGGCTCGGCGTGCTCTTGCACGCGCCGATTCTGGTCCGTCGCGGCGACGTCCAGGTCGTCGAGACACGTGCGACGGCAACTTCGTGGCGGGTCTGCCTGAGCGGTGCGCTGATGATGACGTGGCTCGACGTCGTCATCGATCCCTTGACGATACACGGCGATCGCTGGTTCCTCGGCCGCATGTACTACTATCCCGAAGGCGGCATCTACTTCGGGGTCCCGCTCAGCAACTTCGTTGGATGGTTCCTGGTCGGCACGATCACGACCCGATTCTTTCAGCTGTGGGAGCGCCGCCACGGAGCACGCCATCCTCGCGTGGGAGCACGCCACGTGCCCTGCAGCGGTCTCCTGGAGCCCGGCGTGTATATCGGGATCCTGGCGTTCAACCTCACACTCACGTTCTGGATCGGCGAGACCTTGCTCGGCGTGGTCGGCATCATGATGTATGTCCCGATCGTCGTGCTGTTCTTGGTTCACCTCTTCGACGTGCGACGACGAGCGACAGACGCGGACGTGGCCGCGCACGTGCGAGACTATCCCGGCGTCGTCACGCTCGGCTCCACGTGAGCATCGACCATGCGCCGCTCGTGATCGTCACGGCGGTTGCGGCAGAGACCCGTGCCGTCCTCGCCGCCCTCCGACGCGCGCGACGTTTCCCCATCGCCGGTTGGCGCGCATGGGAGGCAGACGCCGAGGGCCGTCCAATCCGGCTCATCCAAGCCGGCATCGGTCGGGAGCGCGCCGGCCGAGCCCTGAACGTCGTCCTTTCTCCCCCTGCGCTGGTGATCTCCGTCGGGTTCGCCGGCGCCCTGGTCCCGGACACGGCTCCCGGCGACGTCGTGCTGCCGACGACCGTACTGTGGGAGGAGGTCTCCGGCCTGCGGCAATACGGCATCCCAACGGGAGCCTGGGGTGCGGCGAAGGCTCACATACCCGATGACCTCGGGACGCGTGTGCTGCACGGAGCCTTGCTCTCGTCGGCAACGGTCATCGCGTCGACCGCGGACAAGCAAGCCGCCGCCGAGCGAACCGGCGCCGTCGCCGTCGAGATGGAAGCCGCGGGATTGATCTCCGTTGCTGAAGAGCGTGGGGTCGGGGTCCTAGCGCTCCGCGTGATCCTGGACACCGCCGACGTCTCGGTCGAGGGCCTGCCGCCCAACCTCGACTCGAGTTGGCGGGCGCGGGCGCAACTCGCCGGGCGGCCGAGAAGCTGGCCCACCGTCGTCGGACTGATGCGACAGATCCCGACGGCCTCACGTGCCTTGACCCGGCTGATGCGCGCCGTTTTGCCTCGACTCTGAGTAACCCACGCACGGTCCTTCGTCTTGCCTCCCTCCACGACGGACCGTATAGTCCGCCGCCTGACCGGCCGGTTAGAGCCGCCGTTCTTCTGGGGGAGGGGGTCTCGATGCGGTTTCCCGCGCACATCACGAGCGACATGTTGAAGTGGCAGGCCAAGAATTGGCTGAAGGGCAATACCCGCTTCCCCGTCGTTCTGATGCTCGAGCCATTACACACGTGCAACCTGGCGTGCCTCGGCTGCTCACCGGAGCGGTACAATGGGGACTTGAAGGACCGGATGTCGCTCGCCGAATGTCTGCAAGCCGTCGACGAGTCCGGGGCACCCGTGGTGTCCATCTGTGGGGGCGAGCCGACGATCTATCCGGAGCTGACCGAGCTCATCTCCGGCATCATCGAGCGCAAACGCCACATCTATCTCTGCACCAACGGCATCCTACTCGATCGCTTCTTCAAGAAGAACACGCCGCACGACCGCCTGTCGGTCAACGTCCATCTCGACGGGATGGCGCAGACGCACGACTTGATCGTCGATCGCACGGGTGTCTTCGACAAAGCCATCGAAATGATCAAGCTCGGGAAGTCGCTCGGCTATCGCGTCTGCACCAATACGACGATCTATCGCGAGACCTCGATGGAAGAGATCGAGCAGATGCTGGAGTTGCTCGACGGTATAGGCGTCGACGGCATGCTGCTGTCACCCGGCTACCATTACGAGGTGCTGCCGGAGAAGCACTTCCTCTACCGGCACGAGGTCAACACCAAGTTCAAGCGTGTGCTCGAGCTCTCCAAGCAGTACCGATTCTATTCGACCCCGCTCTTCCTCGAGTTCGCTGCCGGTCTTCGCGACTACCCCTGCACCCCGTGGGGTAACGTCACCCGCACCCCCAAAGGGTGGAAGGGCCCCTGTTATCTGATCGGCGAAAAGTATTTCGAGACGTGGGACGCCTTCTGGAACGGCGTCGATTGGTCGTACTGGGAGAGCCGCCAAGACCACCGCTGCCAGGACTGTTTGATGCACAGCGGATTCGAAGCGTCCGTGGTGCGAAAGCTCGGCGAGAGCCGTCGCGACGTCTGGAAGATGGCAAAGTGGAACTTCCTCGGCTGACGGCCTCCGCCCCTACACCCCCGCGCTGCGCGCGATAAGGCGACCGAATGTGTCGCAATCGTGACGCCGATGACACCCCGAGCCGCGCATCGATCCGTCGGAAGCAACCAAGTCCCTGAAACTAGGGCGCTCCTGAGCCGAATCCGCCCGGCATATCGGTTGCTGATGTGTCGTAGGGACTGGCGGAATGCTCGCGACTCGCGCACTGACCGATGCACTGCAAGTGATCTATCGCGAAGCCACGCGATCACCCTGGATCTGTCTGAACGCGCTCCAGGATACTGAGGCCACCCGCGGCCCCGCGAGCCCGGGGCCAGACGCGGCTCCCGTCCTGATCCTGGGCGGATTCCTCAGCCACCCGTACTATTACGCGCCGTTTGGTCGGATCCTTGGACAGCAAGGATACTCGGTCCACTATGACGAGGTCTTCAACGCCCAAGCGTTCAAGCCCCACGTCGCGGCGTTGGTAGATCGGGTCCGGCGGTTGCGGGACACCACCGGCGAGCCGATCCGCGTGGTCGGCCACTCGCTCGGTGGCTTACAAGCGGCCGCATTGCTCGTCGAGTGTCCCGACGCGGTCTCGCATGTGATCACCGTGGCGAGCCCAATCGTCGGCGGCACGCCCTGGCGTCCGCTGCAGCGCCTGGCCGAACGCGTACTCGACGTTCACGCCAGCGACACGGAAATCTTACAGGCCGGTCTTCGGCCGCACGCAGGCCGGATCACGACCATCTCTTCGCCGCACGATCTCGTCGCACCTCCCGCGGTATGTACGATCCCGGGGGCGAGCAACGTAGTGCTGAGCACCGTGCCCCGTCGAGACGAGACGTTGGCGAGCCACATCGGCGTCATCTTCATGAAGACCGTCGTACAGATCGTGCTCGCCGGGCTGGCGAGGCCGACTGAGCAACTCCGACCCCTGCCTTGTGCGATCTGATCCCAGCGCCCCGCCCAACGAAACAACGCATCGACCCCGCAAGCATTTCTGTGTGCAATCGCGGGAAACCTGGCTTGACTCCCCGCAGACCTTTGGCGACAATCCGCGCCCGTCAACGATCCGAGCAGTCAATTCCACTAGATTGAAGATCTCGAGGAGGACCCATGCGATTCTCGTTCTGGACGAGCGTCGGCGCTCTTGCGGTGCTGAGCGCCGCCTCCTGCACGCCTGGCGAGAACAAGACGGCGACAGCGCCGAGCCCGGCAGCATCACCCGCCAAGGCGCCCGCCGCAGTTGCGGTCGCGTCGCCCGCGGCCGACGCCGCCGCAGCGGCAGAGGAGGGCGACGAGATCTTGATGGTTTGGGCGGAAGCCGAGCCCGACGAGGGCGCACCGCCGCTGGAAGTCCAGCTGAAGGCCGACATTTCCGGCGGTGTCGGTGAACGCAAGGTCAAGTGGGAGTTCGGTGACGGATCACCGGCCAGCAACGAGGTCAATCCGAAGCACAAGTACGACAAGGCCGGCACGTTTCGCGCGTCGGTCGAGGTATCCGACGCGAGCGGCGACTCCGACTCCGACTACGTCGACATCGAGATCGCAACCGAATAGCTCGGCGATCGGTCTTGCGTCCTAGTGGCGCGGGCGAATCACGAACGTCGTACCTTCACGTTTGAACTGCACGCCCGTGGGGGTGATCGCGGCGACGGTCAAACCTGCCGCGACCTCGCCCTCGTGTATGCGCTGCGTCGGTGCCCCATCGATACTGATGAAGGCGAAGCGCCGTGCGGGTTCGGGCGACCACTGAAGAAAGCTCAACGCGACCTTCGGTGCGCCCGGTGGCGACCGCCCGGTGTCGAATAGCGTCTCGGCCGGTGCTGCCGGATCCGCCTCGGATTCGGCAGGGGCGGCTTCGACCGGCGGTGGTGCGGCTGGCGCGTTGGGAGCCAACGCTGCCAGGTCCTGGGCAATCTGCTCCGATGGAACCGGCACCGTCGCGGGTGGGACGACTGCCGGAGCCGCCTTGGGAGCCGCGCTTGGCGGACCCCCTTCACGTGCGGCCTCCCGGGGGGCAGTGAATGGCGAAGGTTCGAGCGCGGACCCTTGCTTGTCGAGTGCCGCCAGTCTCTCTGGCGTGGCAGGCTCCTCGGCGACGGGCCGTGGGCCCTCCGCTGCAGCGAGACCTGAGGGCTTCGCAGCGAGAGCCCCCTTCGGTTCGACCTCCGTCGGTCGGGCTTGCGGCGCGACGGCCGGGGGAGCTCCCGGGGGTGCTTCGGCTTGGACGGCGGTCGCGGGCTGCTGTTCCCGGGGAGCAGCCGGGGCCTTCGGTTGCGCCCGCAGCGGCGGACGCGGAACGGCGATGTCTGGCGGAGGGGGCGGGGCCGGGAGCGCTGCCAGCTCGACGGGCGCTTCGCTCGGCCACCACCAGCTCAGCAGGGCACCCCCGCCGAAGCCAACGACCGCACACAGGGCGATCGCCGCGATGGGGAAGCTGCGCCGGCGACGGACCGTCGACGAGACGGTTGGTCCAGCCAGCGACGGTTCGGCCGTCGGCTCTCGCTCCCGCTCGACCTTTCGCAATGCGTCCAGAATGGTGCTCATCGCGAGCCCCGCGTTGCCCAACCACCTGGATGTCGCGCTTCCGTCGCGTTCATGTTCCCCCGCTCAGACGTGGGTGCTGGTAGTCCGGCAGAGCTCCGTACAACACGATCTTGGTCAAAGGACCCACGATACCATCGGGTATCAAGCGGCGCGAGCGTTGGAAGCGCGCGATCGCCTCGGACGTCGCCGCATCGTACGTCAGAGAAGGCTCGGCCGGATAGACACCCACCCGCGCCAGCAATTGCTGGAGTCGCTTGACCTCGGACCCGACGCTCCCGGGCACCAGCCGGGGCGAAAAATTCTCGAAGTCCCGCCAGAGAAGATGCGCGTCTCCGAGCCATACCCGTTCCACGTCCTGAGGTGTGAGGAGCGTTCCCATCTCCCCGAAGCGAACGATGATGTTCGGTCCAGCAATGCCAGCGAGCAAGGCGAACCTGCGCTGCCCGCTGTCGGGGAGCGATAGCTCGAGGATCGCCGGCACGTTCATCATCGCCAGTCGCGACAAGGTGCCGCTGGTCGGTAGATACCCGAGCTTCCGCCGGCCCGCGATCGTCTGAAGGTCCACCCGGGTGCCACTCCGTTCGTCCGCACGCAGCGGGTCCACCTCCCAGGCTTCGAGTAAGCTCGCAGTGGCGGCGAGGGCCGCGGTGTGGTGGTCGACGGCCGCCAACGCGGCCCAGAACGCCGCGGGCCCATCGGTAATCGAAGGCGGAGGCGTGCCGGGTGCCGTCGCGACCTCGGATCCATCTGGCTCGGCACCCGCGGTCTCCGCCGCAGACGCAGGAGGAGTAGGGACCTCGGGTACGGCGGCAACCGTCTCCGGGGTCGGTTCAGGCGTCGCCTCCATCGGTTCCGGAGTCGTCGTCCCCGCGTCGACCGGTGATGCGACGAGCCCCTCCGGAATCGCCACGGCCGGCGCCTCGGCAGTCGGTACGGAGGCGTCGGGAGGTGTCGCGATGACCGCCGCCACTTCCGTCGGGTCCCCATTCGGTGGAGTCGCAGGACGCAACAGCGCCAGCGCCGTCACCAGTCCAACGACGAGCGCGGCAACGGCTGCGCCCGCCAGCCGAAGCCAACCGTAGCGGCGCGCGTGCGGACCGGCATCGTCGGTCCGCAGCTCGGCCAGCACGTGACGCATGAGCGCGGGACTGATGACCCGCTGCTCGCGCGTGTAGCCCGCGAGCAACGCACGATGCGCCGCGATGTTGATCAACCGCGGCACGCCGCCCGAGTATCGATACAGTAGACGAAGCGCCTGCGGTGAGAAGATGTCGCCCGTCCCTGGTCCGCCGGCGATGCGGAGTCGGTGGGCGATATAACGAGCCGTCTCCGCACGATCGAGGGGCTCCAGATGCCACCGCACCGTGATGCGTTGATTGAGCTGCGCCAGCTCTGGTCGCCCGAGCAACAGCTTCAACTCCGGTTGTCCGACGAGCACGATCTGGAGCAGCTTCGTGGTCTCGGTCTCGAGGTTGGAGAGGAGTCGCAGCTGCTCGAGCGTCGCTGGCGGTAGGTTCTGCGCTCCGTCGACGATGATAACGACGCGTTTCCCGTCGATGTTCTGCGTCACGAGAAACCGGTTCAACTCGTCGACGAGTTCCTTCTTGCTGGTCGAGGCGGCCGGGATCGAGAACTCGCTATTGACGGTTTGCAGCAGCTCCAGGTCGGAGAGGGCGGGATTGAAAATGTAGCCAACGATCGTGTTGGCCTCGAGATCGCGGAGAAGCGCTCGCAAGAGTGTCGTCTTGCCGGTACCGATGTCTCCCGTGACCGCGATGAAGCCCGTGCCTTCGCGAATGCCGAAGAGCAGGTGGCCGAGGGCCTCCCGATGGTGGGTGCTGAGGTACAGATAGTGGGGATCGGGGGTGAGCCGAAACGGCGGCTCGCTCAATCCGTAGAAGGCTTCGTACATTCCCGTCCGATCCTCGAACACGCCGCGGGGGTTTTCAAGGCAACATCGTGAGCTGTCTCGTCGTCCGGCAACCGGCTACGATGATCGCCGCCAGCGCCGCCATGCCATGACCGCCCACAGCGCGACGACGATCCAGGCGAAGACGTCGCCCCAGCGCGCGTAGAACGTCCGAAGGTCCAGCAACCGAACCTCGACATTGCGAGCCTCAGCCACGAAGATCGGGAGCTCGGTCAAGACCTCGCCGGTCGCACTGATGGCGGCGGTGAGCCCCGTGTTGGTCGAGCGAATGAAGTCGCGGCGGGTCTCCACTGCGCGCCAGATCGCGAGCGCTTGGTGCTGGTAGGGCTCCGCGCTGGCACCGTACCAGGCATCGTTGGTCAGGTTGAGCAGCAACGTCGCGCCCCGCGCGACGGCCTCACGAGCCGGCACCGGAACGACATCCTCGTAACAAATGAGCGCCCCGAGGCGCACGCCGTCGGCCGTGACCAGGACCGTCGGCTCCTCCCCCGGACTGAAGCGACCCGTGGCCGGGCTCAGGCGCCGAAGCCACGGGAACCGACTGGCGAACGGGAGGTATTCCCCGAACGGCACGAGAATACGCTTGTCATATCGCCCGATGATCGCCCCATCCACGTCGGCCAGGAATGCACTGTTGTAGAGACGTCGACCTTCCGGACCTTCGCCGATGGCGAGGCCGCCGAAGACCAAAGGCCGAGGCGGCGTCGGGAACGGGTGCTCTTCCGGTGAAGGCAGTCGCACACGCGTGGGAATTGGATGCTGCGCCACTGTCTCTGGCCACACGAGCAAGTCGACCTCCGCTGCCAACGCGTGCGAGAGTCGCCGGTAGTCGTCGAGGTTGCGGCGAAAGAAGGTACGATCGCCCTTGCGTTCGACGCCAATGTTCCCTTGCACGACACCCACGTTCAGGGATCGAGAGGAAGCGCGGAGCGTCTCGATCGCCGCCGCTCGGTACTGTCCGACCACGAGCAACACCCCCACCAGGCAAAGCGCTGCCCCAATGGTCGCCGGCGCACGATCACGAACGAGCCGCACGAGTCCCGCGTTGACCCAAACCATGGCGAACCCCAAGAGGTAGGGGCCGGCGAGCTCCCCGCTCTGCAGCAGCGGGACGACGTGATACTGGGTGTGCGCCAACCGCCACGGGAACAGGGTCGGAAACAAAAACTCCACGACGGTGAGGGTGAGCGGCGCCGCCATTCCCAACGGCAGCGGGCCGAGCCACGCAACGAGGCCGGTGAAGAGCCCGATTTCTAGGCCCATCCACGCGACCGGAGGAACGAAGAGCCCGAGGGCGACCGGAAGGCCGAATCCTCCGAATACCTGGAAGGCATAGACGAGCCAGACGAAGGCACATGCGATGCCGGCAGCGCCCCCGAGCCAGCCGAGTCGAAGCGCTTGGCGTGGCGGGTGCGTCTCCGCGATCGCGATCAACGGCGCGACGGCGAACCAGGGGAGCCACCAGAGCTCGAAATCGACGAAGCTCCATCCGAGAGCGATCCCGGCGCCAAGCGCCCCCGCCGCACTCATCCATGACCGCCGTCCGATCTGGCGGCCGGCTGCGAGCATGTCGCCTACGGCAGCAGGATGATCGCGACGTCGTCCGGGAACGTCGAGATTCCATTTCCCGATGGATCGACGGGTGACGCGGTGGAGGTCGCCGGCTCATCCGGTAGTCCACCATCCGCCTGGATGCGAAAGCCGTCGACACGATCGAGTCCACCTTGCGCCACATAGAGGATCGTTCCGCTCGGTCCGTCGACTGCCAGGCCGACCGGCAAGGATCTGGGATCTTCTGCGGTCCGGCTGAAGGTTTCGTCGGGCAAGAGGCCGTTCTCGAGACGGAAGACGTCCACGCGCCCCTCGTTGTAGACGCTCGAATAGAGGATCTCGTTTCCCGGACGCTGATGTCGAAGCATGCGCTGATAGACACCTGCGCGCTTGGTTTGACTACTGTCGTCACCGTCGATCACGCCGTCGGCATTGACCGCGAACGTGAAGATCCGCTGGCTGGCTTCCTCGGCAATGAATAGCTGGCCGAGCGGGGTGCTTGCCGAGGGCGCGAAGAACATCTGCGTCACGATCGCGCTGCCAATGACCGAAAGCGGTGTGCTCACCAGACGAGCATCGATGCAGGTCGACGGCGCGGGCGACGGGTCCGTCGGACCCGGCGTCTGGGCGGGATCGGGGGACGGAGAGACTGTCGGTGCGGGAGTGGGCGTCGCGCTCGCATTCGGATCGGGTTCAGCGAGGAACTGCCCTTGAACCCGAGGATGTATCTCGATGCGAACCGATCCGCCTGCCGCGAAGAATCCATCCCCCATCGGGGTGAGGGAGGCGAACTCCGAGTTGCTACCGCCGACGATGCAACTCGTCGGCAGGGACGGGATCGTTCCGTCGTCGGCGATCGTGTACGCGTCGATGCGATCAGATCCGCGACCAGCGACGTAGAGGATGCCGTTGCCGATCGTCGGATCGATCACCATGTCCACCGGATCTGCGTCTTCAGCACCCGGCTTGACCTCGTCATCGGCGGTCGATTCCGCAATACAACCGCTGCCGCCTCCGGCGCGCAGCCGCACCACCTGCACGCGTTCGCGAGTCGCCACATAGAGCAGCGTCGGGTCCGTCGGATGCACGACCACTCGCCGCGGATTGTCGTCGGTCGCGATGCGTTGCTCCGGTTGCGATCCCGACGGGGTGTTGCCGAGCAGAAGCCCAGTGTTCCCGAGCCTGTACAAGGCGATGCCGCGCGTGTTCCCGTCTCCCAGATGGCACGACCCCGACGGAGGCGTGACGCAGGGCTCGGTCCCACCGCATTCATTGTGCGCCTCGACCACCACGAGCACTTTCTCGGACCGTGTGGAATCGAGCTCGGAGCCGGCCGGAAGGGAGAAGTCGCGATCCTTGCCACCGCCCGCGCATGCCGCCAACCATAGTGAGGCCAGCGTCACGAGGACGCGCGTCACCGATCCCCCCCGCAGCATCGTCCCCAGCGTCACCGCGCGCGCCATCAGACCTCCCTGTTCGTGCCGGGTGCGTCTACCCCATTCACCGAGTGCCGTCCACAACGCGGAAAGCGTTGGCACACGTTCGGCAATTGCGCTATCAGCCGCAAACGTGGGGACGGGCCGGTTGTCGTGGGCGTGGACGTGGTGCTTCTGGCTTGGCCTGGCATGTGCCGCTGCCGCCGCGGATCCCGACGCTGCGGAGATCGCGCGCCGAAATTTCGACGTCGACAAGGTCGTCGACTCGCGCGCCGAGATCACGATGACGCTCATCAGCGAGGCGGGGTCGCGTCGTGAACGGTCGACGCTCGGCCTCTCCAAGCTCCTGCCCAACGGCGTCGATCGTCAACGCATCATTCGTTTCCTGGCGCCCGCGGAGGTGAAGGGAACGGCGACGTTGTTGGTCGAGCATGCCGCTGGAGACGACGACATCTGGATCTACCTGCCGGCACTTCGCAAGGTGCGACGCCTCGTCGCCAACAACAAGAAGGAGAGCTTCGTCGGCACCGATTTCTCCTACGGCGACATCATCGGACACCAGGTCGACGACTGGGTCCATCAATTGGTCGGGCGCGAGGCGCTCGACGGCACCGACACCTACGTGCTCGAGGCGACGCCGAAGACCGACAGCGTCGCCGAGACCAGCGGATACAGCAAGCGCAAAGTCTGGATTCGCGTCGACAACCACGTCGCCGTGAAAGCCTCGTACTGGGACCGCGGCGGCGCCTTACTCAAGGACTTCACGGCAACCGACGTTCGTCAGATCGATGCCAAAACCGGCAAGTGGCAGGCATTTCAGATGACGATGCACAATCGCCAGACCGGACATCGGACGGAGCTCGTCTTCACCAAGCTCGATGTCGGGGTCGGCCTCCGCGACGACGAGTTCAGCGAGCGTTATCTGGACAAGGAGCCTTGAACGATTCCGCGACGTGCCATCGCGCGTCTCGGAGCCGGCGTGCTCTCACTGCTGGTGGCGATGACCGGTCCGGTGTCCGTCGCAAAGGCGACCGATCTCGCCGCTCTCGGGCTCAGTGGCTCCGTCGCCCTCAACTACTACAGCTCCAACCACGGCATCGACGACCGCGAGCACTTTCCCGGGCTCAACGTGACCCTGAAGCATCAGGGCAGGGCCGCCGAAGGCATTCGCTGGTTCGTCGAGAGCCGCGTGCTGGCAGAGCAGGTCGGCCACGAAGACGAGGATGCCGAGCATGCCTCGATCCGTGACCTGCGCTACGCCGACGAGGTCGTCTCCGAACTCCGCGAAGCCTACGTCGAGATCGAGCACGGGCCGTGGGAAGTCACCCTCGGTCGGCAGATCATCGTGTGGGGCCGGGCGGACGAGATCAATCCGACGGATATCCTATCCCCCAAGAACTTCGTGCTGCTCCTCCCAGAGGGCATGAGCGCCTATCGATTCGGGACGACGGCGCTGAAGATCGACTACTTCGCTGGGCGTGAGGTCCGTCTCACCGCGGTCTGGCTGCCCGTGATGAGTCCCAGCATCATCCCGCTCTCCGAGCCGCCGCCCGGCGTGCGGGTCGAGACTCGGCCACCCACGATTCGGCTCGAGAACGGCATCGCGGGCTTCAAGATCGATCGCAGCGGCGGCGAGCTCGACGCATCCTTCTCCTACGCCTACGGCTACAACCTCCTACCGGAAGTTCGTCTGACCGCGCTGGAGCAGGATGCCGCGACGGGCACCGTCGACGCGAACGTCCGGCTCACCAATGCGCGCCAGCACATGGTCGGCGCCGATTTCGCCACCACCCACGGCCCTCTCGGACTGCGCGGCGAGATCGCCTATCTCTGCACCGACAACCCCAACGGCCGTCGACTGGATGGCGTGACGCCCTCTCTCTTCTATGTGCTCGGAATCGAACGAGAGCTCCCCGGCGACGTCGGCATGATCGTGCAGTATGTCGGTCGCTGGGTGATCAACCGGGTCGATCCGACCCGCGCCTTCGACGATCCAGACCGCGTCCGCGGGCAAGCCCGCTTCCTGGCAGCACGTGAAACCTTCATCATCAATCAACAACTCGATACCGTGCAGAACGGGTGGTCCCTGCGTCTCGACAAGAAATTCTGGAACGACACCCTCGACTTCGAGTTGCTCGGCCTCCACTACTTCGAGCGGAACGATTTCTTCCTCCGGCCACGCGTCACCTACGATCTCGCCGATGGCTGGCGGCTCGGGATCGGAGGCGAGGTCTTCGGCGGCCCCCAGGTATCCTTCTTCGGGCGCCTCAAGGACAACAGCGGAGCGTTCGTCGAGATGCTCTACAGCTTCTGACCCGGGCACACGGCCACCTTGATGGCGCCGGAGCGCTTGTCGTTCGCGAGGGCGAAACCGCGTTGAATCTCGGAGAGCGGCACCGAGTGCGTAATGAGTTCTCTCAGGCGCGCTTGCTCATCCCGAAGAATCGCCAACGCCCCGGCAAAGTCGGACTGACCAGACCGGCTGTACATCGTCGACCAGACCAGACGAACTTCTTTCGCCAGACACGCGATCGGATCGATCGTGACGGGGCCCGAGAAGACCCCGAGCGCGACGATCGCGCCCCCAGGGCAGACGCGTTCGAGCGCATGCTGCAGGGTCCGAGCGCGACCGCCGACCGTCTCGAAGACGACGTCGGGTTGGTTGGGGCCCACGGCGAGAAGGTCGACGTCGGCCATGACCGCGCGCGCTGCGCCGAGGCGAAGGGCGGCATCACGCTGGTGGGCATGGCGGACCATCACCGTGACGCATGCTCCGGCACGCGCCGCAAGCAACGTCGTCAGGAGTCCGATCGTGCCACCGCCCAGCACCAGCACCTCGGTGCCGCGAACGATCTTCACCTTGCGCACGGCGTGGAGCGCCGCCGCCAGAGGCTCGGCCAGCATGGCCGTCCCCAGATCGAGTCCCTCCGGAACTGGATGCACGGCACTCGCCGGGACGACGATCACGTCGGCAAATCCTCCCTGACGGTCACGTCCAATCAGCTGCAACTTCGGGCAGAGATTCGGCTCGCCCGCGCCACAGGCACGGCACGTGCCACAGCCAAGCAGGGGCTCGACGACCACGCCGAGGCCGGGAATCGCACTGGGACCCCCTGAAAGGATTCGTCCACAGATTTCGTGACCCGGACAGACCGTGGGAGGGGCCGTCTCACCCGAGAAGAAGTGGAGGTCGCTGCCGCAAATGCCACATGCCTCGACCGCGACCGTCACATCCTCGGCTCGAAGATCGAGGTTGGTGAGCATCCGGACTTCGAAGCCACGCTCCGTGAAGAAGGCGGCACGGATCGGTGGAGAGTCGGATACCATGTCGCCGGTTAGCGGGGACCTTTCACGATCGCAAGGCTCGACGTCCGTCTGGACGACCCAGCCGATGGCGATTGTCAAGATTACATATTGTGCAATTTCTCGTCTTTACCTGACATGACCGGGAGAATCCCGCGGAGTCGCACGCCTGCTGATTTGACAACCCCATACCCCATAGCTAGCCAATCGCCTCCCGTTGCTCTTTTCGGTTCCCCGAGGCTGATCCCAAAAAGCGACCCCCAAGGAGGAGACTCATGAACACCATCAGCATGAGACTCGCCCTCTGTGCCGCCGCCCTCGTGATCGGGGCCCTCGGCTTCAATACGCCGCTGCTTCTGCTGACCGACGATGCGGGAGACGTGGTCACCGCAGCCGGCGCCGCCATTCGGAAGCTCCCGGCGACCGCACCCCTTTCTCACGGCGGCGTGACCCGTACCGGTGCCGGTGAAACCCTGGGCCGCCTCCACGCCGAGGGTGCCGTGACGTCTCATCAGACAGTGCGGGCGACCGCCCACGTCATCCCCGCGAACCTACCCGACCCTCCCATCGGGCGATTCAAACTGACGGCGTACTCCGGTCCCCAGATGGGCCAGGCGCTGCCAATTACTGCGACCGGAACCACGGCACGTGCCGGCCGTACCGTCGCGGTCGATCCCAAGGTCATCCCCCTTGGATCTCGCGTCTTCATCGAGGGTGTGGGAGAGCGAATTGCCGAGGACGTCGGTGGAGGAGTCAAAGGCCACCACATCGACGTCTATCTCGGAACGGTTCCCCAAGCGTTCCGTTTCGGGGTGAAGCGAGGCGCCGTGACCCTGATTGCACCGCCACAGGCCAAGCTCGGCCGCCGCGGATCCTCAAAACGAAGCTGACGACTCGCGCCGCGACGATCCGCTACGGACTCGAGATCAGGTCGAGCAGGCGACGCGGATCATCCGGCTCCCCATGATCCCCGAGGGTGAGCATGAGGTCGGTGTGTGTCATGGCCGTCGGCTCCCATTCGCGGAGCGTCCGCCACGCGCCATCGTCGGCCCGCTCGAGCAAATGCACCTCGCGAGCCTCGGTGAGACCGATCGCTGCACGGCCACTCGGCGTCATGCAGAAGAGCACGTATCCTGCGCGTTTGCTTGTCACGAAGTGCATAGGCATCTTTCCGCTCGCACGCGTCATTGTTGCGGGCACACGCCCAACGTTCCGAATCGCACCGCGCGCGAGTAGCCCACGATTTTGAGACCATCGCCGGCGAACTCACCCACGGTGACATATCCACCGTCTTGCGTCGGGGTATCCGACCAGTCCCATGCGTGCTCCAGCAGTCGAGTGTCGTGAGCACGACGGAGCAGGACGGTATCGTATGCCGCCTCGATCGCGCTCCGGCGCGTCAATCCGCCAGGCGGCAACCCGAGCGACTCGGCGTAGCGACTCAGAGCAACATCCTGCTGCTCGTAGTTGAGGTTGCACATTGACGGAACCGGTGCCCCGTGCACCAGCCGCCAGCCCGGACGACATGCAGCACCCGAGGCGAACGGCTCGGCATCCACCGTCCACTCGTCCTTCAACTGATACCCAACGCCCTTCAGCAGCTGGGGCTGCACGGTCTCGGGAAAACGCTCGAGCAACCGCAGGAGCGTGAGCGGCTTCCCGCCGTGCTCGGCCAGGCGATACACGAGCACATCGCCTCGATCTCGGGCCACTTCCAACAGCTCTCGGGAGTATGGAACCCGCTCGTAGTGCTCTCCGGCGCCTTCTGCGAGCTCGCCGGGAGCGACGGACAGCAGTCGCCCGACGTCTTCGGGGGTGAGGAGAAGCGGGCCGAAGAGCTCACGCGCCTCGGCAATCGGTGTCGCAGAAGTGATCATTACTCTCTCGTTCAGCCGCCGATCTGGAACATCTCGCGGCGTTCAATGGTCTCGTTGGCGTGCAATCGGTGCCCGGTCGGCTTGGCGCCAACCGCGCGCAACAGCACGTCGGCCACAGCGGGGATCCCACCTTCCGCCAGGGCACGTCGGATGTCCAATTCGTCGTCGTTCAGCAGACATAGATGAAACTTGCCGTCCGCGGTCAAGCGCATCCGGTTGCACGTTCCGCAATACGGCCGACTCACGGGACTGATGAACCCGATCGTCCCGCGTGCTCCTTCCAGTCTCGTATTTCGAGATTCATCCGACAGATCGTTGGCGGGGAGGGCAGTCAGCGGCCCAAGCGCACCTACGATGCGCGCCTCCGTCTCCGCGCTGGGAACGAAGTTCGAGCGCGAAAGAGCTGCCGGTTCGCCGACGCCGAGCGGCATGAGCTCGATGAATCGCACATGCCAGGGCCGATCACGGGTGAGAGCCGCAAGCTCAACGACGTCCGCGTCGTTGAACCCGCGTGTCACGACGGCGTTCAGCTTGATCGGCGTCAATCCCGCCGACTCGGCGGCTTGAATGCCAGCCCAGATCTCCCCCAGCGTGCCGAACCGCATGATCCTCGCGAGACGCTCGGGATGGAGTGTGTCCACGTGAATGTTGACGCGACGAAGGCCTGCTCGAACGAGCGGGATGGCCAAGCGGGGGAGCAAGATCCCGTTGGTCGTCAGCGCAAGATCACGGAGGCCATCGATCGATGCCAGACGTTCGACGATCTCGATGAGATCCGCACGAAGGGTGGGCTCGCCTCCAGTCAGCCGGATCTTTCGAAAACCCACTCCGACGGCGGCACGCGCGACCAGCTCGATCTCCGCCGGCTTGAGCCACGCCGCCCCCGACACCGAGCGTCGCGCATCGAGGGGCATACAGTACACGCAACGCAGATTGCAGTGATCGACGAGAGAGATCCGCAGATAGTCGATCTCACGCTTGAAACGGTCCTGCGGCAAGGTCCGAGGATTGTTTCGTCGACGCCGTGGCGTGTCAAGATTCGCGGCGCCGCGGCGGGATTCTCGCGAGCGGAAAACACGAAGCTTCGGACGTTCTCTACAGCCTTCGCTCTTCCACTTCGGCGATGATGTCGGAGAGCGCCTGGCGGTACGAGGAGTACGGCAGCTCGTCGAGCAATTGGCGCGCACGCCGCGTGTAGTCCTCTGCCAGCTGGCGGACCTCGCTCAGAACGGGAAGCGCGCGAATGCGTTGCAACGCGGCATCGATCTCGTCTGCCGACGCATCGGGCGTGACGAAAACCCGCCGCACTTCGGCATCGCGGGCCACGGAAAGAACCAGAGGGAGCGACGGATTGCCATCGCGCAAGTCGATGCCGACCGGCTTTCCGGTTCGGGCATCACCTTCCACATCGAGCAAGTCGTCGATGATCTGAAACGCCATCCCGATGTGGAATCCGCACAGACTCATCGCGTCGGTGCCGCGCTCATCGACCCCCGCGAGATGGGCCGCGACACGGGTGCCCTGCGAGAAGAGTGAGGCGGTCTTCCGAGCGATGATCTCGAGATAATCCTCCATAGTCGTCGCCGGATTGCGTCGGAAACGTCCTTGCATCACCTCACCCTCGGTGAGGCTGACGCAGGCGTCGGCAGCCCATCCCACGACCCGCTCCTCGAATCGACCGCACAACTCGAACGCCTTGCTGAAGAGAAAATCTCCGGTGACGAGCGTGTTGGCAAGTCCGTAGCGCTGAAACGCCGATGGCCGGCCGCGGCGTGTCTCGCCACCATCGATGATGTCGTCATGGAGCAACGTCGCGGAGTGGATCAGCTCGAGCGCAATCGCGACATCGATCATGTCGGTCACGTCACGCCCGCCGCACGCTTTGAAGACCAGCAACGCCACCGCCGGGCGGACCCGCTTTCCCCCGCCTCGAATCAAATGAAGCGCCACCTCGGACAACAACGGCTCGCGCGAAACGAGCAGGCGTTCCATCTTTTCTTCGACCAGCGCGAGATCGTCGTTGATCAAGCTGAGGTCGACGGCGCCGTTGGATCCGTAGCGGCTGCGGCGCCCGGGGACATCATTCGACTGATTCACTCGCGCTTCCTTCCTGACCGCGGCGCCGGCGCGGAGCGGCGGTCAGCTAAGTGCAAAGGCCTCGCCTTGTCAAGGTGATCGAACCATCAATGGGCCTGGGCCGGATCCCCCCGGACGCATTGCAAAGCCTCCGACCCGCCACTAGTCTGCCACGCTTACCCGTGGCGAACATCGACGAAGTGCGCACGGCGTTGGCCGCCGTGAACTATCCCGGATTCACCCGCGACATTTGCGCTTTCGGGATGATCCGCGATGTGACGGTGCGCGACGGGCACGTGGCGATCACACTCGATCTCGCGACGGGCAAGTCCGACGTAGTCGCCAAGCTGCGCGCCGATGTCACAGCCGCCGTTCGACGGGTCGCGAACGTGACCGAGGTCGAGATTGCAGTCACCGGAGGGGAGCGGCGCGCCGCGCCGCAATTGGGAGCTGAACGCCAACCACTACCAGGGATCACGCGCATCATCGCCGTGGCGAGCGGAAAAGGTGGCGTCGGAAAATCCACGATCGCCGTGAACCTCGCCTTGGCGTTCAAGGCGCGGGGGCTCCGCGTTGGGTTGCTCGACGCCGACGTTCACGGCCCGAGCGTTCCACTGATGACGGGAAGCGCTGAGGAACGGCCGCGTATGCTCGACGAGAAGAAAATCGTCCCGGTCGAGCGCTTCGGTATCGCGCTGGTTTCCATGGGGTACTTCTTGGACGACCGCTCACCAGTGATCTGGCGTGGGCCAATGGTCATGAGCATCGTGCGGCAATTCTTGAGAGACGTGGTGTGGGGGGAGCTTGATCTCCTCGTCGTCGACCTACCGCCGGGGACCGGAGATGCCCAGCTCACCCTCTTGCAGGAAGCTCCCATCGCCGGCGGCGTGATCGTGACGACACCGCAGGACATCGCGCTCCAAGACGTGCGACGCGGCATTTCGATGTTCGACACCGTGCAGGCTCCGGTCCTCGGCATCATCGAGAACATGAGCGGATACGTGTGCCCACATTGCGGCGAGGTGGATCCCGTGTTCGGCGCCGATGGTGGTCGCCAGGAAGCTGAGGATTTGCACCTGCGCTTCCTCGGCAAGGTTCCCATTGAGAGCGAGCTCCGGATCAGCATGGATCGTGGTCGTCCCCTCGTCGTCGACCAGCCGGAACACACGACCTCTCGGACCTTTCTACACATCGCCGAGCAGATCACCGCAGCATTGCACGACACCCAACCCAGCATCCCGCATTGACTTCTCGACTTTACCGTTCGCTGCCGGCATGTTACCGGTGTCGACTGCGTTCAGTCGTCCTTTCGGAGGAACCTCGATGTCCACGATGATCACGGAAGAATGCATCAACTGCGGCGCGTGTGAGCCGGAGTGCCCGAATACGGCCATCTACGAGGGTGGAGCGCAGTGGGAGAACAACGGCGACAAGCATCCGGCGATTGCCGCGGACATCTATTACATCGTCCCGCAAAAATGCACCGAGTGCGTCGGGTTCTTCGATCAAGAGCAATGCGCGGCGGTCTGTCCGGTCGATTGTTGCGTCCCGAATCCCGACGATCCGGAAAGCGAAGAGCAACTCATCGCCAAGGCACGGGTGATACATCCCGACCAGACTTTCGAGGCCGGTTGCCCGTCGCGCTTCCGTAAGAAGTAGGCGCCGGCTCGCCAGAACGCCTCTCGCGTCGCACAGCGGGCGCAGAACCTCGGCGATGCCCTTTACAAGGACTACCCCCTTGGTTATAAGTGCCGCGTTTTTTCTCGCTTTTTCACTAGGTTGCACCATCTAAGCGAGGAGTAAGGGGAAAGCGGTCATGGGAAAAATCCGGGTCGGCATCGTCGGCGTTGGCAACTGCGCGAGCAGCCTCGTTCAGGGCGTCGAGTACTATCGCCACCAGCAGAGTACGGATCCCGGCGTCGAGCAGCCGGGCCTGATGCACTACGATCTGGCCGGCTATCTTCCTCACGATCTCGAGATTGCCTGTGCGTTCGACATCGACGAACGCAAAGTCGGACAACCGTTGCACCGCGCGATCTTCGCGAAGCCGAACAAAGCCATAGAGATCTGGCGTGACCTACCGGAATACAACGTCACCGTTGAGATGGGACCGGTTCTCGACGGGGTTTCGGAACACATGGCCGACTATCCACCCGACGAGACCTTCCTTCCATCCGACCGGCCCGCCGTCGATGTCGCCGCAATCATGAAGGCAACCGGCACCGAGGTGCTCATCAGCTACCTGCCCGTGGGCAGCCAGAAGGCCGCCGAGTTCTATGCGCAGGCATGCCTCGAAACCGGAGCGAGCCTGGTCAACTGCATGCCGGTCTTTCTCATCTCCGATGCTACTTGGGGCGAGCGATTCACGAGCCGCGGCATTCCCGCCGTCGGCGACGACATCAAGTCGCAAGTGGGGGCCACGATCGTGCACCGGACGTTGGCGAAGCTCTTCTCCGATCGCGGAATCAAACTCGATCGCACCTATCAGCTGAACACGGGGGGGAACACCGACTTCCTCAACATGTTGAACCGTACCCGCCTGGGATCGAAGAAGATCTCCAAGACCGAAGCGGTCCAAGCCGTCATGCCGCAACGCTTGCCAGCCAAAGACGTACACATCGGACCGAGCGACTACGTCCCCTGGCAAGGGGACAACAAGATCTGCTTCCTCCGGTTGGAAGGGCGCGCCTTCGGCAACGTCCCCATGGAGCTCGAGCTTCGCCTGTCGGTCCAGGACAGTCCGAATTCGGCGGGCGTGGCCATCGACGCGATTCGTTGTTGTCGCCTTGCCCGTGATCGCAAGATTGCAGGTCCCCTCCGAAGCGTATCCGCCTACCTCATGAAGCATCCGCCGACCCAGATCATCGACGACCTGGCGCGAGATCTGGTCGAGAAGTTCATCAGCGGAGAAATCGAGCACTAAAGGACCAGCCGCGGTCATGTGCCATCCTTGGCTCGCCGCGGGCGTCATTGGGTTCGTCGTCGCATTGGTCGGCCGCGAAGTCTCGTCCATCGTTCGCGAACCGAGATCCATGGATCCCCACCTAGAGACCGGCCTCCTGGGGGTCCGGCTTCGCCAGTGGTTTCGGATTCGCATCGGCGGCCTCGCCGAAGCCGCCTCCGATCTGGGGTTCTCCGCTGACGGCGTGACCCTCGTACAACTCGCAATGAGCATCGTGTGCGGTATGACGTACGCATGGGGTTGGACGTTTACGGCTGGCTGGATGCTCATCGCAGCGGGCACACTCGATGTCCTCGATGGGGAGATGGCCCGTCGCCAGCGGCGCGACGGCCCGCGTGGGGCCCTCATGGACTCCGTCGTGGATCGGTACGGCGAAAGCGCCGTGTTCGGAGGTCTCGCCGTCTACTATCGTGAGAGTTGGGTGCTGTGGGCAGTCCTCGCCGCGTGGGCAGGGGGATTCCTGGTCAGTTACGTTCGTGCGCGCGCAGAGAGCCTCGGCGTGGATTGTCGCGAAGGACTTGTCCAGCGCCCGGAGCGCTACGTCATCCTCGGAGGAACATCCATGCTCGGTACGATCACTGCCCACCTCGTCTGTGCCGTCGACGCACGGCACGTATTCGTCGCCACGGGAATCTGCGTGCTGGCGGTCCTCGCCAACGCCACCGCGCTGCAACGCGCCTCCATCGCGCTGCGCAGACTCTCGTGACCGACCAAACACGACCGGCACCCCCCTGTGGAATCCTCGGGGTCTTCTTCGTGCTGTTCGGCGCAGGCATGATCTTCGACGCCAGCCAAACGTTGTCAGGCACGGGGCTGATCGCCCTCGGCACGTACCTCCTTTCGCGCACGCGGAGCGACCACGATGGAGCTACCGCGTGAGCCGAACGACCCGAACCCTGCTGGGCGTCGCGATCTCCGCAGTCGCCCTGTATCTCGCCATGCCGCCACGCGACGAATGGGGCAATGTCGCCGAAGCGTTCGCCCGCGTGCAGTACGGGTATCTGGTGCCCATCGCGCTGCTCAGCGCCTACAGCGTCGTGGTGCGATGTCAGCGCTGGCAACTTCTCCTGCGACCCGTGGGACCCGTCCCGTTCCTACCGTTGCTCTCGGCGACGGCCATCGGATTTTTCTGCAACATGGTGTTGCCTCTCCGGGTCGGCGAGGTGATTCGTCCCGTTCTGTTGGCCAAGCGCACCCAGCTCCCGGTCAGCAGCGTCTTCGCCTCCGTCCTCCTCGAACGCCTGCTCGACATGCTGACCATCCTCGTCTTTCTGGGTCTCGTCATGTGCCTCGTCCCGGTCTCGAGCACGATCCGGCAGAGCGGCGTCGTCTTCCTGGTACTGGCGCTCATCGCCATCGCCCTCGTGCTCGCGCTGCAACGCCAGCATCCCGTTGCTCTCAGCCTCGTACGTCGAGTGTTGGCGCTCACGCCCCCCGGCGTGCGCGCCCGCGCCGATGCCGCGCTGCAGAGCTTCATCGGTGGACTGCAGGGCATTGGACAGGGCGCCGTCCTCGTCCGAATTCTCGGCTACTCGCTCTTCGTATGGACCGTGATCGCGTCGACCTTTGGGCTCGGTCTTCTCGCCTGCAATCTCGACGTCCCGCTCGTCAGCGGGGCCTTGGCCCTGGTGACCGTCGTCGCGGGCGCAGTGTCGGCGCCTTCGGCACCCGGTTTCATCGGCACGTTCCAGGCCGGCTGCATCGTCGCACTCGGGTTGTTCGGCATCAGCCGGGCCGACGCGATCCCGTACGCCTTCGTCGTGTGGGGGGCGCAGTGGTTGACGCAGATCGTGTTGGGGGTTGTGTTTCTGTTGCGTGAAAACATAAGCTTCGGGGACGTCAGAGCCGTGGAAGAGCCTACGCCCTGACTTCCAACGATCCCGTGACCTTGTCCGACAAAAACATCGTCTTGGGCGTCACCGGCGGCATCGCCGCATACAAGGCGCCGGACCTCGTGCGCGCTCTCGCCAAGGCCGGCGCAAAGGTGCGGGTGATCCTCACGAAAGCGGCCGAGCAGTTCGTGACACCGCTCACGCTTCAGACGCTCACGGGTCAACCGGTCGCCCGATCCCTCTTCGATCTGACCGAAGAATCGGAGATTGGTCACATCCAGCTCGCCGATACGGCCGACGCCCTGCTCATCGCACCTGCTACCGCGAACGTCATTGCCAAGCTCGCGATGGGCATGGCCGACGATCTGCTCACGACCGTTGCGCTCGCGACTCGCGCTCCGATTCTCGTGTGCCCGTCGATGAACGTACACATGTACGAGAATCCCGCCGTGCGCGCCAATCTGACCCTCCTACGCGGCGCGGGCCGTGCCGTTCTGGATCCGGACGCCGGCTTTCTCGCGTGCGGATACATTGGCTCGGGCCGCATGGCGGATCCCGACGTCATCGTCGAGGAGATGGAGGTCTTGATCACCCCGAAGGACCTTCAGGACGTCCGCGTCCTCGTGACGGCCGGGCCGACGTGGGAAGCCCTCGACCCCGTCCGCCACCTCGCCAATCGCTCCTCGGGAAAGATGGGATATGCGGTAGCGCGAAACGCACGACGACGTGGCGCCCACGTCACCTTGATCAGCGGACCTACCGCGCTGGTTCCGCCCCGTGGTGTCGAGACGCTTGCGGTGGTCAATGCCCGCGAGATGGAACAAGCCGTCGTGCGGGAGGCAACAAGCTCCGATGTCGTTGTGATGGCCGCAGCCGTCGGCGACTTCCGGCCGTCTGACTCGCTTCGTCACAAGATCAAGCGCGGTCGATCCGATCTCGAGCTCCGCCTCGTCCCGAACCCCGACATCCTGGCAAAGCTCGGAACACTCAAGGGCACGCGCGTCTTGGTCGGCTTTGCAGCGGAAACGCGAGACCTCGTCGCCAATGCCCGGCGGAAGCTGCAAGCCAAGGGCGTCCACGTGATGGTCGCCAACGACGTGACGGCGGAGGGGGCCGGGTTCGACGTCGACACCAACATCGTGACGTTGATCGATCGCAGCGGACGCGTCGAACGTCTGGCGAAAATGAGCAAGGATGCCGTCGCCACCGCCATCCTCGATCGCGTGGTCGAGCTGCGCGGGACGCGACGTGACACCCGCACCGTCGCGCGCCAGCTGCCGCGGCGCCGTTAGCCGATCGCTGACGTCAACAGCCGCCGCAGACGTGCGCCTTCAGCTCGGGTACGACTTTTCCGAGGATCGCATCCTGCAGTGACGGGGTCAGCTGACGCTTGCGTTTGAGCGTCCGCAGGCGCTTGCGAATCTGCTCTGCGCGCTCCAGATGCTCGCGACCCGTCGGATCGAGGCGAACGCATCGCGCCTTCGCGCCGTTGGTCAGCATGTCAAGCGCAGCCTCGCTGCAGAGATGGTCGTAGCGGGCTACCTCGTCTGCACCCAGCAGGTAGCGTGACCGGGTTCCCAGCCGGAGCATCATGCGTCGCCATTGCTCGACGCGATGCAGAGCCATGACGGAGTTGAAAATTCGCTTGTTCGTTCGAAACGAGAACAATGTTCGCTCGACCACCCGCTCCATGAGCTCGTCACAGTCCGGATAGAGCTTGCTGACGACCTCGCGCAGGCGTCTCCAATCCGCTTCCTGCTGCATGGCATCGAACCGTGCCTCCCAGTAGACGTGCTTCAGCGCTCGAGCTCGAAAGCTGACGATCAGCTGCAAGGGCACGAAGTAGTTGTGCGAGTAGGTGTCGGCCGCCAGATGCGTCAGGTAGCCGTATGCGAAGGCCCGTTCGGAATTCGAGCGGGCGCCCTCTAGCACCTGCCACCCGACGTTCCAAGAGTGACAATGGTAGCGTAGGTCACGCGTAAATTTCTTCGCCTGGATGATGTCGGCACCAACGCAGCCGTAAAGGTATGCATCGGGAAACATGCGCAGAATTTCTTGAAGCCCGGGGGGCAGGGTGTTAAGACCCGCCAACACGGTCGCGCCGTGGATGAGGTGAGTCACGGGTCCCCACGCGTGCGCGTCGCTTGGCAGCAGCACCAGCACCACCAGAGTGGCGAGCGCGATCAAAAACACCATGACGGATCCAAGGGTACTCTCCGTCATCGCGGCCCACAACCTACGACCTTCCGGAAATGTCTGAGAATCGGCGCGAACTCTTGGCCCTGGTCGCCGCGACGCGCGCACGGCTCGAATGGTGGCGCGAGACCGGCATCGATGCGGTCCCGCCAACGAGCGATCAGCACACGACGTCCGTTTCCGAACCGCCAGCGCCACCATCCGTCGCGGCGCGATCGCCTGCGACGCCCGCAGCGACACCTGAGCCTCCTCGAGACCAGGGCTCACCCGTGGATTTTCTCACCCACCCTGGCGTGCGAGAGAGCGGATCGTTGCAAGAGCTCCGAGCGGTCATCGGCGACTGTCAACGGTGCAAGCTCGCCCCATATCGCACCAAGCTCGTGTTCGGCGTGGGCAATCCCGAGGCCGATCTGGTCTTCGTCGGCGAAGCTCCCGGTCAAGACGAGGACGTGAGCGGTGAGCCGTTCGTCGGCCGCGCCGGACAACTGCTGACGGAGATCATCACCAAGGGAATGAAGATTCGCCGCGAGGACGTCTACATCGCCAACATCATCAAATGCCGACCACCACAGAACCGAGATCCCGAACCCGACGAGATCGCAGCGTGTGAGCCGTTCCTCAAGCGCCAACTCGATCTCATCAAGCCCAAGGCCATCGTCACGCTCGGGAAGTTCGCGGCCCAGTGTCTTCTCAGGACCCGAACGCCGATCAGCCGACTGCGCGGTGTGTGGGCGAGCTACCAGGGCATCCCGCTGATGCCGACGTTTCACCCGGCGTACCTCCTGCGAAATCCGGCCGACAAGCGCCTGGTGTGGCGCGACATCCAGCAAGTCATGGTGGCGCTCGGTCTCCGCTGAGACGGGCGGGGCTAGAGCCGTGACCATCCCGCACGCGACCGAGTCCAGGCGCAACCGTTGCGTATGCGGGCATTCCCCCTCGTGCTCGGCACGCCATCAACACCCGACCCATGAATTGACTGCCTCACGGCTTCCGGGCTACACGAACCCTCCGCCCATGGACCTCGGCGTTCTCGAGTATGCGCTCGATCCAGCGCTGATCGCCCAACAACCCCTTTCCACGCGCGATGGAAGCCGGATGCTGGTGGTCGATCGCGCGACGGGGTCGCACACCCACGAAAGCATCCAGCGACTCGGCGACTGGATCCACGCTGGCGACGTACTGATCGTCAACGATGCGGAGGTGCTGACCGCTCGCCTCCACGGACGGCGTCCGACGGGTGGCGCCATCGAAGTGCTCCTCGTCGAGTCGATCGCAGGAAACCAGACGTGGCATTGCATCGCGCGGGGCGCGGGTCGCATCCCCGTGGGGGAAACGATCGCGTTCGGAAGCGGCCTCACCGGTACATGGGGCGACCGCGTCGACGACACGTACCGCGTCATCCATCTCCGTGCCGAGCACGATCTCGACAGCGCTCTTCGGCGCGTCGGCGAGTTACCGTTGCCCCCCTACATTCGAAGACCGAATGGGCCTTCGGCATTGGACTACGAGCGTTACCAGACGATGTTCGCTCGCAATGCCGGGGCGATCGCGGCACCAACGGCGGGACTACACTTCACTCCCCGACTCGTCGGCTTGCTGGCCGATCAGGGCATCACCTGCCACCCGCTGACACTGATGGTCGGCCCAGCGACGTTTCTTCCGATTCGAACGACGGCGTTGGCCGATCACAGCGTACCAGCGGAGCGCTATGAGATTCCCGATGCCACGGCGTCGGCGATCGCCGAAGCGCGGGCCGCCGGCCGCCGCGTCGTCGCCGTCGGCACGACCACGGTGCGCGCGCTCGAGACGGTGGCCGCGCGTGATGGGGTGATACGTCCCGGAGGCGGTCGCACGCATCTCGTGATCGGACCCGGCCACGAGTTTCGGGCCGTCGACGCCATGCTCACGAACTTTCACTTGCCACGATCCAGCCTCCTCGCGCTGGTTGCGGCCTTTGCCGGCATCGATACGACGCTCGCCGCCTATCGCGCCGCCACGACGTCTGGCTATCGCTTCTACAGCTATGGCGACGCCATGTTGATCGTGTGAGTACGTTTCGCCTCCTCCACGAGGATGCGACGTCGGCGGCGCGTCGTGGAAGCCTCACGCTCACGCATGGTGTGGTCGAGACGCCGGCGTTCATGCCGGTAGCGACGCATGGCAGCTTGAAGGGCCTAACCCCGGTCCAGATCCGCGACACGGGGACCGAAATGATCCTGTCCAATGCCTACCATCTCTGGTTGCGTCCAGGATGCGAGATCATCGAAGCGACCGGAGGCCTGCATCGATTCATGGGTTGGGATGGTCCGATTTTGACGGACAGTGGTGGATATCAGGTCTTCTCCCTGGCAGCGCTGGCCCGCGTCACGGACGAGGGTGTCACGTTCCGCTCACACATCGACGGGAGCGCCCATGCCCTGACCGTCGAAGACGTCATCAGGACGCAGGAGCGCCTCGGCAGCGACGTGGCGATGATCCTGGACGAGTGCCCTCCTGGCGATGCCGATCGCACGGTCGTCACTGCCGCGACGGAGCGCACGGCACGTTGGGCCGTGCGTGCGGCAGCAGCACGCTCACGGGCCGATCAAGCCGTCTTCGGGATCGTGCAAGGCGGTACGCACCTCGACCTTCGGATCGAAAGTGCCCGTGCCATGGTTGGTCTCGGGTTCGACGGCTACGCGCTCGGCGGGCTCTCCGTCGGCGAACCGCGTCCCGACACCTGGCGGGTAGCCGCTGCAACCGCTCCGCACCTCCCGCGCGACCAACCACGTTATTTCATGGGAGCGGGGACGCCCGAGGACATCCTTCGGCTGGTCGGCGCGGGAATCGACCTTTTCGACTGCGTCCTGCCGACTCGGCTCGCGCGCAACGGCACCTTGTACACCAACCAGGGACCCCTGGTGATACGCAACGCTCGCCACGCCACCGATCCGCGCCCGATCGACGAAACGTGCCCGTGCTACACCTGCGCTCATTTCAGCCGAGCCTACCTGCGACATCTCTTGATGGCGCGCGAACCCCTGGCCGTGACGTTGCACACACTCCACAACGTCACGTACTACCAACAACTCATGGCGAGGATACGCGACGCGATCCACACCGATGCTTTCGGAGCGCTCGCTGCATCCCGCGTGTGGACCAGATCAACCGATCGGGAGGATGCGGTATGGCCGGAATAGCCTGGGCTCAGGGAGCGGGAGGAGCGCCGGCGGCACCTGGTCCGCTCGTGAACCTGCTGCCGATCGCCCTGATGTTCGTCATTCTCTACTTCCTCATGATCCGTCCCCAACAGAAGCGGGCGCGTGAGCATGAGACCATGGTACAGAACCTGAAGCGGGGCGACGACGTCGTCACCAGCGGCGGCATCTACGGTCGTATCCACGCCATTGCCGACAAAGTCCTCACGGTCGAGATCGCTCCGAACGTGCGCATACGTTTGGATCGAGATCAGGTCGCCAGTGTGCTTCGTGGAGGCGCCCGCGAGGAAAAAGAGAAGGAGAAAGCATGAAGCTCGGGTATCGTGTCGCACTGGTCATCGTCCTCCTGCTCGTCAGCAGCGTCTACTTGCTGCCGGTCGTGACGACCGTCCCGGCCTGGTGGCCCGCGATTCTCCCACGGGAGGCGCTTCGACTCGGGCTCGACCTTCAAGGCGGTATCCACCTGATCCTTCAGGTCGAGGGCGACAAAGCGGTTGAAACTGCGCTCAACGCCACCATGGAGGACCTCAAGCGCGAGCTGACCGAAGCACAGATCGCCACGAGCAAGCTCGAGCGCGCGGGCAAGCGCGTGCACCTCCAGCTACGGGACGCAAGCAAGAATACCGCCCTGTCAGATCTCCTGAAGAATCAGTTCCCCGTCCTCGTGACCGCATCCGATTCGGCGGCCCAAAGCGGCGACACCGTGCTCGGCTTCGACGACCGCGAGGAACGTCGCATCCGCGAGTTTGCGGTCGACCAATCGATCGAGACGATCCGCAACCGGATCGACCAGTTCGGCGTGCGTGAGCCTGTGATCCAGCGCAGCGGTGCCGATGGCATCCTCGTCCAGCTTCCCGGCATCCAGGATCCGCAGCGCGCCAAGGATCTGATCGGCAAAACGGCCGTCCTCGAGTTCAAGCTGGTCGCAAGCGGCAGCGATCCGACCAAGCCGACGGCCGGGACGGAAGTCCTTCCCGGTGAGGAACGTGATCCCGTGACGGGTCAGATGAACAACAAGATCTCGTACACCTTGGACCGGAAGACCCTGATGACGGGCGAGGTGATCGCCGACGCGCGGGTGCGGCCGGCCACGCAGATGGAGGGTCCCTACGTCGAGCTCGTTCTCAACAGCCGAGGCGCCAAGCTCTTCGAGGAGCTGACTGCGGCCAACGTCAACCGTCAACTCGCGATCGTTCTGGACGGGAAAGTGAAGTCGGCACCGGTCATTCGTGAACGCATCGGCGGAGGTCGTGCCTCGATCACGGGGAACTTCGATCTCCGAGAAGCTCGAGACCTGGCGATCGTGTTACGTGCCGGTGCTTTGCCGGCCCCCGTGACGCTCGCCGAGGAGCGCACGGTCGGGCCGACGCTCGGCCGCGATTCCATTCAGCAGGGTATGATTTCGTTCGCGGTGGGCGGAGCCCTCGTGATCCTCTTCATGCTCGTCTACTACCGTGGGGCAGGGCTGCTGGCCGATCTCGCGCTGCTTCTGAACGTCGTCTTCATCCTGGCCGCCCTGGCTGCGCTCGAAGCGACCGTCACGCTTCCCGGGATCGCGGGTCTCGTGCTGACGCTCGGCATGGCCGTCGACGCCAACGTACTCATCAACGAGCGCATTCGTGAGGAGCTCCGACTCGGGAAGACGGTCCGCGCGGCAATCGAAGCCGGATACGAACGCGCGCTTCCCGCCATCCTGGACTCCAACATCACGACATTTCTCTCGGGCCTTATCCTCTTCCAGTTCGGTTCGGGTCCGGTGAAAGGCTTTGCGGTAACGCTGTGCATCGGCCTGGTCACCTCTGTCTTCACGGCGGTGATTTGCACCAGGATTGTGTACGATTTCATGCTCAGCCGGCGGCGTCTCACGACCATCAGCATTTGACCATGGCAGGCGCAAGTACATGATAAAGCGTGTATTTTTATCAACCCCTTGACGTGCGACCGGCTCCGACAAGCTTGACCTCATTTTTGGGCCCGTGGTATGGAGCGTCCATTCTTCCATCCATCGGAGCGCGCGCACTCGATGCTCGACCGGGACGACATCTACCTGAACAGCAAAGAGGTGGCGCAGATACTCGACGTCAGCCCCGATACCGTCAACGAGTTCGCCCGCAAGCACCTTCTGCCAGCCTTCAAGCAGGGGAGGCAGTGGCGCTTTCGCAAGCGAGATATCGTGTCATTCAAGCGACAGCTTCGGGGCGCCACCGCAGCCTGACGGCGCAGTTGGTCGACAATCTAACGTCGGTTCGCGTTCGGTCTTGGTAGCTCGCGAAGGGGGGCGCATGGCGGGTCAGCGCAATGGGGCGCAACGCGGATCGTCGGATCCGCACCGAAGCAAGATCTACGCAGAGTTCTCGCATCTCTACGACATGATCTTTCAGCGCATCTTCTTCCCGCGCATTGCCAGCGTCATCAAATCGCTGCACCTCGAGCCCGGCGCGCGCGTTCTCGAGGTGGGGGTGGGCACGGGCCTCTCACTGAGCGCCTACCCCACGCATTGCGAGGTCGTGGGCATCGACTTGGCGCAGGACATGCTCGACCAGGCCGACGAGAAGATCCGCGAGCAGGGCTGGCACCACATCACGCTGCGCCAGATGGATGCCTTGAACCTGAGCTTCCCGGACGACAGCTTCGACTATGTGATGGCGTTCCACGTCGTGAGCGTCGTGCCTGACGCCACCCGTCTGCTCGACGAAGCCCGCCGCGTGCTGCGTCCCAATGGCACCCTCGTCGTCATCAACCATTTTCGAAGCGAGCGTCCAATCATCGGCTCATTGGTGGAAATGGCTGATCCCGTGACGCGCAAGTTGGGGTGGCGAACCACACTTCGCCTCGTCGATATGTTCAACGGTGCGCAGATCGCGATCGAGAGGCAGTTCAAGACGTCACCGCGGTCTTTGTTTACGGTCGTCATTGCCCGCAATCAGAAGGAAATGCGCGCAACCGGCTGACCCTCGAGAGCAGGACGTCCAAGCCGTGTGGATAACCTGTGGACGACTCACGCCTCGTAGAATCAGGGACTTGGCCTTGAGGCATTCGCAACGGCGCAGCAGGCCCAATCCATCGATCCAGATCCCGGGGCAACTACCCAGAACCCCTCGAACTTATCCCCAGGATGGATGCTACCCTGACTTAGGGTGAGCCAGACTGACGCACTTCGCTAACGCACCGGCGTCAGGCCCGGCCCCTCGCCCAGGGCCGCAAAGAGATAGCCGGCG
>CAZWAX010000002.1:0-66909 GCA_964631985.1 uncultured Polyangiaceae bacterium | reverse complement strand
AAATCGTGATCGACGTGCGGTCCATTTTTCCGCGCTTCGTCAGGTCCGCCAACACAGAAGGGCAGGACGGAAAAGTCCCCCGGCGAGGCTGGCCCGTCTTCCGTATCGTTCGCGCTCGGCACTCCTCAGTCGAGGCGAGCTCGCGTTCTACCGGGTGCTTCTCGAGGTGGTCGGTGGTCGTTTCGGAATCAGTATCAAACCGCGGCTCGCGGACGTCGTCTGGTGTCCGCCGCGACTCTTCCGCACGGGAGTTGGCGGGCGTGTGTCACAGAAGCATCTGGACTTCGTGCTCTATGACCTCGGGACAACGGCTGTCGTGCTCGCCATCGAACTCGATGACCGTTCGCATGATCGTGATGGTCGGCAAGCTCGCGACCAGTTCGTTGACGAGGTCCTCGAGCTATGTGGTGTCGCGTTGTTGAGGGTTCGCGCCGCACGAGGGTACGACTGGCGCGAGCTGAAAGCGCGGATGCAGGGCGTCGTGAGAAGGTATCGCGCGAGAGGCCGTCGCCACGAGAGGGAGGGAAGTAACAGCAACCAGGAGAGCAGCATGGAAACACCGATGATCGCATTTCTTCGAATATTTCTCTGGGCCGTGATGACGATCGTAGGGTCGCGGTTTTCACTCTGGGCGCTCGGCGATGATCGCTGGGCGAGGCGGGGCGACTCGACCCATTGGATGGTGTGGTTGGGCGTCGCCTTTCTTGCGGCGCGGTGTGTGGGGTGGGTGTAGGGCAAGTGCAGGAAGGCGTGCGGCCGCGACGGCTACAGCAAGCCGGCATCCTGCAAGGAGTAGAATCCCGCGCCGGTCACGATGAGGTGGTCGAGGAGCGGGATGCCTAGGAGAGAGCCAGCTTCGGCGAGACGCTTCGTAACTGAGCGATCAGCATCCGATGGCGTAAGGTCTCCCGACGGATGGTTGTGCGCGACAATGATTGGTGGCGATTCTCACCCGCGCAGGTCGGAGGCGGCCAGAGGTGCCGATGCACGCGACGGATGGGGCATTTCGTCCCAGGTGCGGCCCTCTAGGAGGCGTCCAGTCTTCTTCTTGTTCACACCGCCCCATTGCTTGAAGAAGAAAGGCACGCCGGCACGGAGGCATTGGTCGCGGATGTCGCTCACCCAATCCCCTGCCATTGGTCGAGCCCCTGGTCCTGACTCGCCACCCACGATGACCCAGTCGATTCCAGCGAGGTTCAAGTCGGCCAGAGGACCGAGAAGCGGTTCGAGAGACAAAAACTTCGTGCCGGCATTCGTTCGCCGGAGGTGGTCGATGCGAAAGGTGTAGTCTGCGCGCTCGACGCTGACACCCATCCAGATGTTCGGCTGCCAGGGGAGCGACGGCGCGAGCTCCTCGAGTCGCTCGGCCCGTTTCGTCAAGACCTGGAAGTGATGCCAGGCGGCGCGACACATGACGTCAAAGACACGTGCGATGAAACTTGCGGGAACGTCGACGTGGAAGAGGTCGCTCATCGAGTTCACGAAGATGGTCTGTGGTTTCTTCCAGGAGAGCGGAAGTCGGAGGGCATGCTCTTGCAGTGTTAGCTCAAAGCCGTTCCGGTAGTTCCGCTGACCCATGGCTTGCAGCCGTTCAGCCATGCGTTCCGCGTAGCAGTGCTTGCAGCCGGGGCTTATCTTGTCGCACCCGGTAACGGGGTTCCAAGTCGCCTCAGTCCACTCGATGGCGGAGTTAGCGCCCATTCATCACCTTTTCGGAAACTTCACGACGACCCGGTCCGCAAAGGTCACTTCGCCCTTTAGCTTCCGCCTTTGCGGAGCCGGTGGGTTCGTCTTGATTAGGCCTTCGGCTTCCATCTTGCGAAGCACATCCTTGTAGTTGCGTCCTATAAACCGAGTGCCGACATTGTGTCTCTCGAAGACTTCTCCTGCCGTCAAAGTCTGGCCGGCGAAGCGCTCGAGCAGCATACCCGCGAGGTCGTCGAGAGGGCGAGCGAGCTCAAAGAGCAGCTTCATCTGCGGGTCTGTGGGTGCGGGATTGTAGTCGAAGGAGGGCACGCCCTGCTCTGCAGACGAGCTCTCGCGCGCCATGATGTCTTTCATGATCTGGTAGCCCTTGGGGTGTTTTGTGACGAAGACAAGATGGTGGCTCGTCCGGGTGCCCTGCTCGTTCTTGAAGCAGAACGGCAACACGTAGCCCGCTCCCTTCTCCTTGAGCGCCTCGACGAGGTTCTCGACGATGGCGAGTTCGCGCTGTGGCGGCGCCAGCGTAGGGAGAAGCACTCTAAGGGCTTCGGCACGCTGCTCTCCGAAGAGCGCATTGAGGTGAGGCGCGACCGCTTCGTTCGTTACCCCCATGTTGATGCGGTTGAAGTTGAAGAAGAAGACGCAGTCACATCCCCAGTCCTTGAGGACAGAATTGATGAGGTCCAGCGAAAGTCCCTTGTAGCCCCACGGGTCGATGAAGAAGAAACTCGGGATGACGTTCCTGCCACTGAAGAACTTGGCTACCTCTGTGTCGACGATTTGGTTCCGAACAATCGGTTTATGTTTGAGTTTCTCGATGCCTGGCAGGGCAGCGATTTCCTTTTCAAGGGATGCGATGTTGTCGGGGTCGGCGTCGTTGAAGAGCGTGACAAGCATGCGCCGCATGTCAGCGTCGCCAATAGCTTTCTCCAGAACCAGGAGTGGCGTTGACTTCGTCCCGTCTGCGTAGCGGCCCGGGCCAGCGAAGAGGTCGATGTAGCCGATGCGGTCGCCGTGTTTCTTAGCGGTGGGGATGATGACCTTCGCCCACGCCCAAAAGTAGTCGCTGACGATTTTGGCCTTGATGGCCGACTGAGCGGTGGTTTCATCGAAGAATGAACTCATGAGCTGCTTTCGGGGAGCACCTACGCGGTGTCGGTGTGCCTGGTCGACCAACCATGGACGACCAGGCACCGGACGTTCTAGCGCTTCTTGTTAGGTCGTTGCGTGAGTGCGGAGGCCGCTGCCGACTTCGTCGCCTTCGACGACTGCGGGTTGCGGAGAACCTTCGACGCCGCCGACCCTGCGGCCTTTCCGGTTTGTTCATTCTTCCCCAAAAGACTCACCCCCTCTCGCCAGCGTGTAGTGCGTTGGCCCTGAAAACGCACAAACATCCTGGCAGTGCACAGGCGAAAGTCAAGCGAAAGGTGCTTGCTAAATAGCGATTCGCTCAACCTCGTCGAGCGTGATCGCGTCGTCGGTGCGGTCGTAGAGCTTAGTCGTGCGGGGACTCTCGTGCGCGGCGATCGCTTGCGCGTTCTCGATCGTGCCGCCGTTCTCGAGGTAGGCGGTGATGCCGGTCGCACGGAACGTGTGACAGCAGACTGCAGCGGGTAACCCGGCCGCCTTAGCGCGGCGCTTGATCATCCGAAGAGCATCTACCCGGTGCATCGGCTTCGGGGTGAGCTCACCGCTGCGGCCGCGGGTGGTGCGGAAGAGGGGGGAACGCTTCTCCGCCTTGTGACCCGACGCCTCGAGATAAGCGTCCATGTATGCCTCGGCGTTGTGATGCGCGGGAACCTCGTGTCGCTTGCCGCCTTTCTCGTGCAATCGGAACCACCACCGTTTGCCTTCCGCGTAGTAGTCTTCAACGCGCATCGAAATGGCAGCGCCGACCCGAGCGAAGCTGAAGACCATGAGGCCGATGAGTGCGCGATCGCGAAGACCCACAATGTCAACGGATCCGTCGTCGCCGGCGAGCGAGATCGAGTCGAGGAGCTGCCTGGCTTCGGCAGCAGAAAGCACCGGAGTTTTTCCCCGCTTCACAACGTGCTTGGGCCCGCGAACGGCCGCGGCGGGGTTGAAGGGCAGAACTCCGCCGGTCACGAGATAGTCCATCAGCATTCGGATGGCCGCGAGGTGCTGCTTCACTGTGGGCCTCGAGAAGCGCTCGCCGAGATGCTCCACGTACGCGGCGACGAAGACGGGGTTCACGTGAGCAAGATCGTGGATGCCGCGCTCGTCGAGCCAGTCGCAAAAGAGCCGTACGGCACGCGCATAGGCGATCCGGGTGTTCTTGTTTCGAATGTTCGCGGTGAAGAACTCGAGAAAGCGCCATGCCGCACGGTCGCCGGCGCTGCGAATCAGCGCCGGCACCATCGCGCAATCCTCAGCGCTCAGCCGCTTCGGCTTCTCGACGACGGCGAGTTCCCAGGGTTCAGGCATGATCGGATCCTCGGGCCTCACGGCCGGCGGCTCCAGGGGCGCCGCGGCCGCGGCGGGTGTCGAGCCGCATATCGGGCCGTGACGGTCTCGAGGACCGTTCGGGCGGCATGGGCGCGCGCGAGCTGGAGGACCTCGGCCCGCAGAGCTTGAAGCGTGTCCGCTGGCAGCGGATCCGGAACGCGGGCTTCGAACGATCGCACGACCTCGTCGATCCGCGCGCTGAGTTCGGCCGCGGCCGACGTCGCCGGCGACATTTTTGGCCCCTCGATCTGACCGTCCTCATCGCCGTCCATTTCCGACCCCTCTTCTAGGTTTCCCGATGTTCTCAGAGTATCATAACGTCCTTTATGATGCGTAAGCAAGACGAAGGATTCAGAGTAGGGGACCGCTGGAATCCGGCTTCGATGAAAGCCTCAAGAGTCCGCGAGCTGCACTACGAACTGATCAAGAACCCAGACTGCACACGTCTGCGCGCCGGTTGGTCACGGCAAGGTTCACTGCTACAGAATGGACCATGTCCTCGTCCCGTCGGGCAGTTCCTCCGATGGCGTCCCCTGAGCAGCCGCGTATAGGCCAAGCACGGTCGAACTCTGCCAAGGCAGACCAACCACGCCGGGGCGAATTGATGAGCGAAGCCTGCGTTGTCTGCGGGCTGTACCCTCGGTACGGCGCCCACGCAGTCCAAAGGGACAGCGGCGGACGCCTCGCGCATAGATCATGTCTCGCTCGCGGTCGGTAGGCTACTAAGGTCGAGCCGATTCCGAATACGGATTCCCGTCATGCCGACTAAGAGGAAGCGAAGGTCACGCGACGCCAAACCCATACCGCTTAAGCGACGCTCCATGTTCACGAACTCACGAAGACCGGGACGTCGCTAATGCTCGAGGTCTTTCACGAGGGCGAAAAGATTGGCACTGTCGAAATCGGGCGAGGCTCACTCTTTTGGAAGGGTCGCGGGCGTCAGAAGCGCAAGCGTTGCCCGTGGTCGCCCCGGTGATGGACGAACTCGCGTATGGTGAGTGATCCGCGGCGCCGCAGTTCTCATGAACATCCGGCTGGGTCGCGCCTATGGCCGAACGATGGACCGCGCGGCGTGTCCGCTCAAAGCAGTCGTCCACGTCGCGGCGAGAGACCAAGCCTGTCTGCCGCCGCAGTCGCGGCGAGATACGACCGCCGCGCACCGTCCGAGGCCGTCGCCGCTTCCCGAACGATCCGGTCACGTTCGGGGCTCGCATGCAGTGGACGCTAGCATAATACGACGTGCTCCCATTTGGCGCTTTGCGTTAGGGAAGCGCCATCCCGGCGTGCCTACACCCCCTCTGTAACACTCCGGAATTGACGACGCGCGCCGAAGGGATGAAAGGGAAGCCATGCCCGCCGCGCGCTGTGTTCTCTGCGATCGACTGCTGATGGTCGGTCGCGCGCCTTCAACGAATGCCGTCGCGAATCCCGACGCGCTCGTGCTCTGCGCGGTGTGCGAGGCGTTACCGATGGCGGAACGGCGACGACGGCGAGACCAGATCATGCTGTGCCTGCTGGGCGACAAAGCGGAGGCACAGCGTCGTCGGGCCTGAACACCCTTGCGCCCGGCCATCGGGCGCGCCGTTGCCTCTCCGGCACCGCCACTTCACATCGTCGGGCTGCTGGGAAAACCTGCGAGGCAGCAGACGAACAGTGAAAGTCGTGCCTTTGTCCGCTGACGACTCGCCTAGATCCCACCCCGCGAGTGCTCAACGTCCGCGAAAGGGGGGACTCCATTCCCTGCCCTCTCCGGTTACGCTCGATGAACTCTTCCCCGTCGCCCATTGGATCACCCGTGAGGTGATGCCGAAGCGCTACGACACGCACTTCTTCCTTGCCATCGCGCCTGCTGATCAGCTTGCCCTCCACGATGGTACGGAGTCCGTCGATTCCGCATGGGTCGCTCCCGACGCGGCACTTGCCGCGGCCGATGCGGGCCGGCGCACGATCATCTTTCCGACGCGCATGAATCTCGCCGAATTGGCGCGGGCCGGCTCGATCGCCGAGGCCGTGGCCCGTGCAACCCGTGAGCCGATCGTCACGGTGCTGCCGCAGCTAGATGCCGAAGCGGGTGTGCTGAAATTCCAGCCGCAGCGGGCTACGACGTAACCGAAGCGACGTTCGGATCTGGTCGCCGACGCAACCGCGGATATCCGATCCCGCGCTCGTCCAAGCTGAGCGCCGTGCGCTCCGCAGCGACGACGCTATGAGACTCTCGGCAACACGCGCGTCGCGAAACGGGATAGCGAGTGCATGATTCGATCGTGCGGCACGAGCCCGTTGTAAGTCCAGGCGAACAACCAGCGGACCGGAAGGCGCGTCCGTAGCGCCTCGAGCTGCTTCGTTACGGTGTCAATCGATCCAACGAGGGCGAGGCTCTGGCCCAGGATGTCGGGGAGCTCCCCGGTGTCGGGATCGGCCAAACCTCGGGAGAATCCGAACGGCTCGAACCACTCCCCACCGCAGAAGACTCCGCTGTCGGCCCACAGCGCGAGCGCTTCCTCGTCGGTTGGTGCCACGATGAGGTCGCGGAGCACCCCGATGCCGTCTCCCGGGGGCTTCCCCGATACCTCCGCGTAGAGGCGCACCAGGCGCTCCTCGAGTCGGGGATGAAGCGGAGGCAGGATCGCCGTCACCCCCTCCTCCGCACACCACCGGATACTGCGCTCCGACGATGCGAACGGCTGAAAGATGGGAGGGTGCGGCTTCTGAAGCGGCTTTGGCACTACGCCGACGGCGCGCACCATGCCGTCCTCTACTCCTGCGCCGTAACGGAGACTCGACTCGACGTTCCACGGCGTCTCGCCCGGCGGAATGCGCCAGTAGCGACCCTGGTAGGACAGCATGTCCTCGGTCCACGCCTTCTTGATGATGCGAAAGGACTCCTCGAACGCGCCGCGGTTGGCTTCATCGATCGCGTCGTGCTGGTGCGGCTGGGCTCCGTGGATGCCGTGGAGCTGCTGCGCCATGACGTCGACCCAACGGCGCTGGTACCCCCGGGCGAACCCGGCGTTCGCGCGCCCGCCAGTCATGTGGTCGAGCATCGCGATGTCCTCCGCGACGCGAAGCGGATTGTCCGCGGGAAGGACGATACCGAGCTGCCCCACGCGGATGTGCTTGGTCTGCATGCCGACGAAGAGGTCGAGCATCACCGGATTGTTCGACAACTCAAAGCCTTCGACGTGAAAATGATGCTCCGTGAAGCTAATAGAATCGTAGCCGAGCTGGTCCGCCATCTTGGCCTGCTCGACGAGCTCGTGCAGCATCCGCTGGTAGAGGTCCCCGCGAAGGCCGGCCATGCCACGCTCGATCTCGGCACGGCTGCCGATCGACGGAAGGTAGAAGAGTGATACCTTCATGCTTACCCCCGTCCGGGCGGATCGGAGATGAGGAGGGTTCCCTGTGCCGTGCACGCCAAGCGATCGTCATTGGCGACTTCGACGCGCACGACGGCGGCGCGCCGGCCCATGGAGATGACCGTCGATTCGGCTAACAACGTCCCACCTCGGACGGGAGCCAGGTAGTTCAGCTTGAACTCCGTCGTCGCGGCCCACTGGCCGCGCTGCATCAGGGGATAGAGGACGCACCCGAGGACGTGATCCACGAAGGCCGCCATGACGCCACCGTGGAGGGTCCCAAACGGCGTCAGGAGTTCCTGCCGAGCGTCGAGCGATGCGACCAGGCGCCCGGGTCCGATCTCCACGACACGAACGCCGAGATATCCCGGCAACCCGCTCGCAACCTCGCTGGCGTTCAGAAACGCCTGGGCGATGGCTTGATCGAACTGATCGAACTTCGGGGCGGTGGTGAGCGGCACTACACGCGCTCCCCGGTGATGCCGCCACATCCCTCGAGCTGTGCGTTCAGTACGCGGGACCGAAGGCGCCGACGCTCTTTCTTCGCATCGGTGTCGCACAAGCGCTCGAGTACCTCGCGGCCCCAGGCGAGGTGTTGGCGCTTCCTGCGTACGATCTCGTCGAGCAGCTCGACCGTGGGCGCATCCGCGATCTGATCCGTGTGGCGTGCCGTCCACTCGTACGTGGCAACGACGTGCGGCGTCAGCACGTCGAAGACGCCCGCGAGCTTCTCGATGGTCAGCTCGGGATCCTCCGGCTCCGCGACCGCCTGAATGAGTTTGGCGAAACCGCCGTTGGCCGCCGCTGAGGCGGTGTTCGGATTCCGACCAGCGCGAAGCTCCGGGAGCCGGCTGCCGAGAGCGTCGGCCGCCTGCGCCGTGTCCCAGATGATCTTACCAAGGCCGGTCTTGACCGGCAGCTCGGGGATCGTCGCCACCCAGCCGCCGAGGATCATCATCAGCCACTCCTCCGCGTAGCGGAAATTGCGTACCCGCCGCGCGGTCGCCTCGACGTCGAACCGCCCGTGGAGCGCACGGAGGTCGGCCGGAATGTCGAACGCCGAGTATGGCTCGAAAGGGGTCCGCTCGTCGTCTCGGTGCCCGGGGTAGCGGCGCGCCTCGGCGGTCATGAGCGCTCCGCCTCCACGGCCTGGGCCGCCTTCCGCGCGAGGTGCCGCTCGCGCAGGATCGCGGCCGCCTTCCGGAGCGTCGGCCGCGTCGGTCCCTCCGCCGACACGCGGTAGAGATCCTCGATCTCGCCGTCGGTGAAGCCGGCCTCCTTGCGGTCGGCGACGGCGACCGGGATCGAGGCGTCCTCGCGCCCCGAGCGGGTGCCGCCGATGCTGAACTTCTTGTCCACCGCGAGCTGGAACTCCTTGGCTCGTGCCGCGCGCTCGGGGTCGTCCCGGGTGAACTCCTTCACCCATTCGCTCCCGAAGCGCACGTGCGTCAGCTCGTCGGCGAGCACGTAGTCCACCGCCTGTCTCAGGACTTCGTCGCCGGTCTTCTCGGCATAGCGGATCATGTCGCGGAAGACGTCGCAGGCGAGGCCCTCAAGGCCACGATTCACGCCGGCGACGCGCAGGACCGGGTCATCTGCGCAGGCGGCCTCGAAGAGAAACGTGCTCTCCGGGAACATCCCGACCGTGCCGCCCACGTGCGTGAGGAGCTTCTCGTAGATCTGCACGTGGCGCGCCTCGTCCCAACACTGCCGAGCCATGTTCATCTTGAACTCCCACGGCGCGTCCGGGAAGTCCCAGAGCGTCCGCCCGGCCCCCTCGAGCGCCTGCATCTCGCCCATGAAGATGCCGTGCATGCGCACTTTGAGACGCAACAGCGCGACCGGATCGTCAGGGTCGAGCGGCTCGTTCAGGATGGTGAGGAGGAAGCCCGGGCCGTAGGCGTCGAAGACCTCGGCCAATGGTGTCGTTTGCACCGACACCGCGATCATCGGTCCGAGGTTTTCGAACGCCTCGACCACGGTGTCGACGTCGTCGGGAAGCGAGGCCATCAGGTCCGCGATCAGATTTTGCCGTATGAACCGGCGGTCGCGGGCCAGCTCGTCGTGGGTAATGAAGCGGCGCATGGGTTACCTCCGTATGATGGTTCGTTCAGGCCGCTGCCGCCTGGGGAACGGGGCCGAGGGCTGCGAACTCGGCGAGGATCCGCTCGCCGTCGGGACGGGCGGCCATCTCCTTGCGAATCTGGTTCATCCGGTACGCCATCATCCGCTCCCACCGGCTGCCGGTGTTCCGACGGACGATTCGATCGCAGATCGTGTCGACGACGTGCGTCCCCGGCAGCTCCCGCCCCTCCTGGGCGATGAGCGTCCGGGCCCGGGCCTCAGCGAGCGCGCACTGGAGGTAGCTCACGTGGATGTTCTCGTCAGCCTGGATGTAGTCGACCATCTGCGGTGCGAACGCTGGAGCGGCCGAGCACTCGGCGTCGGCGAGAACCTCCTGGGCCCAGCGGAAGGTCGAGTAGGCCATGAGCTCGATGACTAGGATCTGTGCCAGCGCGGATAGGAGGATCTCGAGCATGGGGTCCAGCGCTGGCACCGCCCGCTCGACGAGATCGCCCACGCTCAGCGCATCGGGTGATGGTTTTGCGGGTCCGGTGTAGCCTGGTGGCGGCGCGATCGGCAGACTCTCGAACATGTCGGGCGTGATGCGCGGGTTCTCGAGCGCTGCGTCCCGGATCTGGAACCACATCACGTCGTGGCCTGCCTCCTCACCACGCCCCGCCTCGTCGTTGCCGTGCGCCTCGAAGAGGCCGCCGTGTAGGTGGGCGAGACAGGTGTCGGCGATGGATTCCTTGAAGAACTGCTGGAGATCGAGGCGCGGCATGATCTTGATGCCGTCGTTGCCGAACCCCTCCGTGATGCCGATGAGCGTCAGCATGCGCGTCATCGCGTCGCGCGCGCCGTGTCGCAGCAGACACTTGCTCTGCGCGACGTTCGGGAAGAACTCGCGCTCGACCTGCGCCATCGTCACCACCTGCGTCGCGTGGCCTTCGGAACGCAGTCGCTCCGTCCAGGCGGCAATGGCCGCCAGGCGGTTACGCGACCGGGGCGGAACGTAGCGACCCCGGGCGTCGAGCCCACCGTGAAAGAGCACCTTGCCGCAGCGGAGGCGAGACGCGTAGTCCGCCTCGGCCATGATCTCATCGTTCGTGTAGCTGAGCTTCATCCGCTCACCTCATGGCGCTCAGGGCGCCGGCTGCATGTTTGCACGCCCACGGCTCCGGAACTCGAGAGCTCCATGCAGCGCACGGGCACGTTCCCGGGCTTCGTGGACGCGCTGCCACAGCGTTCGTCCGCCCGACCATACGTAGCGCTCGGGCTCGACCTCGCGCAGGTCTCCCGCCCGGAGCAGGTCCTCGACCCACGCTGTAGCCTCGTCATGTGCGAGCAGGAGACGGTACTTGCTCCCCCGAAGCTTCCAGATCGGGAGGCGACTCGTGCCGCCCCAGGTGAGGTCAAGCACCCGCATGGGGAGGGCGCGATGCTCCTCGAGCACACGATAGACGTGGTCAGCGCTCGCTGCGACGACCTCCAGATCGCGCAGCGCCATCCGCTTCGGGTTGCGAAAAATGTCCTCGTGACTGGGATAGGAAAGGCAGTTGTCGAGTGGAGCGGCGAGGAGTCGTTCGCTCGATTCGAGATAGCGAAGCACCCCACACGTCTCCGCCGGGACACCGACCTGCGCCGCGAGGCTGCCGGGCGTGACGGTGGAGGTCGTCGCCGGGAGCCACATGTCGCCGGTGATGAGATGCCCGCCGTCGACCAGGAGGCACAGATGGCCGGGAATGTGGCCGTCAAAGCGGAGCACCTCGGCGCGCCCACCAAGGAGCGCAACGGGCTCGACCGCTGGGTCGATGACTCGGTCGACGCGGAGCCCTGACTCCTCCGCGCTCCGAAAAAGTCCGAGGTCTAGGTGGCGGGGCGCCCGGTCGAGGAGTTGCTCGCGGGCTGCGCTGTAGCCGGCGAACAGCTCTTCCATCGGTGGCGTGATGCCGCAATCGCGCAGGAACTGCCCTTTCGACCGGAACATCGTCTCCGGGCGGCTCACGAGTGGGAAGAGCGCGCGAGTGTAGGGGTGCGCGAGCGTCGTCACGCCGGCGCCGAGTCCCTCGATCGCGGCCCGGCCGCCCGCATGGTCGAAGTGCGCGTGCGTGTAGAGAACCTCGATTGGCCGCGATCCTGTGTGACGCGACTCGTGGCGGGCGATCTCCTCGAGCACGCGCGGAAAGACATGCGGTGCCGTGCGCCGGAACGTCGAGTCGACGATCAACATAGTGTCGGGTGTCGACACCACGTGACACGCGACCTCGAGCGAGCTCGCGCCGACGGGCGCACCCGCCTCCGCGAACTCGGAACGAACCTGTGCCGTGCTGGGGTTCGGAAATTGGGCGAGGAGCAGGTCGAGCGGGTCGAAGTCGCGACCGGGCGTGGCGAGGCCGAGGGGTGCAGCGTCGACCCGATACAGACGGAGGTCGCCCGCCTTGGTCGCCACCAACCGCCACGTGATCCGCGCTTCAAGTTGGTCCGCCATGAACGAGAATTCAGTTTCTAGGAGAGCATTGCAAGTAAGTCAATGCCGACGTAGACTATACACGAGTGACTCTCTTAGAGTGGCGCGCGGCCCCAATGGTCCGTCCTTGGCGGTCGGGATCGAAGATGACTGTGGGGGAGGAATTCGTGCGGCTCGGCGATGTCACGGCCGCCTTCGGGGAGGCCCTCCACTGATGACCCAACCGAAGCCGCTATCCCGACAGCAACGGGCGCTTGAGTGGCGGCGGGATCAAGTCCTCGACGTCGCCGAGCGCGTCTTCGCTCGCAAGGGGTTTCACGAGGCGACGATGCAGGAGATCGCGCGTGAAGCCGAGTACGCGACGGGCACGCTGTATACGATCTTTGACAGCAAGGATGCGCTCTTTGCCGCAGTGGTCGAGCGACGGCTCCCCCAGATAGCGCAGCACCTGCGCGACGCGATGATGCAGGTGACATCACCGCCCGAAAAAGTTGAGCGTCTGGTCCGAGCCTTCTTCGACTTCTTTGGCGCGCGCAAGCACCTCTTCCAAATCTACGTGCACGTGACCGGCGGCTTCCTCTGGAACGTCAAAGCCGAGTTGGGCGAACAGGTCCACGATCACCATCTGGCGTTTCTCGAGTTCCTTGAGGGAACATGCCGCGAGGGGATTCGCGCAGGCGCTTTTCGTTCGACTCTCCATCCGCGGCTCGCGGCGGTTGCTCTCGTGGGCATCCTGACGGCTGCCGCTACGGACTGGATCACCCGGACGCCAGAGGAATCGTTCGAGACTCTGCTACCCGCGGCGGACGAGCTGGTCTCCGCGCTCTTCAGCCCGTCGGCGGTGGCAACTGCTCGACGAACGCGGCCGCGAGTGGGGAAAGCGAGATAGCCATGACTGGGGTCCAATCCGTTCCTCCCAGAGGTCCGTCAGAATCTCTACCCGTTCTACGCCGCGCTTCGCCGCGAGGCGCAAGGTGCCCTACCGCCGGGCTTGCCGGCCACGCCTCGGAAACGTCCGTGGCTCAAGGCCCTCCGCCGCTAGTGCATCATAACCAGCACCTTATGATGCGTAAGCAACACGAGATTTCAGGGTAGGGGACCGCTCCAATGGCCACCTTGAACGTCGACTTCGACATCCCCGACTGGGTCGCCGCCGGCGTGAAAGATAGCAACCTTCCGCGTGTTCGGTGGTGTCGTCCGTAGATGCCGGCCCGTAGCGATCGGCCGCTCGCCCATCGGTGACCATCCCGAGCGTCCCGAGCTTCTCGAGTTCGGCCCACGGAAGATTTGCGAAGGTTCTCAGCTGGACACCACCGAGCGCATACCCGATCACGCTGGCGGCGAAACACGTCACGGCGACGCGGGTGGGAAACCAGACCAGCATCGCCGCGATGTGCTCCGCGTCCGGCGGCTCATCCTCGGGCCTGCGGGCGCGATGACAACGCTCGATCTCCGTCAGCCACCATACCGGCAGCCCGACTGTGGCGAGCCCGCCGACAAGCGGGACCTCCCACGCGTAGCAGAAGAAGACCCACGAACGCTGCAGTGGGTCGAGCAGCCAAACCCACAAAGCATAGGCGAGAGCTAGCCCCCACACAACGCCGACCACCATCAGACTCTGGCCGACGAGCAGTCTGCGCCGGGCAGCGCGGAAGTCAGGGAAGTGCCGAGGAATCGGGCGCCGGTCCTGCGCTTCCTCGGAATCCATGCCGAGTAAGAGCAATCGCGATGCCAGATGCTTGCGCGCTCTCCACGGGTCCCATCGGTTCGCTGACCGAAGGACGCTGACGCGCCGGGTGACAGAAATGTCACCCTTTCTCGGTGGCGTTATGGAAATGTCGGCCCAGCCTCAGGGGGTATTCACGGAACACTCCCGGGAAGCGGATAGCGTAGGCTGATCCTCGTCCCCTTCCCCACCGTCGACTGGATGTCGAGCCGAGCGCCGATCCCGAGGGCACGCTCTTCCATACCCAGAAGCCCGAGTGAGGCGGTGTGAGAGCTTGGGTCGAATCCGTGTCCGTCGTCGTTGATTTCCAAAAGCAGCCGCCTGTCAGTAATCGACAGTTTAAGCACGATCTCCCGCGCCGCGGCATGGCGCAGCGCATTCGTGAGGGCTTCCTGGGCAACGCGATAGATTGCGATCTCGACATTTTCGCTCAGCCGCGGAACTTGTGTTGGAACATAGGCGACCACGCGGTGCTCCGCCGACGAAAACGCTTGCGCCAGAGCACCCAGGCTCCTCGCGAGCCCGAGGTCCTCGAGCTGAAGGGGGCGGAGGTCATGGGCCAGATTTCGCAAGTGCTCTCCGAGCCGGCTCAAATAGTGCGTGAGACGATCGAACGTCGCATCCGTGTCCGCTGGTAGCGGGAGGAGCCGACGGCGAAGCGATTCGAGGAATATCGTGATTCCGGCCAGCTCCTGGCAGACGCCGTCATGAAGATCAAAACCGAGCCGCTTACGTTCCTGATCTCGAATCGTCGCCAGGCGCCCTGCCAGCCTACGCAGCTTGTATTCGCGCGCGCGAAGCGTTTTCACCAGGGCCAGCAAATTGTCGGCAGCCGCGTGCTGATCCGTCACGTCGCGGCCGACGACCTGCACCTCCACGGTCCTACCCGCCTCGTCTCTGATCGCGCACCCCTCCCAGGCCACCCACCGCCGACCCCTGGGCGTTGGCGTCCGGGTGTCGACTCGCGCGCGGTGGGGTGGAATCTCGAGTCTCTTGATCGCGGCACGCGCAAGATCGACGTCCTCGTCGAAGACCAAGGCACGAAACTTCTGGGCATGAAGCGCACTGGGAGCCTTCTCGTAGAATCGGCAACACGCCTCATTCACAAAGGTGATACCGCCCTTCATGTCGAAGCGAACGATCAGCTCCTCCTGCGACTCGACGAGCCCCCGGTAGCGCGCCTCGCTTTCATGAAGCGCCGCTTCTGCGCGCCGCCGGTCGATCTCCGCGCCGGCGCGGGCGGCGAACACCTTGAGAAGTGGGACGCACGACATGCCATCCAGAAGGGGCGCGTCATGCATCACGCCCAGGTGCCCGATCGGTTGGCCGCTGGGATCGTACAAGGCCACGGCCAGGTAGCCTTCGATCCCGTGCCCATTCAACCACGAGTCTTGAGGAAACAACGTCCGCACGCCGAAGGAATGATACGCAAACCCGCGCTCCAACACCTGCTCGCACGGCGTGCCCTTCACGTCGTACTCGAAACACGCTCCCACTTTCGTTCCATCCCAAAAGGCATTCACCCGACAACGCCCGGGGATCGACTCATGGAGCTCGGAGACGAACGCGAAGCGAGTTTGCAGAGCCCCGACAAGATGCCGCACCAACGCGGGGAAGAATTTCTCGCCGAGCAATGGGAACAGACCCTCCACTGCCAGGTGAAGCGCCCGAGCGATACGCTCCGATGGTGCTGCGGTAGGGCCTCCGGCGTCGATGGCGGGCGCGACTCCCCGCGCGCTGCGTGCGTCGGTTGGCATCATGTCGTTCATGGGTCCGAAGGTCCGAAGCTGAAACCGCTGTCGAACGCGCAGTGCCTTTTGACCGATGTCGCCGCTACGCGTCGAATCGCGAGGTCATCGAAATGTCCCGCCCAGAACATGGCCGATTGTGAGGTCAGGTGTCAGCTCACCTCGTCGAGGAGGTCGCGCGCCGTGAGCTCGGTCGCGTTTCGGCCTCCGGAGAAAGTCATCAACCCAGCGTCCTCGTAGTACTTCTGAATTCTCGGCGTGAGGAGCCCGATGTACTCGAGGTTCGGGATCAGCCGCTGGAACATCGTGTGGCGGAACTGACACATGAATGGCATGGTCTGGATCACCTCGTTCCAGTCCAACCGGCTCAGCTTATGCGCGAACCACTCGTCGTAGATCTCGTGCGCCAGGAAGCGATTGCGCATGAGGATCGCGAGCTCGAACGACCAGTCTTCCCGATCGCGACGCTCACGCTCGTCGAGCGCCTTCGTAAAGTGCTCGCGGAGCGCGAGGACCCCGTAGTGGACGTGGCGCGCCTCGTCTTGGATCACGTAGCGCAAAAGCTCCTTCAGCAGCGGCTCGCCAGTCACCCGATAGAGCGTGCCGAAAGCGCCGAGCGCGAGGCCCTCGATCATGATCTGCATGCCGAGAAACTTCATGTCCCACCGCGAGTCGTGCATCAGACTGTCCATGATCACGTAGAGATTGTCGTTCACCTGATAGAGCTTGCCGAGCTTCGACTCGAGGTAGCGCAGGAAGACTTCGACGTGACGTCCCTCGTCCATCACCTGCGTTGCGCCATAGAACTTTCCATCCATCCATTGCACGCTCTCGGTGACCTGACAGGCCGCGTAGAGCGCGCCCTGCTCGCCGTGCAGAAATTGCGACAGGATCCATGAGCTAAACGAGTGTACGAAGCGCTTGCGCTCCTCGGCGTTGAGTCGAATACCGTGCTGTTCGAGACCCTCGAAAGGAACGACCTCGTCGGGAAGGATTTTCACGTTTGGGTCCATGGGATCGACGTCGGTCGTCCAGTCGAGCGCGACATCGGCGTCCCACTGGTTCTGGACGGCACGCCGGTAGAGATCGTACATCTCGGGGAAGTCGCCCTTGTACTGAAAATCGAAATGCGCGGAGTGGCTCGCCTTCATCGTCACAGGCAGGCCTTGCTTGCCTTTCTTCAAGACGAATCCGCGACCGACCGAGGGCAACATGTCCTTCAACACGGTCCAGTTCTGCATCTGGTTCGCGATCGCCATCGCGTCGAAGACGTCTTCCACCTGACGGCGCGCGCCAACGGGCATCCCCTGCAACATTCGGTCTTTCGGCATGATGGGGCTCCTTTTTGCTCGTGAATGCGCATACGGACTGGCTCAGTCGGGGTCGCGATTGGTTGATTCGAGGTCCGCGAAGAAGCGCCGGATTTTCTTCCAGTGAATCGTGCCGATCAGCTGGTTCAGTAGGGGTACGGCCTGATCGACGATCACGCTCGCATCGACCCCGGAGACCTTCGTGAAGCGCTCGGCAAAGAGGCCGACCTCCTGGTCCACGATCGAGTCGAGAGCCTTCGAGAAGATCTGAACGTGGCGAGGCGAGAATCCGCGCTCCGGAGTGATGCCGATTCTGGTGAGCGCCACCCAACACTCGATCACCTCGGCATCTTCCTTCGACACCAGCACTCGCCGACCCTGTCGCTCGACGTCAATCGCACCCGAGCTCTCGAGGTCCGCGAGATCCTGTTTGGAGACGCCCGTCCGCTCGACGACCTCACGGAGCGGCACGCCGACGCCAGGGGCTGGCACCAACCGGCCGTTCATGCGAGTGCGGATTCCTGCGAGGAACTGACGCTGCTCGGGCGTGAACCCGTGGGGTTCGGCCCGTTCGTCGAGGATCGCCTTGATCGCTCGCAGGGGAAGGAAGTGCTTTTCTTGGAGCTCCTTGATCGTGCGGATGCGGTCGAGGTGCTCCCTCTCATAGAGGGCGGTGTTCCGCCCCGTCTTGCGCGCAGGCGGTAGCAGCCCTTCCGAAAGGTAGAAGTGGATCGTCTCGCGCGGGAGGCCGGCCTCGCGGACGAGATCCTTCATGCGGAGCGCGTGCGGCCCCTCGCCCCGAGGCTCCGTTCTCACTCGGTTTCGGCTCGGCACCGTGCTCACCTCGCTTCGATGACCGTTGTTTCTGTGGGGTAGGCGCAGCAGGTGAGGATCCAGCCTTCTTCGGCCTCCTGCTGCGTCAGGCAGTTCGGCTCGTCCATGACCACCCGTCCCATTGTTCTCCTTACCTTGCATGCTCCGCAGCCACCCATCGTGCAGCTGAATTCCAGCGCGATCCCAGCTTCGAGACTCGCCTCGAGAATCGTCTGATCGGGGCGCACGGTGATGCGCTTGCCGCTCGCCGCAAACACCACGTCACAGGGTTGGGTGGGGCGCGTGGTGCCCTGCCTCGCGACGTAAGTGAAACGCTCGGTGCGCACGCGATCGGTCGGAATCCCCGCGCTGCGCAGCGCTTCAGTCACGCTGTCCATCATCGGGGCTGGGCCGCAGACGTAATAGAAGTCGGCGGCCGGGCGCCCGCCGAGGATCTCGAGAACGCGGCTGCCGTCGAGACAGCCTGTCACGCCTGTCCACCCCTCGGGGGCTTCGTCGACTGCGTGGACGACGCGGAGGGCTTGCGGAAATTCGGCGGTGAGGGTCGCGAGGCGACGACGGAAGATGATCTCATCCTCGCTGCGGCTTCCGTAGAGGAGTGTGACCTCGCTTCGCGGCTCCATGCGAAGAATGGTCTCGGCGAGGCTGATGAGCGGCGTGATTCCGACGCCCCCGGCCACGAAGACGAAGCGCCGTGCAGTGTCCGGCTCGGTCGGGATCGTGAAGACCCCGCTGGGCTCGGCGATGCGGAGGGTGTGTCCCGGCTCGATGTTTTCCGCGAGAAAGCCCGAGACGACGCCACCTGGGATGCATTTTACCGTGATCGCCGCTGATCCGCCGGCAGCCGGCGACGTCGAGAACGAATAGCATCGGCGATGGGAGACTCCGTCGACCTCGAGAAGCACCGTCAGATGCTGCCCGGCTCGATAGATGATCGGCTCTTTGTCCAGGGCGAGATTCTCGAGGACGTAGGTGCGGGTGGACGGGGTCTCCTGGACGACATCGACGACTCGCACGGAGCGCCGGCGGCGCGTCGAACGCGACATGCCCCACCGAACGTTCGCCTCGCGAAGCTCGAAGCTTGGCGGCAGCTCAGTCGCAACGAGGTTATGCCAAACCGTCACGATTCCATTAAACATAGGCACTTATGCCAGTCAGTATATAGCTGTACTGTACACTAAACGCTCCTGTCAACGGACAATCTTCAGTGGCGGCCTCACTCGTAGGCAGCACCGGGCGCGAACGTGATCTCCCGCGTCGCCACGGTGCCTAACGTGTGCTGGATACCTGTCCGATCGTGCCCCGGCAGCACGAACGCATTGCGCGCGATCGCGATCCGGCGAATCTTCTCGACCGACGCGGCCCACTGCTCGCGATCCCAGACGATCGGCGAGCCGACCGCCGGCGGACCGTAGCTCTCGTGGGTGTAGAGCGCGTCCGACGTGAGCAATACCCAGCCGGTGTGGTCGAGGCGGGTCAGCAGGCCCATCATGCCCGGCGTGTGCCCCGGCAGGCTGATGAGCCAGAGATCCTTCAGGATCTCCTGATCGCCGTAGGTCGTCGCCGGCCGGCGCTGGCCGAGGAAATTCCAATCCGCCCGCGAGTAGAAGAAATCGGTCGTGTCGATCTGCGTCACGAACTTGTACTCCTCCTCGTGGCAGACGATGGTGGCGGCCGTCGTCTCGAACAAGCGTAGGCCGCCCGCGTGATCGCAATGGAGGTGGCCCTGGATGACATACTTCACGTCCTCCGGACCGAAACCGAGCGATCGCAGGCGCGCCTCCAAGCAGACCGCTGGCGTAATCGCGCTCATGTCGATGAGCTCCTGCCATTCTGCGGTCCACTCCGCCGCGAAAGTCGTCGCGATGCCCGTCTCCCAGAGGATCAGCCCATCGGGGTGCTCGATCAGGTAGCTGATCGCCGGGCACTCGCACCACACCTTCCGCCCCTCACGCCGTGACGCGGAGAGCATGTACTTCGGGTGCGGGAAGACGAGCAGCTCCCGATCGACGCCCATCTCGCCGAGCGTGAGGCCTCTCAGTTTGATCCCCATCCTTGCTCTCCTTTCGACCGGCTACGACAGGTCCTCACGAATCTGTTGACTAACGCCGCGAAATTCACCGTCAGCGGCTCCGTCCGTTTCGCCGCGAAGCGGGATGGGAAAACCATCCGGATTTCCGTGGTCGATACCGGTCCGGGGCATTGATCCCGAGATCCGCGCGCGGGCCATGGAGCCCTTCGTGCGGGGCAACGGTCGAGGCGGAGGCTGGGGGCTCGGGCTGGCGATCGTGGCGCGCCTGGTTGAGGTCCTGGGAGGCACCATCGACATCGAGAGCGCGCCGAGAAGCGGAACGATCGTTCATGTACGCCTACCCGAGGCGACTGACGGTCTCTGTCCCCCACATCCTGGCGGAAGCGCGCTCGAAACGCACCGGAGCGAGACCGACGCGCTCCTCAGTTTGCAACGAACCAACTCAGCGACCGCACGCGGGCAACACAGCGGCCGCATGAAACTGCAACAGCGGCTGACGTCGCGGATCCCATCACGACTCAGATGCTCGCGGGCCGTTGGTCCTAGCCCACGCCGATCACTCGTACGCGCGTCCGGGGAAGAAATCGATCTTTCAGATACCAACCCCGCCCTCCGGCGCTGGATCTGCTTGACTTCGCCTTCACCGAAAATGGCAGCGGTCGGCTCCGCGACTTCCGGAAGCGCGCCGCCGTCCTGCTCGTCCTCTTCTCGCCCAGCACTCCGCGCGCTCGGCACCGAGATCCTCGCCGTGCCCCTAACGGCAGACACGGCCCTCCCGCTCCTTCCGGTCGTCGCCGCCCACGCCGCGGAGATCGTCGAGACCTACGCGCTCTTCCGCCGCACGTTCGCCGATCCCGGGAACGAGCGCGACGACGACGTGCCCCCTCACCTCGAGGTGCTGATCGATCGCTTCGGCTACGTCCGCGCGCGCTGGCGACCCGACCAGGACGGCCCCGGCTGGAGTAACCTGCAGCTCCTCCAGGAGCAGCTGCGCCTCCTCGCCGCCGAGCCGCAGCTCGCGCCGCCACCCGACGAGCACGTCCACTGACGGACCGCATTGTACCGAACTATCCAGCCGGCACGACGATGCGGTACGTCACCGACCCGGCGGCGACTAGGCGACCTGATTGGCACCCACTCACCGTTACCTGATTGAGGAAGATCTCGTTGTTGCGCCGGAGGGTGCGGGCCTGCGCCACGACGTCCTCCTTGATCGCGGGAGCGTGATAGTTCACGTGGATGCCCACCGTCGAAGCCTTGTAGCGAAAGTCGAGACCGACGATCGACCACGCCGCCATCGCTCCGGTCGTATCGATCAGTGCAGCCAACGCGCCCTCGTGCACGGCCTCGCCATCATCCGCGTTCGCGGGCTTGAACGGCATCTCGACCCGCGCGTGCCCGCCGTGCATGTGGACGATCGACATGCCGAGACGCGCCATGAAGGGCGTGGCCTCGAGCATCCGTACCATCTGCGGCACCTCGCGCGCTGACATGCCAACGTCGGCTGACGTGTGGAGCTGGCGGTCGGTATGCCGTGGAGCCGCCGCCAACGCGCGGAACGTCACGAGACCTTTGGCAATCCACTTGCCGGCATCGTTGCGCACCCCGACATCGCTGTAGACGATCTCCTTCCCACGGCGCAGCACGTCAGCCTCGGCCACGATGTCTTCGCCGATCGCGGCCGCCAGGTAATTGACGCTCAAGTCGAGGGTACCCAGCTCGCTGTGGTCGTTTGGCTGCGACGTCGTCACCGCCACCAGAGCACCCGCGATGTTGATGATGGACGCCACGACGCCGCCGTGGAGCGCACGGCCAGGGTTGGAGTTCTCGTCCGCGTAGGGGATGCGTACCCGAACGCGCTCCGGCTCGATCGATTCCACGCGGACCCCGATCCCGGCGTTGTACGGCGAGCCCTCACAGCGCGCGGCGAGAGTCGCGGTCATCGCCACGGGGTTCGTCGCGTCATCGGCATCCCGGCTACCCGTGCGGCAACAGACACGAGTGGATACTTGCCGCTTCGGGAAAATCGCCTGCGAGCGTTCGAATGGCACGCTCCGCATCCTCGAGCGCGAAGTCATGCGTGTGCATCGTGGCCAGTGGCACGTGCCCCGCTTCGATCAACCGGATCGCTGAGCGGTACGACCGGCTGGTCACGCCGAACGCGCCCTTGATGGAGAGCTCCTTGACGACAATCAGGTCGCTCACGAAATCGGGCACGCTCTTGAAGCCTTTGACCCCGGCGAGCACGATGCGTCCACCCGTCGCCGCGTAGTGCAACGCCTCGGCCACCGGTTCGGAGGCGTACGACGACACTTCCACCACCACGTCGGCGCCCCGCCCATTGGTGATCTCCGCCACCCGCTGGCGGGCGTCCTCCTGCTCGATGTCGATGACATGATCGGCGCCCAGCTGCGTGGCGACGGCGAGCTTCTTGGCATCGCGCGTCAGCCCGGTCACGATGATCTGGTCGGCGCCCGCGGCGCGCGCCGCGACTACGCTCGCGAGCCCGCGCTGCCCGGGTCCGAGAATCAGGACCGTATCGCCCGGTCCGGTGTCCGGAATCTCCACGGCCCAGCGAAAACCGGCACCCAGCGGATTGAACATGACCGCAATGTTGGCGGGAATGTCCTTCCGGACTTTGTGCACGATCGTGAATGGGTCGAGGTACATGTACTCCGCGTAGGCGCCCCACAGCCCCGGCGGGTGCGACAACGGCACGTAGGCGTAGCCGAACATGGCGCCGCGGCCGCGACACACGTGATAGCTGCCTTCGACGCACGCCCGGCAATGGCCGCACGGGATGAGCACCTCGACCGCCACGCGATCCCCCACGTCGACGCCCCAACGCTGCGCCGCGCGATCGCCGATTTTTTCGATGATGCCGAGCGGCTCGTGCCCGGGAATCAGCGGCCAGCGCACCGGAATGGTCCCGGTGTACTGTTCGACGTCGCTGCCGCAGATGCCGCAGGCCTCGACGCGCAACAGGGCGCTCTCGTCATCGATGTCGGGAATTGGCAGCTCGCGCAGCTCGAGCTGCCGCGGCCCGGTTTGCACGACGGCGCGGCTGGTTCGCGGTGGCATCGCTCGGTCTCCTGCGGATGACGATTTCCGATGATGCATATTCCTTTCGTTTCAGAACGTCCAGCGCAAAGAACTTCTTGCCGGTCATTTCCGCGTCATGTACCACCGCCAATGCCTGCCACAGGCGATCTCAATGGAGCCCGGGGACGTAGCAACCGCGCTCCTCGCGGAGGAAGCCGTATGACCGGATCCTGGAGAGACGTCTTTCGCAGCCGTCTGACGACCGCCGAGGAGGCGGTCAAGTCGATCAAGAGCGGCGACACCGTCAATCTGCCGATCTTTGCCCCGAACGGCTTGCTCGCCGCGCTCTACGCCCGCCGTGACGAGCTGCGCGACGTGCAGTTGCGCATGAACGCGCCGTCCTTCGATCCGGGCTGGTTCCAACCGGACCTCGCTCCGACCTTCCCCATCGAGTTCGAGATCTTCATCGGCGACTTCGCGCGTCACGCCCACACCGACAAGCGCGGCTACTACCTGCCCAACCTCTTCTCGACGGCCTTCAAAGCGTATGACGAGCATCGCCCCGGTGTCCGACATCAGAACGTCGCCATCGTCAGCTGCTCGCCGCCCAACGAAGCGGGCTACGTGCACTTCGGTCCGCATCATTGGACCAAGCGGAGCCTGGTGCGCCGGTGCGAGGTGAGCATCGCCGAGATCAATCCTCGCTTCATCGCCGTCCACGGCGACGTCTACGCGCACGTTTCGGAAATCACCCACTTCGTCGAGTCGTACGAAGACGAGCTCACCTCGGAGCAGATCGAGATCAAGATTGCTCAGATGCCGGCCGAGCAGCACGAGCCGATGCGGCGGCTGATCCCCCGGATTCCCCGCGAGCGGCTGCGGCTGGTGTTCCCGCTCTTAGGCGTGATCGAGGTCCGCGCCTTCGAGCGCCTCCTCGGCCTGGCGCCGCCCCTCGATTCGCACACGGCAATCGCCGGATATCTCTCCGAGGTGATCGAGGACGGCGACTGTATCCAGATCGGCGTCGGCGAGCCGTCATCGCTGATGGTCCAACTCGGCGCGTTCGACCACAGGCATGACCTGGGCATGCACACCGAGCTGATCACGCCCGGAACCGCCACCCTCGTCGAGCGCGGGATCATCAACGGTCGCCGGAAGAACCAGTTTCGCGGGAAGGTCGTGGCGGCTGCCTGGACGGGCGGCAACGACGAGGACTTCGCGATCATCAACGACAACCCGACCTTCGAGCTGTACGACCCCGACTTCATCCTGGATGTGAAGCGCATCGGCGCCAACGACCGCCAGGTCTCGATCAACAGCGCCCTCAGCGTCGACCTGATCGGCCAGATCAATTCGGAATCGGTCTTTGGGCCCCTGATGATCAATGGCACCGGGGGGCAGCCGGAGACCCACGTCGGCGCTTTCTTGTCGCGCGGCGGGAAAGCGATCACCCTCCTGCCGTCGACGGCACTCGATGGAGCAGTCTCGCGCATCGTCCCGATGCACCCGGAGGGATCGATCATCACCATACCGCGCTTCTTCGCGGATATCGTGATCACCGAGCACGGCATCGCTCGGCTCCTCGGCAAGAACCATCGTCAGCGGGCGGAGGATCTCATCGCTGTGGCGCATCCAGACCATCGCGCCGAGCTGCATGCGGCTATGCACGGAATGTTCGCTCGCTGACGGCATCACGCCGGTGGTCTAGGCGGTCACGTAGAGAAACCTGCCCTCCCTGTCGACGTGACGATCCGCGTCGCCCCTGAGCCGCAAGTGCTCCAGGTGCGCGTAGGTCTCGCTTTCCGCCATCGCGCCCCAGCTCCGCGGCCGGAAGAGTGTCCGCGAGAACGCCTGGACCGTTGCGGGCCCGAGTTCGCGCGAGATCGCCTTCACACGCTCGAGCCGCTCGTGGTGATGCCGTTTGATCGCTTCGGTGCGCGCTCGCAAGTCGCGGAACGGATGGCCATGCGCCGGCAGCACCTGCGTAACACCGGAAATATCCGCCACCCGGTCGAGCGACTCGAAAAACGCCTGAAGCGGATCGGCCGCCGCGCTCAGCCCGGAGATGTGCGGCGTGATCGTCGGCAACACATGGTCGCCCGCGAGCAGGATGCCGCTCGCGGGATCGTGCAGACAGATGTGGTCGCTGGTGTGCCCCGGCGTGTGGATCACGGCCCACTCGCTGCCCGAGATCCGGATCACGTCGCCACCTCGAACCGGCCGCGTGATTTCCGGCACGAACGGTGTCCGGCTGATCAATGAAAAGAGCCGCCACGAGACTCGCATCCGGAGCGGCGGTCCCATCCGCGTGCCGCCCCACGGCGTCGGCGCACCCCACACGCTGCTGGCGGGGGGTGTGGTCGCCCGCGCGTGCTGACTTGCCCCGTTGCCAGCGCTGCGAGCATCGTCCGCCGATTCCTCGACCGCCGAGGGCAGGTCGTCCACCGAGACATCAGGGGCGGCCCCAACGGGAGTACCCGCGCCCAACCGAAACTCTGCATGCGCGACGATGTGCGCACCGGCCTCCGTCGCCAAGCGCGCCGCACCGCCGAAATGGTCGGGATGTGAATGGGTCACGATGACGGTGTGAACGTGCCGCACCCGCAAACCGGCTTGCCGCAAACGCCCCTGGAGCGCCCGCCAGGTGGATGGACCCGGCAGTCCCGGATCGACGACTGTCGCCCCTTCGTGGTCGAGGAGCGCGTAACAGTTCACATGGCCGAGCCCCGGCATCCGGATGGGCAATTCCATGCGCAGCACGTTCGGCGCCACCTCGGTGATCTCCCGGCGCGCTGGTTCTTGCTCCTGCTTGTTCGCCATCGCTCAGCGGAACGAGAAGTGATCGCGCCCGATCACTTCTCGCGCGATGATCCCTTTCATGATCTCGGGCGTCCCGTCGCCGATCTCGAGCCCGATCACGTCACGCAGTCGCTGCTCGTGCGGTAACTCCTGGTCGTAGCCCATCCAGCCGTGGAGAATCATGCAGGCGTGGATCGCCTCTGCCGACACCTTCGGGCCCAGCCACTTCGCCATCGCCGCTTCTTTCGTGTGCGGCTCCCCACGGTCGCGGCGCGCCAGGCAGTCGTAAGCGAGGAACCGCGCTGCCTGGATCATCGTCAGGTGCTCGGCAACCTGGAAAGCGACTCCCTGGCGCGAGGCGAGCGGTTTCCCAAAGGTCGTCCGCTGCTTCACGTACCCGATCGTCTCGTCCATCGACTGACCCGCCGCGCCGACGCAGGCCAGAGCGATGATCGCTCGGTTGTAGTCGAAGGCCAGCATCGCTTGGATGAAGCCGCCGTGCTCGTCGCCGAGGAGGTGGTCGGCCGGGACGCGGACGTCCTCGAAGACGAGGGATCCGCGCTGAGTGAGGCGCTCGCCGACGCTCTTGTAGACGCGACGGGAAACGCCCGGGCGGTCGAGCGGGACGAGGATCGCGCCGATCCCCTTGGCGCCGGCGCCGCTGGTGCGCGCGAAGACGATACAGGCGTCGGCGAAGCCTGCGAAGGTGATCGACGCCTTCTCGCCGCACACGATGTATTCGTCGCCGCGGCGCGTGGCCGTGGCCTGAATCGCCGCGGCGTCCGAACCCGTGCCCGGCTCGGTCAACCCGAAGGCGACCAAGCGCTCGCCGGTTGCCTGGGCGGAGAGCCACTCCTCCTTCACCTGCCGCGTCGCGTATCCCGAGAGGAGGTCGCCGGTGATCGCGCCGAGCTGGATGAAGAGGGTGTGGCCGAGGTCGCCGCGCCCGAGCTCCTCGGCCGCGATGCCGGCCATGACGTACGTCCCGTCGACCCCGCCGTACTCGGTGGGAACGCGGAGCCCCATGAGGCCGAGTCCGGCAAGCTCGTGCAGCCGTTCGCGTGGGAACGCCGCCCCGCGGTCCCAGATCGCGAAGTCCGGCAGCAACCGCTCTCGGGCATACCGGCGCAGCGTCTCCGCGAAAGCCGTCTCCTCGTCGTCGAAGGTAAAATTCATCGCGCACGCTCCGTGTCGAAGACCATGGTCGTGACTCAGCGGCCGGTGAAGGTCGCCTGGCGTTTTTCCAGGAAGGCCCGCATGCCCTCCGTCCGGTCCGCCGTGCCAAAGAGGAAGGCAAGCGCTTGGCGCTCGGCCTCGATCCCTTCCTTGAGGCCACGGTTCGCCGCGCCATGCACCAGGAGCTTCGCGGAGCGGATCGCCAGCGGCGGAAGCTCTGCGAGCTCATGCGCCCACGCCAAGGCAGTCTCCAGCACCTTCTCGTCCGGCACGACACTGTTCACCAGGCCATGCTGGAGACAGAGTGGTGCGGCGAGCGGCACGCCGAGATAGATCATCTGCTTGGCGAGCCCCTGGGGCAGCATGCGTGACAGTCGCTGCGTTCCGCCGGCACCCGGAAGCACGCCGATCTTGATCTCCGGAACGCCGAGAGCGGCGCTGGCCGCGAGGATGCGAAAGTCGCAGGCGAGGACGAGCTCGCAGCCACCGCCGAAGGCAAACCCGTTCACGGCCGCGATCGTCGGTCGGTTCAGGTCTTCGAGGGCGTTGAAGGTCGTCTGGACCTCCTCGATGAAATTCAAGAAGTCGGGCGGGCCGGCCAGCTCGACGAGGCGCGAGATGTCGGCACCGGCCGAGAACGCCCGGCCATTTCCGGTAACGACCACGGCACGCACGTCCTCGTCGTCATGGATGCGGCGGACGACGTCCCCGAGCTCGCCGACCATCTCCCGGTTGATGGCATTAAGCTTCTCGGGCCGGTTCAGCCGAACGAGGGCGACGGCCTGCTCACACGAGTATTCGAGCGTCTGGTACATGTCCCCCTCCGGCTACGGAATGGTGAAACCGCCGTTCGTCGCTCGGGCCGCCCGCATCCCTCACCAGAGCGTTCGCCCGCCGTCGGCGACGACGGTCTGGCCGCAGATGAAACTGGCGTCGCCGGAGCAGAGGAAGGCAATCACGCCGGCGATCTCCTCCGGCCGGCCCAGCCGACCGAGTGGCGTCGCCGCCGCCCACTCGGCACGAATGCGGGTCTCGTACTCCTCGCCGGCATACCTCCGAGCCGAATCCGTCTCGACGTAGCCCGGGCTCACGCCGTTGACGCGAATGCCACGCGGCGCGAGCTCGACCGCCAGGTAGCGCACGAGCGTTTCGGCGCGGCCTTCGCGGCGCCGAGCGTCGCATGGCCCGCGAGCACCCGCTGTGTATCGAAACCGGAGACGGCCACGATCGTCCCGCCGCTCATCAGCGGAACCGCCTCACGAACACAGCGAACGAAGCCCGTGACCGTGATCCCGAAGGTGCGCTCCACATTGTGATCACCCGTCTCGAGGAGCGGGCGAAAGGCCGTGGCCGCAGCGTTGGCGATGAGCACGTCGAGGCGCCCGAAGCGCTCGCGCACGGTCGCAAACAAAGTGGCAATCTCCGGGCCGTCCTCGAGGTCGGCTCGAACCGCCAGTGCGCACCCCCCGCTGCCCGCAATCGCCGCGACCGTTTCCCCCGCCGCCGCTTCGTTCCGTCGATAGTTGACCACGACGGACGCGCCGTCCCGCGCAAACCGCAGGGCGGTCGCTCGGCCGATGCCACGGGAGGCGCCGGTCACGAGCGCCACCTTGCCCGAGAGCGGTGTCGTCTCCGCTGTCATCCCCGCCCACTCCTGCACTGCCGAGGCTCGATCATGAGAAACGGAGACATCGTGAGCGGCGCAACCTACTCACGCCGCCGTGTACCCGCCGTCAACAACGAGCTCGGCACCGGTGACGTACGAGGCCTCGTCGGATGCCAAAAAGAGCACAGCCCAGGCGACCTCCTCCGGTGTGCCCTCCCGTTTCATGGGTGTCATCGCCGCGATGCCGGCGCGCATCTCCTGCGGGAACGGCCCGATCATCGGCGTGTCGATGATCCCTGGATGAATGGAGTTCACCCGAATCCGCTCGGCTCCGTACTCCACGGCGGCCGTCTTCGAGAGCAGTCGCACCGCGCCTTTCGTTCCCTGATAGGCCGTTGCCGCACCTGAACCGATCAGCCCGTAGATCGAGGAGACGTTGATGATCGAGCCGCCCCCTCGCCGACGGAGCGCTGGCACCGCCGTCTTCATACCGAGCCAGACGCCTTTCTGATTGACCAGCACGACCCGGTCCCATTCTTCCTCGGTCGTGCCCTCGACGCCGTTCATGCTGAAAATGCCGGCGTTGTTCACGAGGATATCGAGCCCACCGAAGACGCGTTCGGCGGTGGCGACGCTCTGCTGCCAATCGGCCGCCAGGGTCACGTTCAAATGGACGTAGCGCGCCGCGCCCGATCGCACAGCGTTGATCTCGTCGCTGAGTTGCGCGCCGACCTCGTCGAGGACATCGCCGACAACGACCTGCGCGCCCTCGGCCGTGAAGAGTCGGGCCTCGGCCGCGCCCTGCCCCCGCGCCCCCCCGGAGATGAGCGCGACCTTGCCGCGCAGACGATCAGCCATCGATCAGTTGCCCCGGCATCGCGCGTCGATCGAGATGATAAAGCTCGGCGACGTTGTCGTGGAGAATCCATCGGCGCTCCTGCTCGCTCAGCCCTTGGGCATGTTCGGCGAGGATCGCCTGCGAATCCGGCCAGGTCGAGTCGCTGTGGGGGAAGTCGTTTGCCCACATCAGCCGCCGCACATTGCACAGATCCTTCAGCCGAAAAGCCACCCAATCATCCTGGAAGGTCACGTAGACGTGCTCGCGGAAGTACTCGCTCGGGAGCTTGCTGAGCGCACCGGCGGGCATCCAATGACGGTGGCGCTTGTAGGCGTGGTCCATCCGGTACATGTAGTGCGGCACCCAACCTGCATCGGCTTCGACGCAGACCACTTTCAGCCGCGGATGGCGCTCGAAGACCGCCCCGAGGACGAACATCCCCAGGATGTCCTGGCATCCGCGAATGATCGCGAGGAACCCGTTCAATTTCGGCCCGCGCGTCTTTTGGTCAAGGCGTCCACTCTTGCTGGTGAGGATGTGGAATGAGAGCGGCATTTCCAGGTCGACCGCCGCCTCGAAGAAGGCGTCGTAGACCGGACTATCGTAGTCCTCTTCCTGCGGGTCGCCGGGCATCATCACGCCCCGCAGGCCGAGCTCCTTCATTCTCCGGAGGTCGCTGATCCCCTCGTCCGGCGACCGCATGGCGGTCTGGCCGATTCCGAACAGCCGATCGGGGTGTGCCGCGACGTACTCGGCGATCCACAGATTGTAGGCGTCGAAGCACGCCTTTTTGTAGTCGAAGTCGGGGTGGTTGCAGAGCATCATCCCGACGGTGGGATAGAGGATCTCGCCCGCGATGCCGTCGCGATCCTGATCGGCCAACCGCGCCTCGGGATCCCACCCTCCCCGGTGCAACTCCTCGAACTTGACGCCGAACGTGCGCAGCTCCTCGGCGCTCTTGCCCGCGGCGGCGACGAGCCCCATGGGCACCGGCGTGTTGAGCCCGTCGATGACGAAGATGTCGCCGAGCTTCGGGTCGCGCACCATGTGCGGCGCCCGGTCTTTGTACTTCCGGTCGATGCGATCGATGTAGGTGCCCGGCGGCTCGGTGATGTGCGAGTCGGCCGAGATGATTGGGCTGGTCATGAGGGGTCTCCCATCGGCCGGATCTCAGCCGAATTGCAGTACAGCGGCTCGCCGGCGCATCGCGTCGGGACCGCCGAGCGCTTGGCGGTCGTAGCCAGCGCGTTTGAACCAGATGTGCATGTCGCACTCGTAGGTGAACCCCATGCCGCCGAACACCTGAATGCACGTCGTCAGCGCCTGGGTCGCGACCTCCGTGGCGTGACTCTTGAGCAGCGCCGCCGTCACGGCAGCGTCGGCTCGACGCTCGTCCCAGGCGAATGCCGCGTACCAGAGCATGGCACGGACGGGCTCGATCTCCGCGACGGTCTCGGCGCACATGTGCTTCACCGCTTGGAACGAGCCGATGGATCGGCCGAATTGCTGGCGGGTCTGAGCATATTCGACGGCGAGCTCGAGACCACGCTCCGCCGCCCCGAGCGCGTCGGCCGCAAGCACGATGCGGCCGGCGTCCACCACCCGCTCGACGTCCAACGCCGACACGTCGGTCCGCATCCGCATGGCGTCCGTGATGCTGAGGCCGTCGAACACGAGCTCACTCACGCGCCGCGTGGCATCCACTGTGGCGAGCGCAGCGACCGACAGCCCCGGTGTGTCGCGGGGGACGAGCAGCAGCTCCGGACGCGCTTCGTTGCCGGCAACGACCACGAACGCGTCGGCGACGTGCGCATCGGGTACGAACCGGACGGTCCCATCGAGGCGGCCTCCGCGCACGGCCGGTGCCGGGGAGGCCAAGGAGAGCACCGTCTCGCCGGTACCAAGCAAATGCAACCAGCGTGCCCGCTGCTCGTCGGTACCCGCGGCGCTGAGTGCCAGCGGCGCCAGCACCGCGGCGCTGAAGAACGAGTAGGGCGTCACCGCGCGCCCAAGCTCCTCGGCCACGACCGCCGCGTCGAGCAGTCCGAGACCGACGCCTCCCTCTTCGGCCCGGATGAGGATCCCGGTGACCCCCTGCGCGCCGAGCTCTCTGACGAGCGCGGGGTCGTGACCGTCGTCGCTCTCCATGAGCGCACGGACACGTGCCATGGGCACGTGCTCGGCCAGGTAGCCGCGCAACGCCTGCTGGAACAGCCTCTGATCCTCAGAGAGACCAAAGTCCACGGCTAGGCCCCCCGCCCTTCCGACCGCGGCTCCCGCGGCATCCCGAGCCCCCGCTCGCTGATGATGTTCTTCTGGATCTGCGCCGTGCCGCCGCCGATGATCAAACCGAGCGTGAACATGTACTGGCTCTGCCAGTTCCCGTGGTCCCGCACGTGCCGCGAGCCGCGGCGCAGCAGCCCGTATTCCTCCATCGCATCGATCGCGAGGGCACAGAGGTCGTGGTTCAACTGACAGGCGTTGAGCTTGGTGATGAGACCGGCGACCCCCGAGCTGCGCCGCTTGAGACGATCCGTCAGCAGACGCAACCCGTGGTACTTCATCGCCAGCACTCGTGCCTGCAACCGCACGAGGCGGTCACGATACACCGGCTCGTCGAGTGCCCCGACGTCGCGCAGCACGTCGATGCATCCTTGCAGCATCGTCTCGGTCTGGCTGCTGCCGCCCAGCATGTTGCGCTCGTGCACCAGGGTGGTCGTGCCGACCTCCCAACCCTGGCCCCGCTTGGCGATGAGATTCTCCCGCGGAACCCGCACGGCGTCGAAAAACACCTCGTTGAACGTCGCCGTGCCGATCATCGTTCGCAGGGGGCGGACCTCGATACCGGGGCTCCGCATGTCGAGGACGAGATAGCTGATCCCGGCGTGCTTGGCGGCGTCAGGCTCCGTCCGCACCAGGGCGAACATCATGTCGGCCTCCCGCGCGGTGCTGGTCCAAATTTTCTGGCCGTTCACGACGAAATCGTCACCGTCGAGGACGGCGCTGGTCCGTAGGCTTGCCAGATCGCTCCCGGCGCCTGGTTCGCTGTAGCCCTGGCACCAAATCATCTCGCCGCGAATCGTCGGCCCTACCCACTTCCGCTTCTGCTCTTCCGTACCGAACTGCAGCAGTGTCGGAACGAACATGCCGATGCCTTGGTTCATCATGCCGAGAGACACCCGCGCCCGGTGAAATTCCTCCTCGATGATGATCGTCCGCAGCAGATCGGGCTCGCCGCCGTAGCCACCGTACTCCTTCGGGATGGTGCGCGCCGCGTAGCCGTGCTCGATCAGCGTCCGTTGCCATGCCCGCAACTCGGGCGACAGCTCGTCGCTCGTTCCGGCCGGGCGCGCCACGTCCGCGTGGGACTCGAGGAAGGCGCGAACCTCGGCGCGAAAGGTCTCGTATTCCTGACCGAAGCTGAGATCCACAATACGTCTCCTTTAGGCAACGAAGCCAGGCGGGCCGGCGCCGTCCGGGGGCCAGCTTGCGATCCCGTCTTCGAGGGGAATCTGGAGGCTGCGAAGGAGCGACGAAATCATGCGCCAGTTCCCGATCGCGACCACGAGCTCAAGCAGGGCCTCGACCTCCCCGACGTGGACGCGACATTCCTCCCAGGTGCCTGGGCTGATCGTTCCCGTGGCAAGCGTCTCGTCCGTCGCGGCGAGGACCGCGCGCTCGGCGGCGCCGAACGCCGCGTAGGCACGCCAGTCCCGCACGCCGAGCATGTCCTGATCGCTCACGCCGAGACCACTTGCGACCCGCCAGTGTTGCGTCCACTCGTAGTCCGAGCCGGTCGCCCACCCGAGCCTGAGAATCACGAGCTCCCGAAGACGCATGTCGAGCTTCGCGTTCCAGAGCAGCGTCACCAAAAGATTGCCGACCGCTTTGGCCAGCGGCGGATGGTGCAGCAGCACCCGGAAGATGTTCAGGTGCGCCATGGCGGCCGGCACGCCAGCGGCGGCCGCCGCCGCCTCGGCCGCCTCGATCGTGAGTGGGGAGACACGGATGCCCCCTGATTTTCCCGCCTCGCCCGACGATTGCCTGTCCGCCGTCATGTCCCGGCTCAAGCCGTGTGCTCGCGCACGAACTCTCCGATGCGCTCGATCGCCGCCTGCCCCTCGGGAAGCTCGCGGGCAAAGATCTGCCAAACGTGGATCATCTCGTCCCACGGCTCCAGCGTCACGGTCACACCGGCCGCACGTGCGCGCTCGGCCAACCGGGTCGCGTCGTCGTAGAGCGTCTCGGCGGTACCGACCTGGATGAGCATGGGAGGCAATCCCGTAAGATCCGCATGCAACGGCGCCGCGAGCGGCGTCCTCGGATCCTTCCCTCCGAGGTAGATCTGTCCCATCATCTGGATCATCTCGCACGTCACCATCGGATCGAGGTGCGCCCGAGTGGTCATCGACTCTCCCGATCCCTCGAGGTCCACCCACGGCGACAGACAGACTCCGGCCGCAGGCAACGCCTCGCCCCCGTCGCGGAGCGCAACCAGCGTCGCCACTGTGAGTCCGCCGCCCGCCGAGTCGCCGGCCACAACCACCCGCTTGGGATCGATCCCCTGCGCCAACAGCCAGCGGTATGCCGCCGTCGCATCTTCCACGGCGGCCGGATGCGGATGCTCGGGCGCCAGTCGGTAGTCGAGCGCCAAAACGCGTGCCCGGCACGCCGCCGACAGCCGCACGATCATGTCGCGGTGGGAGTTGATCGAGCCGAGCACGTATCCACCGCCGTGCAGATACAGGACGACCCGCTCGCGGCTCGCACCCGGCGTGCTGATCCACTCCGCGCGCACGCCCCCGGCATCGACCGGGACGCATTCACACGCGCCCCCGGGGGCTCCGAACAGATCCTCCCAGGACTGGCGCATCTGCTCGATGCCGAGGCCGCCCCAGGTCGCCAGGCGCGTCGTGAGTCGCGCTTTGAGTCGTTCCAATTCCACACTTGCCATGGGCGTGTTCCTCTCTACCGATGATGATCGCGCGGGGAGCCCCCGCACTCGCGCCGCAAGATCGGCATCACCTCGGCAGCGAAATAGCGCATCTGCTCTTCGATCTCTTCGCCGGCGAACCCACCCTTCTCGAACCAGGCGTGGAACATGAAGTCCTCGTACCCGCACTCGGTCTTGATGCGGAGAATGGCTTCGGCAATTTCCTGCGGAGTCCCGAACACCGCTACCCCTTTTTCGAAGAGCCGATCCGCCTCCACCTTCTGGCGGGGATCGAACGTCTCCCCCTCATCGGTCAGCACGGCCGCAAACCCGAACGGTCCGTAGTAGTGCCACTGCAGTTCCATGGCCTGCTTGTAGCGCGCCAGCTCGCGGGCGCGATCCTTGCCGGGGAGGAGCAGGTGGATGTAGCGACACGTGACGATGCCGCGGCGCTTCGAGGCATCCCAGCCGAACTTGAAGCTTCCGCGGCCGAGGCGGTCGGGCCAGCCGTGCTTCTGCGCCTCCTCGTAGTACAGCTCGATGTTGCGACGCAGGCGTGAGTTCGGCTCCACGATGAAGTAGCCGTTCACGCCGTGGCGGGCCGCCCATGTGATGGATCGCGAGCTGGTGAGCGGCTCCCAGATCTGTGGATAGGGCTTCTGGAGGGGCTGCGGGAAGACGCTGATCTCTTTGAGCGTCGTCGTGGTGGCGAGCACCGGGTTGCCGGCCGCGTACATGTCGGGTGGCCCGACGTTGAGCACCTCGTCCACACTCCGCTCGACCTTGTCCATGCCGTAGTAGGCGAAGGTCTGATCGTGGTTCCACTTGGTGTAGCGCGGCGGAATGGAGAAGTTCTCCCCGCGGTGAGAGAAGGACGGCTCGGTCCAGCACTTGACGATCAGCTCGTAGGCCTCCTCGAAGGCCGCGCGGTTGCGCTCCTGGTCTTGGATGGTTGAGCCGTAGGGCCTCCCGAGCGTTTCGTTTTCGCGCGGCTGGTAGCCGCGGCCGATGCCGCACTCCACGCGACCCCCGCTCACGATGTCGAGCATCGCCACCTGCTCAGCGAAGCGCACCGGATGATGCCAGGTGATGATGTTGGCCGCCTGGCCGAGCCGGATGCGCTTGGTGCAAGCCGCGATCGCCATCTCGGACAGCAAGGGGTTCGGACTGAACTCCGCCCCCTCGGGTTGAAAGTGGTGCTCGGTCTGGAACCAGTAGTCGAAGCCGAGCTCGTCGGCGAGAATCCCCTGGCGCACCTGGTTGAGGACGGTTTGCTGCGAGCTCGCGTGCACTTCCGCCAGCGTCCCGTCGGTGACGACCGTCCCGCTCGGAGTCCGCACCGTCGGCAGCTCGCAGGCCCCGTTGTGAAACACACCGATTTCGATCATGGCTCGGCCTCTCTTTCAGCAGATTGAGATGATGAGTCGTGAATCATCCCGACGCCCGACCGCCGCGCAGCAGCTTGCCAGGTAGCGTACCCGCGGGATCGGCGGCATCACGCCCGGCGTGACGCACGATCATGCCGTTGACGACGACCGCCTCGATACCCGCCGCGTCGGAGACCAGTCGCTCGGCACCGGCGGGCAGGTCTCGGACCCTGCGCAGCTTCCCGGCCCCGACGGTCTGGGGATCGAAGACGACGACATCCGCCGGCCTTCCGACTTGCAGGCGCCCGCGATCGGCGATGCCGAAGACCTCGGCCGGCCGCGAGGTCAGCATGCGCACGGCCTCTTCGAGCGAGAGCACGCCCTTCTCGCGCACCCAGCGCCCGAGCAGATGAGTCGAGAAGCACGCGTCGCAGAGCTGGCTCGCGTGCGCCCCCGCATCAGACAGTCCGAGCACCGTATTCCGATCCGTGAGGAGCTCCTCGACCTCGCGCTCGTCGTCATTCATCACCGCCATCCGGAAGCGCGCTTCGAGGTTCGAGCTCAGCGCGAGATCGAGGGCGAGGTCGACGGGGTTGACGCCCCGCTCGGCCGCCATCTCGACGAGATTACGCTCCTCGAGACTCGGGTCCGGTGGGTAGTAGCTCACGACCGTGCGGCTCCAGCGATCGGCGAAGCGCTTGCCCGTCCCCGGACCGGTCTTGCCGCTGAACGCCGCGCGGAACTCGCGATCGCTGTAGATCCGCACTTTCCCGTCGTGATCGCTCGCCGAGATCGGCTTGAAGAGCGCGAGGCTCTCGAAGATGAACGGCTCCTCGAACGTGAACTCGAAATTGAGCGGCCGACACGTGACTTGCGGGAAGATCGCGAGCCCTTCGCGTGCCAGCTCGGCGGAGCGCTCGAGCAGCGCACGGTGCGAGCCCGGCCCCAGCATGCCGCCAAGCAGTGCCGTCCACGAGATCGCACACCCCGTACTACGCGCGAGCGCCGCCATCTCCTCGAGGAAGAACTCGGGGCCGATAGTGACCTGCAATATTCCCCGGCCGGCCGCGCCGAGGGCACCTACGATGGCCGCGATCTCCGAGGTTTCGGCGACCCGACTCGGCACCGGTCGGCCGCCGTAGCCGACGTGGGTGGGCGATTTCGACGTCGCGAACCCGAGCGCCCCCGCTTGAAGACCTTCCCTCACCACGTCCCGCATGCGCGCGACCTCAGCGGGGGTCGCGGGACGCTCGGTAGCCTCTTCGCCCATCACATAGAGACGGACCGGCGTGTGTCCGATCATCGCCGCCACGTTGATGACCGCGCCGCGCCGCTCGATGGCATCGAGGTACTCGGGGAACGTCTCGAACCCCCAGTCCTCACCGAGCCCTTCGCGGAGCGCCGCGAGGCTCATCCCCTCGACCTTCTCGAGCGTGCGGAGGATGAGATCGCGATCCCCTGGCCGCGTCGGAGCGACGCCGAAGCCGCAGTTGCCCATCACGACGGTCGTCACGCCGTGCCAGGGCGAGATTGTGAGCATCTGATCCCACAAGATCTGCGCATCGTAGTGGGTGTGAATGTCGACGAAGCCGGGGGCGATGACTCGTCCGTCGGCGTTGATGGTCTCGGCGGCAGTGCCGGTGGCTTTGCCGAGCGCGGCGATCGTGCCTTGGCGAATACCGACGTCGCCCATGTACGCCGGTGCGCCGCTGCCGTCGACGATGCGTCCGCCGCTGATCTTCAGATCGTAGTCCATCACGCTCTCCTGAACACCGATACGCATCGGGACCGAAGCCGCACCTCAGACCTCGATCCCGTAGAGCTCGCAGACGTTGTCGTGGAGGATCCAGCCCCTCTCCTCGTCCGAGAGCTGAGCGGCCTGCTGCCGGATCACCTCCTGCGAGTCCGGCCACGTCGAGTCGCTGTGCGGGAAGTCGTTCGCCCACATCAGCCGGTGCGGGTTGCACAGGCCGGTCACCTGAAACGCCACCGAGTCGTCCTGAAAGGTGACGTAGATGTTCTCGCGGAAATACTCGCTCGGCATCTTGGGGAGCGCGCCCGCCGGCAGCCAGTAGCGATGGCGCTTGTACGCATGGTCCATGCGATACATGAAATGCGGCACCCAACCCGCGTCGGCCTCGACGCAGACCACCTTCAAGCGTGGATGGCGCTCGAAGACCGCTCCATAGACGAGCAACCCCATGATGTCCTGGCAGCCGCGAATGATGGCGAGGAAGCCGTTCAGCTTCGGCCCCCGCACCTCGCCCATGTCGCTGCGCGAGGTGAGAATGTGAAAAGACAGCGGCAGCTCGAGATCGATGGCCGCCTGCCAGAGCGGATCGTAGATCGCGCTGTCGTAATCCTCCTGGCCGGGTGTGCCGGGGAGCATCACCCCCTTGAGGCCGAGTCCCTTGATGCAGCGCAGATCCTCGATCCCCTCCGCGGGCGTTCGCATCGCCGTCTGTCCAACGCCGATCAGCCGCCGCGGATCGTATCCGCAGTACTCGGCGATCCAGAGGTTGTAGGCGTCCATGCAGGCCTTCTTGTAATCGAGGTCCCGGTGATTGCAGAGCGCCATCCCGACGGTGGGGTAGATGACCTCCGCGTCGACGCCGTCACGCGCCTGGTCGTCCAGTCGCGCCCGCGGATCCCAGCCGCCGCGATGGAGATCCTCGAAGCGCACCCCGAAGGTCGTGAGCTCCTCGGCTTTTTTACCGGCTCCCGCCACCAGCCCCATGGGAACCGGCCGCTTCATGCCCGGGATGACGAAGACGTCGCCCATCTTTTCGTCGTACACGACGTGCGGAGCGCGGTCCCGAAACTCCACGGCGATCCGCTTGGTGTAGGTGTCGGGCGGTTCCGTGACGTGCGAATCCGCAGAGACGATCTTGCTCGGCATGTGTAGGCCTCCCGTATCGATGCGCTGCGCCGTGGCCACGTTCAGTTGCCCTTGAAATCAGGATCGCGCTTTTCGAGCAGAGCGCGGATGCCTTCCCGCGCATCGGCGGTGGCGAGCGTCGCGCTCTGCGCCCACGCCTCGGCCTCCGCCGCCGCGCGGGCGTTCCAACCGGCGCCACGGTAGAGCGACTTCTTCATGAGACGCACGGCCAGGGGCGCGCACGCGGCGATCGTCCGCGCCCGCCGCATGGCCTCCGCTGCCACCTCGTCGGGCGCCACCGCGCAGTGGACGAGGCCGATCGCGTGCGCCTCCACCCCGGTGATGACGCTCCCCGAGAAGAGCAGATCGGCCGCCACCGGCACGCCCACGATCCGGGGCAGCAGATAGCTGATGGCCATGCCCGAGTGAAAACCGAGGCGGGCGAAGTTCGCGCCGTACTTCGCCTCGCGGTTCGCGACTCGAATGTCGGTCACAAGCGCGAGCCCGAGTCCCCCGCCGATGGCGTGGCCATTCATGGCGGCAATCGTCGGCACCTCGATGTCGAGCACCGAGAGGAACGGCTCATACAGCCCAAACGCGCGCTCGGCGGGAAGCATCGCACCACCCTGATCCGCCGACCCGCTCGCGCCTACCGCCGTCGGCGAGGCCGTGCGAAAGTCCGCGCCGGCGCAGAAGCTGCCTCCCCGCCCCGTGATGACGACCACGCGGACGCCCCGGTCGCTGCGCACGCGAGCGATACCGGCGCTGAACGCCTCCATCACGTCGGGCGTCATGCTGTTGCGGTTCTGGGGCCGATTGAGCGTGAGGATGGCAACCGCCCCCTCGCGCTCGTAGATGACAGGGGACTCGCTCATATGCGGGCTGCTCCGGCGCCCGGCAGCGGCGCATCAACGTTGAGGTTCGCCACCCGGGGGAGCACCTTGCGCTGGAAGAGCTCGATGCTCTTCATGAGCTTGGCGTATGGAATCAGCGCGTTGATGCTCGGCAGGTAGAACAAGGATACTTTCATCGCCCCTCCTTTGACGGCACGAAATACGGTAGGGCGACGTGCTCGGAGACCGGCGCGAGCCGGACCTGTACCATGAGACCGATGACGAGATCGCCGGGTGGCAGGTCGTAGAGTCGGCCCACCAGGCGCACGCCCTCCGCCAACTCGACGACCACGACGATGTACGGCGTCTCGTCGACGAATGCCGGATAGAGCGCCTGGTGCGTCACGGTCCACGAGTAGACCGCCCCCCGGGCGCTCGATAGCTCCCACGACCACACGTCGGACCCACAGCGTGCGCACATGATCCGCGGGAGATGGCGCCACGTTCCACAGCCGGAGCAGCGCTGGAAGCGAAGCGCTCCGCTCGCGCAGTGCTCGTAGAACTGGGCGTTCAGGCTTCCCGGCTGCGGGGTGGGAATCGGCCGCGGTATCGCGAGACGTTCGCTCATGACCCGCGCCTCAGGATCGCGATGCTGCCGTCGCCGAAATCGCCCCAGCCGGTGACGACCCCGATCTCGGCGTCGGCAACCTGCGCCGCGCCGGCCGTGCCGCGCAGCTGGCGCGTCGCCTCGACGACGTGATTCAGCCCCCACACGTGGGCCTGCGACAGCAGGCCACCGTGCGTGTTCAGCGGAAACTCGCCGCCGAGCTCGATCCGACCGTTGCGGACGAATGCTCCGGCTTCACCAGGCCCGCAGAGACCGAGGGCTTCGATCTGCAGCAGCACGACATACGTGAAGCAATCATAGATCTCGAGAAAGTCGGCGTCGGTCGGTCGAATACCCGCCATCGCGAATGCGCGCGGTGCTGCCGAGGTCAGTCCGATCCGCAGGAGGTCTGGCCTGCTCCCGATGTCGTCGGCAGGATACGGATGCCCCTCGGCCGCCGCCATGATGACCACGGGACGGTTCGGCAGGTCCTTGGCTTGCTCGACGCTCGAGATCACCACGGCGCAGGCGCCATCGGTCTCCAGGCAGCAATCGAACAGTCGGAACGGCTCGGAGATCCAGCGCGACGCGAGGTACTCGTCCATAGAAAGCGCGCGCCCCCGCATCAGCGCGCGCTCGTTGAGCTGCGCGTGCTTCCGGCAGGCCAGCGCCACCGCGCCCATGTCCTCGTGCCGTATGCCGTACGTCTGCATGTGACGCATGGCGATCCAGGCATACCACTGCACGGGCGCGGTCGCGCCGTGGGGAAGGTAGAAGTCGGCGAGCGTCGTCGTGAGGGCATCGAGGGAGATCCGTTGCCGGCTCGCGCTTCTCCGCCGGAGCGCCGAGTAGCCGTTCCACCCGAGGGTCACGAGGACGTTCCGCGCCAGCCCAGCTGCAACCGCCACGGCCGCGCTCTGCAACGCAGCCGTCGGGCTCGCACCACCCATGTGGACGGTCACCGTGTAATGGAGGTCCTCGATCCCGAGATTCGCCGCCAGCTCCTCGGCGCTCGTCAGCGTCGGCGGCGGAATCAGCCCGTCGATGTCCGCGACCGTGAGACCCGCGTCGGCGATCGCCGATCTACTCGCCTCCAGCATCATCTCGGCGGGCGTGCGCTCGGAGCCGCGGACGTACTCCGTCTCGCCGATCCCCACGATTGCCGCGCGCTCTCCCCAATGCACGATCGATCTCCCTCTCAAAACACGATGACGGAGCGCGCGCCCTCGCCGCGCGCCATGGCCTCGAACGCGTCGTTCACGCCCTCGAGTGGAATGCGACTCGTGATCATGGCATCGAGCTTGAGCTTCCCCGTCCGGTAGAGGTCGATCAGCCGCGGAACGTCGCGAATCGGCACCGCCGAACCATACGCTGAGCCGGTGATGCTCTTCTGCTGGAAGAACCCACCCACCCGTAACCGGACTTCGTCTTTCACCGCCGGCATGCCGACGACGACGACCCGACCGGTCGGCCTGACGAGCGCCCAGGCCTGCTCGATGGTCGCGAGCGTACCAATCGCCTCGAAGGCGTAATGGACGCCCATCATGGTCATTGCGCGCACTTGCTTCGCGACGTCCTCGCAGCTCGGGTCGATGGTGTGCGTGGCGCCGAGCTCGAGTGCGAGCTGGCGTTTCTCGGCGACCGGATCAATCGCGATGATCGTCGCGGCTTCTGCGATCCGCGCCGCCTGCACGATCGAGAGCCCCACACCGCCGCAGCCGATGACCGCGACGCTCGTCCCCGCCTCGACGCCCGCAGTGTTGAAGACCGCACCGGTCCCGGTCGTCACGCCGCACCCGACGAGACACACGGTGTCGAGCGGAACGTCGGCCGGAACCTTGATGACGGCACCTGCGGGGATGACGGCGCGCTCGGCAAACGAGGCGACCCCACAGAGCTGATGCACGCTTCGGCCGCCGAGCCGGAGACGGGTCGTCCCGTCGAGCATCGTGCAGTTCCCCATCGTGTGCATCATCTGCATGCAGAGGAACGGCTTGCCCTCGATACACAGCGGGCACTGGCCGCACGACGGCGTCAATACCGCCACCACGTGATCGCCAGGCACGAGCCCTGTCACCTCAGGACCCACCCGCTCGATGATGCCGGCGGCCTCGTGCCCGAGCACCACCGGCAGCGGGGAGCGCAGCACGCCGTGGGCAACTGAATAATCACTGTGGCAGATGCCGCTCGCGACGACCCGGATCGAAACCTCCCCGCTGTTTGGTGGTGCGATCTCGATGTCCTCGAGCTGGAGCGGCTCGCCCGTCCGGTGCAGAACCGCGGCCCTCATGGCCGGAGATCCACGCTGACGTTCTTGATCTGCGTGTATTCTTCGATCGCCTGGCGGCCGCCCTCGCGACCGAGTCCACTTTGCTTGTAGCCCCCGAAGGGCGCCGTGTACGAGATCGTTCCGTAGCTGTTCACCCACACGTTCCCGGCACGGAGCGAGCGCGCCAGTCGGTGCGCCCGCCCGACGTCGCGCGTCCAGACGGCCGCCGCCAAGCCGTAACGCGTGGCGTTGGCGGCAGCAACGACTTCCTCCGCGTCCTTGAACCGAAAGACACTCAGCACCGGTGCGAAGATCTCGTCGCGCGCGATCTCCATCTCCGGCGCGACGTCGACGAACACCGTCGGCTCGAGGAAGTAACCGCCGGCGGGCGCCGCCGCCGGACGCTTGCCCCCACTGACGAGCCGCGCGCCGGCCTTGGTGCCGCTCGCGACGTAGCGCTCGGCATTCGCCAATTGCTTGGCGGAGATCAGCGGTCCGAGCATGGTGTCGGCCTCCATCGGATCGCCGACACGCAGCCCCGCGGCGATCGCGGTGACCCTCTCGACGATCGTATCGTGCACGGACTCCTCGACGAACAACCGGCTCCCGGCGATGCACGCCTGGCCGGTCATCGCGAAGCAGGCCATGACTGCGCCCATGGCCGCCTTGCCGAGATCCGCGTCGGCAAAGATCACGTTCGGTGACTTGCCACCGAGCTCCAGATGCACGCTCTTCAACGTCCGGGCGGCGACCTCCATGATGCGCCTCCCGGTCTCCGTGCCACCCGTAAAGCTCACCTTGTCGACGTCGGGGTGCTCCACGAGCCGCTGGCCCACCTCGGGCCCACCGCTGAGGATGTTGATGACCCCCGCGGGCACCCCCGCCTCTTGGCAGAGCTCCGCGAAGCGGAGCGCCGTAAGTGAGCCGAGCTCGGACGGTTTGAGGACGATGGTATTGCCGGTTGCCAAGGCCGGACCGACCTTGCTTCCGAGGAAGAGCATCGGCGTATTCCACGCGAAGATCGCGGCCACGACGCCGAGCGGTTCGCGGAGCGTGTAGTCGAACGTCGTGGGGGACGTAACCGGCACCACCTCGCCGTAGATCTTGTCGATCCAGGACGCGTAGTACTCGAGGTTCCGCACCATGGCGCGCGCGCCGAAACCCTTGCTCGCCGTATGCAGCGTGCCGACGTCGAGCGTCTCCACTCCCGCGAGCTCGTCGGCATGGGCCGTCGTCAGCTCGGCAAGCTTCGCAAGAATCTTCCGTCGCTTTCCGAGATTGGTGGCCCAGTCGGTCGCGTCGAACGCATGCCGCGCGGCAGCTACGGCGTCATCGACATCGGCCGTCGACGCCGCCGGAATCTCGGCGAGCACGGCGCCCGTCGTCGGGTCGACGCTCTGGATGACGCCGCCACCGGATGGCGGCCGGAGATCGCCCCCGATGAGGAGCCGCGTTTCCTTTCCGATCCCGAGTTCCGCACTCAGCCGCGCGTGATCCATCAATTGCTCCTTCTCTCAGTGCGGCAAGCCGACCAGCCGACGCGCCATGATGACGTGCTGGATCTGACCCGTACCTTCGACGATATCCATGGCCTTGACATCGCGGTACAGCTTCTCGACGTACGTGTCGCGCGTGACACCGGCGTCGCCCATGATTTCGACGGCGAAGCCAGCTGCCTCTTGGGCGATCGCGGGGCAGAAAGCCTTTGCCATCGATGCCTCGACGATGTTCGGCTGCGCCGTGTCGGCGAGGTAGGCAGCGCGCCAGCACAGCAGTCGACCGGCTTCGATCTTGCGCGCCATGCGCGCCAGCTTCTCGCGCATGCGCTGATAGCGCGCGATGGGCCGCTCCAGCGCGTAGTGCTCCCGCGCAAAGGCCCGAGCGACGTCGTAAGCGGCCCGCGCAATCCCGAGCGCCATGGCCGCGACCGCAGGCCGCGTCGAGTTGAAACTCTTCATGGCCCCCGCGAAGCCCGCCCGTTCCGCATAGTAGGCCTCCCCGCCAAGCAAATTGAACCCGGGCAGGCGGCAATCACGAAGTGCGAACGACGAGCTTTCATAGGCGATCAAGCCCATCTTGTGCTCGTACCGCATGTCCTCCAGGCCGGAAGTCCCCTTCTCCACGATGAAGGCGCGGTGACCGCCGCGGCCGGCTGACGCATCGACGGTGGCCCACACCACGATCCAGTCGGCGCGCATGGCGTTCGAGATGAACGTCTTCGCGCCATTGAGAATCCACTGGTCACCGTCCTTCACGGCCGTGGTGCGAATGCCGGCGACGTCGCTTCCCGCCCCAGGCTCGGTCATGCCGAACGCCGCCCAGCGCGGATGGGATCGGTCCCTGAAGGGCGCGAGGAACCTCTCTTTTTGCTCCGGCGTGCCCATGGCCAAAAGCGGCGGCCCGCCGAGCCCCAGGCCCGGTAGGGCGACCGACATGCCGCGATCCCAGTACGACATCTCCTCGGCGAGCACGACGCCGCGCCGTGCCCCCGTGCTCCCGACCGCTGGGCCGTCCGTCTCCCCTTCGCCGATCGGCTGGCCGACGCCCAGCTTCCACACCATCGAGAAGAAGGAATGATCGGCAGGTACCGGGGCGCCGGCGCGATCCGCCTCGATACCGAGTGGACGCAGGAACTCCCGGCCAAGATCACGGATCTGCCGCACGCGTCTCTCGAGACCCGCTGGTAGCGCGAGCTCGATCATCGAAACCCCAGGTCGTGATCGACGACGAGCGCCGCGCTCGCGATCTCCGCCTCGTCGCGTCCCCCTGCACACTGCGCGAGCGTCCGGATGTCGCGCATCCACTTCTCAACCAAATGATCCTTCATGTAGCCGTGGCCCCCGAGGATCTGGACCGCGTTCGGTCCGACGAAGAGGCCCTGCTCGGCAGCCTCGGCGAACGCGGCGGCGCTCGCCCACGCCGCGTCATTCCCTTCGTCGATCGTCACCGCCGACGCCCACGTCATGGCGCGCGCGACATCGACGCCGGTTGCCATGTCCGCAATCAAGAACGCGAGAGCCTGGTGATGCGCGATCGGGCAACCAAAGGCGGTGCGCTCTCGAGCGTAGCGAACCGCATACTCGTACGCGCCGCGCGCGGCCCCGGTCAGCAGCGCCGCGACTCTCGTGTGGACCTGGGCGCGGGCGCGCACGAGGGTGCTAGGCTCCTCGATCGTCGCGACGACGGGGGCACTGGTCACGCACAATCGGGAAGCCCCGGCCGCGCCCAAGCCGCAGGCGTCGATCGGCACGAGGTCGAAGCCGCTGGTCACGACCAAGGCACGGTCGCCCTGCAGGATTACGACGACGTCGGCCCGGTCCGCCGGCACCCAGGGGTGCGCTCCCGCGACCACACCACCTTCTGCGCGGAAGCGTCGCTCCGTATCGTGCACGAGAACACCACGGGCGCCGGCTCGGCTCACGGCGCTGCCGAGCTCTACACCACTCGCGATCAGCAGGGGACCCACCAGCACCAGACCATCGAGCGCCAACGCCGCTCCTGGATCGACGGCGGCCAACTCCTCGAGGATGAGGGCCTTGGCGAAGGTTCCGAGTGTCCGCTCCGATGTGACGCCCGCCAACCCGAGGGCGGCGAACTCGCCGACCGTGGCCGCCGCGAGCCCGCGAGCCCGCTCGTGGGCTCGCACGCCGTGAAGGAGCCGGTCCTGCGCGAACCGGCGCGTGGTCTCCTGAATCATCCGTTCTTCGTCGGAAATCTCGAAGTGGAACATGGCAGGATTCTCTTCTCGAAACGACGCTTCGGGCTGATACGTGTTTCCGATCCTCACTACTCATTTCGTTTCTGAAAGTCTAGAACTTCCGACCGAGGCGACGTCGGCGTTCATCATCCTGCTTGACAACGACGACCCATCGGGCGAAGCAGCGAAACATCGATGGAGGGTGAACTCAGACTTCTCGGATTTCGAATGAAAGCGTGCCGCAAGGAAGCGGATCTGACGCTGCTCGACCTCGCGACACGAAGCGGCGTCGCGCCGAGCACCATCCAGAAGATCGAGCAGAGTCAAATGGTGCCCACGATCGCCGTCCTGATGAAAATCGCCGCCGGTCTCAAGCGGCGGGTCAGCTACTTCATCGGTGACGACGAGGGGTCTCTTGAGATCGGGCACCGCGAAGCCAATCGGCGATCATCGATGGGAACCAGCAATCACATTCGGATCGAGCGTCTCGCGGCCGATCTCCGGGCTCCGGACTTCGACGCCTACGAGATCATCATGCCACCCGGGAAGGGCAGCGGCCGCACGCCGCTTCAACACCGCGGCGACGAGCTCACGATCTGCCTGGAAGGGCAGGTCGACTTTCAAATCGGGGATCGGCGCTTCGTGCTCCGGCCCGGCGACAGCCTGCACTTCAAAAGCAGCCTCCCGCATTCGTGGCGCAACGCGGCGAAGCGGACCGCTCGGATGATCGTGGTCGCAAGCATGCCCCGATCATTCCAGGACGCGGAGATCGAGGAACGCATGACCCGCAAGCGGCGCGCTCACACGGCGTAGCCGCACGAGCCAACCGCCCCCTCTATTTGGTTAGCTCTCATGATAGCTCGGCCGTGACGCCACCACAGGCACATACGCTGGCCTGGAGCTTCGTCGCGCGGAGACGGCGTCGTTCTCGCTTCGCCGGGGTGTCGCACAACCGGTCGAGCACCTCCTGACCCCAGGCGACATGGTGCCGAGTGCGCCGGACGATGTCTTCCAGCAGCTCGACGGTCGGGGCATCGGCGATTTGATCGGTGCCGCGCGCCGTTGCCTCATAGGTTGCGACGAGATGGGGCTTCATCACGTCGAAAACGCCGGCGAGCTTCTCGATGGTGAGCTCAGGATCCTCCGGCTGCGTGCACCGGGCCATGTCGAACACCGATTCCGGAGCAAGCCGAACACCGATTCCGGGCCGATCGAATAGCCTGACGGGCTCACACCGCGGCCGTTCGGGTTATTGGAGCACGAAGCCCTCATAGCCCTTCGCGGCGATGTCGTTGCACCTGGCGCGGTAGGCCGGCGCGCCGCCCATGTAGGCCAGGAAGGTGCGCTTCTTGTTCGGGAGATTCTGGTTCACGCCCATGAACCAGGAATCGGCCGTCGGCAGGAGCGTGGCCTCGACCAACTCGTACACGTGCCGTGTCCACGCGTCCTCGGCGGTTTCGGTCGGCTCGATGCGTGTGTAGCCGTTCTGGCGCATGTAGCGGATCAGGTCCGTCACCCACTCCACGTTCTGCTCGATGCAGCGCGGAATGTTGCAGAAGGTGGCGGCGTTGTGCGGCCCGACCAGCGTTAGGAGGTTGGGAAAGCCGACGCCCTGGATTCCGAGGTAGGTCCGCGGGCCGTCCGCCCACTTGTCCTTGAGCTTCTGCCCGCCCCTCCCGCGGATGTCGATCCGGTCGAACGCCCCGGTGATGGCATCGAAACCCGTGGCGTAGATGATGATGTCGAGCTCGTACTCGGCGTTCTCGGTCTGGATGCCCTTCGGTGTGATGCGCTCGATGGGTGTCTCCCGGAGATCGACCAGCTCGACGTTGTCCTGGTTGTAGACCTCGTAGTAGCCCGTCTCTTGCGGCACGCGCCGGGTGCCGAAGCCGTGGTTCGTCGGGCACAGCTTCTCCGCGGTCTCGGGGTCCCGAACGCGCTCGCGGATCTTCTTGCGCATGAACTCGCTGATGAGGTCGTTCGCCTCCTTGCTGATCAGGATGTCGCTGAAGTTACCCAGCCACATGGCGAAGCCGGGCTCCCGGTAGCGATTCTCCCAGAACGCCTCGCGCTCTTCCGGCGGCACCTCCAGGGTGGAGCGCGGGTCGAACTCGTGGAGGAAGCCGCCGAAGGACTCCCGACACTTCGCGAAGATCTCGGGATAGCTCGCCTTGATCGTGCGCTGAGTCTCCTCGTCGATTGGACGGTTGCCCAGCGGTGCGCAGTAGTTCGGCGTCCGCTGGAAGACCGTGAGGTGGCCCGCTGTCTTGGCGACCTCCTGTATGACCTGGACGCCAGTCGCGCCCGTTCCGATCACGCCGACGCGTTTGCCGGTGAATTCCACGGGCTCGTGCGGCCACCGAGCCGTGTGGTACGCGGCGCCCTCGAAGCTCTCGATCCCCTTGATGTTCGGCCACGTCGGGGCGGACAGGACGCCGATTGCCGTGATCATGAGCTGGGCCCGCGCACGGCGACCGTTCTCGGTCTCGATCTCCCAGACGCTCTCGGCCTGGTCGAACGTCGCGGTCGTGATGCGGCTGTCGAACTCGATGTCCTTGCGCAGGTCGAACCGGTCCGCGACGAGCTCGAGGTAGCGCAGCGTCTCGGGCTGCGGGGAAAAGTGCTCGCTCCAGTCCCAGTCCTGCAGAAGCTTTTCGTCGAACGAGTAGCCATAGCTGTAGCTCTCGGAATCGAAACGCGCGCCGGGGTAGCGGTTCCAGTACCAGGTTCCGCCCACCCCACCTCCGGCCTCGAAGACCCGAACGGAGAGCCCGAGTTCCCGAAGGCGGTAGAGCTGATACATGCCTGCGATCCCCGCACCGATGATGATGGCGTCGTAGCGATCGACCGGCGCTGTGCCACGTGCTCGCGAATTCTGCCGAACGTTCGTCATGGTCCCTTCGTCTCCTTGTTGCGCCGCGGCCGGCGAGAGGACCTCCGGCAGTAGGACTCAGTACGACCTTGGCAGGCCGAGGGCGTGCTGGCCGATGAAGTTCAGGATCATCTCGCGGCTGATCGGCGCCGTGCGCAGCAGGCGGGTCATCCCCCACATCGTCGCGAGCCCGTACTCCGATGCCATCCCGTTGCCCCCGTGGGTCTGGATGGCGCAGTCGAGCGCGTGGAGCCCAGCCTCGGCCGCGGCGTACTTGGCCATGTTGGCCTCCTCGCCCGCCGGTAACCCCTGGTCGTAGAGCCAGGCGGCCTTGCTCATCATCAGGCGCGCGAGCTCCACCTCGATCTTGGCCTCGGCCATCGGATGGGCGAGACCCTGGTGTGAGCCGATCGGCACCCGCCACACCACGCGCTCGTTGGCGTAGCGCGCGGCCTTCTCGAGGGCGTAGCGGGCGATGCCCAACGAGACGGCCGCACCCATGATGCGCTCAGGGTTGAGGCCGTCGAATACCGTGCGGAGCCCGTGGTGCTCCTCGCCAACGAGGTTTGCGTTCGGCACCTCGAGGTCGTCGAAATGCAGGAGATACTGCTTCTCGGGCGCGAAGATCTCGATGGGAATGAAACTCTTCTCCAACCCTGGCCGGTCGGTCTCGACCACGAACAGCGAGAGCTTCCCCCGCCCCGTCGGCTCGTCCGAGCCGGTCCGCGCGACGACCAGAATCGCCTCCGCCTCATCCACCCCCGAGATGAACGTCTTCGATCCGCGCAGGCGGTAGGCGTCGCCGACGCGTTCGGCCGTCGTCGCGATGTTGTGGGAGTTCGATCCGGCATCGGGCTCGGTGATCGCGAAGGCCATCTTCCGCTCGCCGGAGGCGATACCCGGCAGCCATCGGCGTTTCAATTCGTCGCTCGCGTGCGCCGCGAGGATCGAGGCGCAGATCGCCGGTGACACGACGATCATCAGCAGCGGACAGCCGACGGCGGCCACTTCCTCGCAGACGATGGCGAGCTCGCGGATGCCGGCGCCGCCGCCCCCGTATACTTCAGGGACGTTGATGCCGAGAAAGCCGCCGCGGCCGAGCGCCCGCCACAGCTCGTGCGTCCGCTCCCCGGCCCGCGTCTTCGCGGCCCAATACTCGTAGCCGAACTCGCCCGCGATACGACGTACCGTCTCGCGTATCGCCACCTGCTCTTCGCTTTCGATGAAGCTCATGCCGTGTCTCCTCTATGGCGCCTGGCGATCGGCCGGGCGGAACTGGGGAAGCGCTCGACCGTCGCGCTCTTCGAAGGTCACGGTTACCGCCATGCCGCAGCGGACCGCATCGACGGCACATCCGGTGACGTTGGTCATCATGCGCGGCCCCTCTTCTAGCTCGACGATGGCGAGCACATACGGCACGCGCCCCTTCCACCGCGCCGACGGCGGCTGATGGACGATCGAGAACGAGTACACCAGCCCACGCCCACAGGCCTCGAGCCACTCGAGGTCGAGCCCGCGGCAATGCGGACAGACGATGCGTGGATAGTGAATGTACGCGTGACAGCCTAGGCAGCGCTGTATCAGGAGCGTTCCGGCGGCAGCGGCGTTCCGGTACCGTTCGATGGTGGTGGCTGGCGTCACGGCTGTGCCCCGAGAATCACCGTCGCGTGCTCGACGGTCATGCCCCCGTAAGTGTGGACGAGGACGCGGTGCGCGTGCTCCACCTGGCGCCCGCCGGCGCGCCCCATGACCTGAAGCGCGCCCTCGACCAGCATGGACAGGCCCGACGCGTCGCCAGTGTGGCCATAGGACAGCAACCCACCGTAGGTATTGATGGGGAGATCCCCGCCCGGATCCGTCCGCCGCTCGCGGTAGAGCCGCGACGCCTCGCCGCGCGCGGCGAAGCCGAGGTCCTCGGCGAACAGCAAGGGATTGATCGTGAAGGAGTCGTAGATCTCGGCGACATCGATGTCGGACGGCGCGAGACCCGCCTCCGCGTACGCCTGCTGACCCGACTCCTGCGCGCCGAGATCGAGCAGATCAGGCGCCTGACTGATGCACCCGAATCCGTGATACTCCCCCGTCCCGAGCACCCATGCCGGGCGAGGGCTCATCTTCCGGGCCACGTCCCGTGAGGCCACCACGAACGCGCCGCCGCCTTCGGTCGGGATCGAGCAGTCGAGGAGACCGAACGGCGAGGCGATCGGACGCGCCGCGCGCACGTCCTGCACCGTCAGCTCCGGCCCGTCATGCATGAGCGCGTGCGGGTGGAGACGCGCCCAGCGGCGCTGCGACACCGCGACCCGGGCGAGGTCCTCGACGCTGGCGCCGGTCTCGTGGAGGTAGCGCGTTGCCGCCAGGGCGTAATACGCCGGGATGAATCCGCCATACGGCGCCTCGTACTCCTCGTGACTGACCATGGCGGCCATGATGTCGCCGGCACCGCTCCCGACCTTCGGGAAGGTGCCAGCCCCGACGCAGAGCACGGCTTCGCAACGCCCGGCGCGGATCGCGTCGACGGCCCGCCGCACCATGACCACGTAGGTCGATCCGCCGGCATTGATCGTCTCCGCGAACGTGGGGTGCAACCCGAGGTGATCGATCACGGCCTCGTGCACGAAGACGTCGGCGCCACCGCCGGCTGCCATTCCGGCCGGACACGCGAGGAAGCCGTCGAGTTGGACGTCCCGCAGATCCCACGCCCCCAGGAGCTCGCGCACGGCCAGCAAATGGAGATCGACGGCCGCAATCCCGTTCCGCCCGGGCTTCAGCTCGGAAGCGGCCACGATGGCGATGTCGGCGCTCATGTCCGCGGCTCCAGGCGGACACGGGCACGGCCGCTCATCGTTGGGCCGGCATCGTCCGCCATCGACATCTCGAGCTCGACCTCGGCACCGTCGATCGCGGCGATCCGCCCGCGGCAGGTGAGCACACGGCCGACGCACGCGAAGCGCGTCATCCGAAACGGCCCGATGCGCAGCATGTGGGCTTCCGGTCCCGCCCACGCGCGGATCGTGCGCTCGATCATCGCGGCGACGAAGAACGTGTTGACGTACATGTCGGGGGCGCCCTGGGCCCGCGCCACCCGCGCGTCGTGGTGCACGGGCATGAAGTCGCGGTTGGCGCCCGCCTCCATGACCATGCGCTGCACCGTGACGGCGATCGACACGGCCGGAATCTCGCGTCCGAGCGCGAATTCAGCCGGCATCGCTCCCCTCGGGGGTGAAGCGGAAGATCGTGACGAGACTCCGCCCCACGTTCCGACCATCCTGCGTCGTGTAGGTGGTCTCCTGGGTCATGAAGGCGCCGTCGCCGATGCGCAACCGTTTGCGGGTGAGACTCACGAGCCGGCTGGTGGCGGTGAGGCGATCACCCAAGCGGACGGGCTCGCCGGCTTCGATGGTGCACTCGGTGGCGGTGATCTGCGTCCCCGGCGCCGGTATCGCCAGCATCGCCATCGGTGGCAGCTTCGCAGGATCGTCAATCCGGACCAGGGGATCCCCAGGCGACCAGTACGGTGGGAGCGCCAGGGTCAGCAGCATCGAGAGCGGCGCCTCCACCGTCGGGCCCTCCCCCTCGTGGAGCGGACAGCTCCACTCCAGAGCCTCCATGCGGCGGCGGATCACCGACGGCTCGACGCGGTCGGCCCCGACTACTACTGGTAGGTCGCGCCCGATCCACGCCTCGGCCTCTTCCCAGGTGCCGAATGCCATGTCGAGCACCACCTCGTCCGCACGTGTCATGCCCCTGCCTCCGATGCGCGCCGTCAACGCCAGCGGCTGAAATCCGGCGCCCGCTTCTCGAGAAACGCGGCAGCGCCCTCCTGCTGCTCACCGGTCCCGAAGTATCCGGGCGCGACTTGCGTGACGATCTCTTGGAAGTCGTGCGCCAGGTAGTGTTCCATGTGCTTCCGAAACGTCAGCTTGTGGATCTTGAGACAGGTCGGACTGAGAGCGAGCAGCTCCCGACACCACGTCGCCACCTCGTCGTCGAGCTGCTCGATCGGGACCACCGCGTTCACCAGGCCCCACTCGAGCATCTGCCGCGCCGAGTAGCGCCGGCAGACCATCCACAGCTCGCGGGCCCGCTTGTGGCCGAGAATGCTGGCCGAGTGCGAGACGATGTGCCCGGCCGCCGGCGAGCCCACCCGCGGCCCGTTCTGGCCGAACACGGCATGCTCGGCCGCGATCGTGAAATCGCAGAAGTAGGCGATGTGGTTGCCGCCCCCGATCGCATAGCCGTTGACGCGGGCGATGACGGGCTTCGGGCACTCGACGAGCATGCGATTGATCTTGAAGTCGAGGCCGTCGAGGCCGCCACCGGACTCCCACTTCACGTCGCCGCCGGCACAAAAGGCGCGGGTGCCCACACCCGTCAGGACGAGCACACCCACTTCCCGGCTTACCCCCGACCGTTCGATGGCGTCCTGCAGCTCGAGGATCGTCTCGCCGGTGAAGGCATTCAGGGACTTCGGCCGATTGATGGCGATCGTCGCGACCGCGTCTTTCACGTCGTAGAGAATGTCTTTGTACTCGGACACTGGTCGCGTGCTCCTTATTTCTCGGTTGCCGGCTCAGCCGATCATGCTGTAGCCACCGCTCACGCTCAGCACTTGGCCGGTAATGTGCCCCGCCACCCGCTGCGAGGCGAGGAAAACAACGGCGTTGGCGATGTCCGCCGGACGGCCGAGCTTCCGCAAGGGCAAGGCCCGGGTGAGCTTCACGAGCTGCTCGTCGCTGAAGATGTCACTGCGGCGGACCCAGAGACTATTCGCTCCGAGCTCTTCCTCGTGTTCGGGCAGCGTGACCCCGGGACAAACCACGTTGCACCGGATGCCGGAGCGGCCGAATTCTTTGGCGATGGTCTTCATGAAGCTGTTCACCGCGGCCTTCATACCACCGTAGACCGCCTCACGGGGCTCGCCCTGACGGCTCGCATCCGAGCTGATCGAGACGATGGCGCCGCCCCGGCGCGCGACCATCTCATCGAGCACCGCACGAGTGCAGTTGAGGACGCTCACGAAGTTCACGCGGATGATCTTGTCCCAGAGCTCCGGCGTCGTTTGGCCGAAGAACTTGAGATCGTCCCAACCGACCCCGTTGATCAGCACGTCGACCACGCCGAAGGCGCGGCGGGCGCTTTCCACCAGCCGCTCGACGTCAGCGCGGTCGGTGACGTCCGCACGTACGACTTCGACGCGGCCCTGACCGCGCTCCGCCGCCGTGACGGCGACACGCGCCGCCTGCGTCTCGTCGAGGTCTCCCAGCGTCACGTTGGCCCCCTCGGCTGCGAACGCCAGCGTGATCGCCCGTCCGATGTTGGAAGCCCCGCCCGTCACCAGCACGGACTTGCCGTCGAGATCGAGATCCATCGCGTCCCTGCCAATCCCTCCAGTTCTCTAGTGCTGGCCGGCTGGCGTCCGCACCACGATGCCGTCGAGCGCGGGGCAGACCTTGATCTGGCATCCCAGACGTGACGATTCGTCGCAGCCTGCGGCGAGCTCGAGCATCGACTTCTCCATCGCTGCCATCGGCGGCAGCTTGTCGAGCCATTCGGCGTCCACGTGCAGGTGGCAGGGGGCGCCGGCGCAGGCCCCCCCGCAGTCGCCGTCGATACCGGGCACCAGGTTATTGACCGCGGCCTCCATCAACGACTGACCGTCGTCGAGGTCGACGGTGCGGACCGTGCCGCTGTATTCGATGAACGTGACTTTCGCCATGTTGGTTCTCCAGAACGGGGCTTGGGTTGGGCCCGCGACTCAGGCCGCGAGATCTTTCGTTGCGAGATCCTTGGGTGCGATACGTTCGTCGGCGAGCCGTTCGGGTGCGATAGCGGCGTGGTTCGCAATCCATCCTTTCGCCGCCATGAACTCGGCCGGCCGGTTGATCGCATCGACGGCAAGCACGCGACCGTCGCGGAGGTAGAACGCCGCGAACGCATGGCTGTCGGGGTCGCCCCGCATCACGACCCGGTCATGCCCGCCGCTCAGGCCCGCGGTTTGCAGCTTGATGTCGTACTGATCGGACCAGAACCAGGGCACTTGTCGATACGGCTTCGCCTTGCCGCAGATTGCCGCCGCTGCCGTCTTGCCTTGCTCGATCGCATTGTGCACCGACTCCAGGCGCAGCCGACCGCCGTAGACCGCGCTGGGATGCTGCGTGCAGTCGCCGGCGGCGAAGATGCCGGGCGCGGATGTCCGACACTCCTCGTCAACGACGATACCGTTGTCGCAGGCCAGCCCCGCTGTCGCGGCCAGGTCGACGTTCGGCAGCAGGCCGATGCCGGCAATGACCAGGTCGGCGTCGATACGCGCACCGTCTCCGGTCACGACCCGCGCCCGCGACGCATCGCCCTCGATCGCCGTCACGGTCGCCGCGCAGCGGATCGTCACGCCCGCCTGCCGATGCACGCGCTCGAAGAAGTGGGCCACGGCCGCACAGGTGACGCGCGCCAGCACCGTCGGCGCCGCCTCCAGCACGGTCACCTCGAGCCCCAGTTTGATCGCCACGGCCGCGATCTCGAGACCGATGTAGCCGCCGCCGATCAGGACCAGGCGCGCCCCCGGACAGAAGTCGGCGCGAATGCCGTCGACGTCCGCCACCGTACGGAGGTAGTGCAGACGCGGATGATCGGCGCCGGCGCAGTCGAGGCGGCGGGGCCGTCCACCGGTTGCGAGCAACAAGTGATCGAAGACCAACTCGCGGCCATCGTCGAGCCGCACCCGCCGCCGGCCGGGATCGAGTCCGGCAACAGTGACCCCTAGCAGCGGTTCGACGCGCGCCTGGTCGTAGAACGCGGGCGGCTTCACGAACAAGCGCTCCAGCGGCATGGCGCCCGCCAGAAAGGCCTTCGAGAGCGGCGGACGCTGATACGGCAGCAATGGCTCCGCTCCCACCAGCACGATCCGTCCGTCAAAACCTTCCTGGCGAAGGCTCGCGACGACCTGGCTGGCGGCCTGCCCGGCGCCGGCAATGACGACCGTTTCGTTCACTCGAGGTCGCCGCCTCAGGCCTGGATGCGGACCGGCAAGGCCTCGAAGCCCCGCACAAAGGGCGACAAGACCCGCTTGGGCGTCCCAACGACCTCGAGCTGCATCGGCTTCGGCCAGCGCCGCAACAGCTCCTCCCAGAGGATGCGCAGTTGCAGCTCGGCGAGGCGGTTGCCGACACAGCGATGGATACCGAAGCCGAACGACAGGTGATGGCGCACCTTGGGGCGATCGATGAGGAACGAATCCGGATTCTCGATCGCGTCGGCATCGCGATTGCCGGAGACGTACCACATGACGACTTTGTCGCCCTTGCGGATGGTTTTGCCGCCGAGCTCGGTGTCCTGGAGTGCGGTGCGGCGCATGTGCGCCAGCGGCGTCTGCCAGCGGATGATCTCCGAGATCATCGAGCTCACCAGGGCCGGCTGCGCACACAGCTTGCGGTATTCGCCGGGAGGCTCGTTGAGCGCCAGGATCCCGCCGGTCATCGAGTTCCGCGTCGTGTCGTTGCCGCCGACGATCAGCAGCAGGATGTTGCCGAGAAACTCTTCCGGGGTCATGTTGCGGGTGGCGTCGGCATGCGCGAGCATCGAGATCAGGTCGGTTCCGGGCGTGGCATTGACGCGCTCGTTCCACAGGCGCGTCATGTAATCTGCGCAGTCCCTCAACTCCGCCATGCGCTGCTCTTCGGTATCAATGAGACCCGCCCCGAGCAGCGTCGTCGTCACGTCCGACCAGCGCGTCAGCTTGGCGCGATCCTCCCAGGGAAAGTCAAACAGCGTCGCCAGCATCTTCGTCGTCAGATCGACCGAGACCCGAGTGACCCAATTGAAGGTCTCGCCGACCGGCAGGCTGTCCAGCGTCTGCCCGGTGCGTTCACGGATAAGACCTTCCAGCTTGGCGAGATTCTCCGGCGCTACGACCGGACTGACGGCCTTGCGCTGCTCGTCGTGCTTCGGCGGATCCATCGCGATGAACATCGGCAGGCTCGCCGCGGCATTGGATTCCAGAATCGTGATGCCGCCGTACCGCGATTCAGACGAGTACACCTGCGGATTGGTTTCGACCTGCATGATGTCCTTGAACTTGGTCACGGACCAATACGGCCCGAACACGCTCTCCCGGCAGTAGTGCACGGGGTCTTCGCGCCGCAGGCGCTCGAAGTATGCCCAGATGGTATTGTCACGGAACCGCTCAGGATTGCTGACATCGATCTCATCGAGCGGGATCGCATATGCCTCGCTCGTGCCGGTTCCACTGACCGCCGCAGTTCCGTCATTCATGTCGATGCTCCTTGGAAGCCATGCTGCTCCTTCGCGGCGCGAAGGACGCTATTGTGTAAGCTATCAGTAGGGAATACTCGGTATTGAGTATCCTGTCAATAGAGAATACCCTCGTGGTCCATGCCCACGCGGACCAAAGCGCGACCGATGCGGCGTCAACCGGTACGCAAGCGGGCCGCCCGCCTCGCGCCGGGTGCGCGCCGTACGCTGTTGCTGGACGCGGCGCTCCGAGTGTTCGCGCTGCGCGGCCTGCGCACCGCCCGGCACGCCGAGATCGCTGAAGCCGCCGGAGTCTCGGTCTCGGCCGTCTTCGTGTACTTCCCGACCCGCACTGCGCTCGTGGAAGCGGTGGTCGCCGAGATCGAGACGTTCTACGGTGGGCTCGTCGACCAGTCGCTCGCGGGCGCCGGTTCGGCCCCCGCCGCGCTCCTTCAGCTCTCGAGAACGTTCGCAGCTTCGGTCGACACTCATCCCGATCACGCCCGCGTCTGGCTCGACTGGAGCACCACGTTCGGCGACGGGAGCTGGCCACGCTACCGCGCCTTTCAGGAGCGTGTGGTGCGTTCGATCGCCGCCGCCATCGAGCACGGCCAGCGCGAGGGTACCGTAGCCCCGGACCTCGAACCCGAGGGCGAGGCGCTCCTGATGATGGGAGCAGCCTACATCGTCGTGCAGATGAAGATCACCAAACGGGTGCCGGCGGACATCGAGCGCTTCATCCGCACCCTCGTTCGCTCGACGGTCGGCCGCATGACGGCGGGCTGAGAGGTGCCCTGCCAGACGACGAGGCCATCGCTCGCATGCCGGCGCTGTTTGCTGTCTTGGCGACGGAAGGCCCTGCATTTCAACGCGGCACGACTCGGGCTCTCAGTGCATTGCCGACGGGTCCGGCCGCCCTTTGCCCAGCAGCAAGAGCAACGGAAGGATGGCAAGTGCCACGATGCCCGCAAAGCGAAACACGTCCTCGAACGCGAGGATGGTCGCTTCGCGTTGGATGAGCCCGTACAGCATGCCCAGTGCCTGGTTCGCTGCGGTGAATGGATCCGCCCCGCCATGACGGGCCAGCGCTTGCGCCCCCTGGAGAGCGGCGTCGGCAGCGGGGTTCACCGGGTTCACTTGCTCAACGAGGCGGGACTGGTGGGCCTGGCCCCAGCGGACGAGAAGCGTACCGGAGATCGCGATGCCGACGCTCGCGCCAGTATTGCGCATGAGATTGAAGAGACCGGAGGCGTTCGCAAGTGACGCGGCCGGAACACCGTTGAGCGTGCTCGCCGACAACGGCACGAAGGTCCACCCAATTCCCAGCCCGCTTACGAGGAGCGGAATCATCAACTCGTGCTGGCCATAGCCTGCGTGGAAGTTCGCCATTTGAAAGCTGCTGAGAGCGACAAGGCCAAGGCCGGCTGCAAGAACCAAGCGGGGATCGAGGCGGGCGTACAGATGCCCAATGACAAACATCCCCACCATGGTGGCCATCCCACGCGGGGCCATGGTGAGGCCCGCGTTCCAAGCGGGGTACTGCATCACGGTCTGGAGGTAGAGACCGAACATGATGAGGTTCGAGTAGAGGCAGGCAAAGAGGAGCGCCGTTAAGAGCGTTCCGGAGGCGAAACTCGCCTTCCGGAATAGGCGCAAATCCACGACGGGTGCCTCGTGCCTGAGTTCCCATGGCACCACCAGTACGAGGGAAAGCAGCGAGACGCTGGTAAAGATCCACACCCACGGAGCGGCAAACCAATCGGATCGTTCGCCGCGATCGAGCACGATCTGCATGCATCCGATGCTCAGCGTGACGAGAAGCAAGCCGACGTAGTCCACGCGCGTGACCCGTCGTTCTTTGGTGGAGTCGTCGGGGACAAATGCCAGTTGGAGTGCGATCGCGACGAGTCCGAGCGGGAGATTGACGAGGAAGACCCATCGCCAGTGGTAGTTGTCCGTGAGCCAGCCGCCGAGCGTCGGCCCCAAGATTGGCGCGGCCATGATACCGATGCCCCAGACGGCCGTCGCGAGACCGTGTTGGGCCTCGGGAAAGACCTCGAGCAGCGTTGCTTGCGAAAGCGGCATGAGGGCGGCGCCGCCAATCCCCTGCGCGACGCGAAAGAGCACGATGCTCTCGAGGTTCCAGGCGAGCCCGCAGAGCACCGAGCTTGCCGTGAAGAGCACTGTACTACCGATGAAGAGACGCTTATGGCCCACACGGTCGGCGAGCCAGCCGGTGAGCGGAATCACGATGCCGCTCGCAACGAGATACGACGTCAGCACCAACGTGACTTCGTCGATCGAGGCCGAGAAACTCGCTTGCATGTGCGGCAGCGCGACGTTCGCGATCGTTACATCGAGCACCTCGAGGACGGTCGCGAGCATGACCGCGAGAGTCACCAGCCACTTGTTCGTGGGCGGGCGCGGCGAGTCGCTCATGGCGCAGCGTGGGCCGGCTGCGTGAGCGGCAGCACGCGACTTCCTTCGCTGCTCGTGACGTCAATCGTGGCGACGACCGAGACGCTCACGCGGAGCGGCCATTCTGGGGGCGGCGGCGCATCGAGCGTGATTCTGACCGGCACGCGTTGGACGACCTTCACCCAGTTGCCGGACGCGTTCTCCGGCGGCAACAATGCGAAGGCGGCGCCGCTTCCGGGGGCGAGACTCGCCACTCGCCCGGTGTAGACGTGATCAGGGTAGAGATCGGCAACGATGGTTGCCGGCTGCCCGACACGGACCGCAGCAAGCTGCGTCTCTTTGAAGTTGGCTTCAATGTAGACGCGCTCCAGAGGAACAAGCACCATGATTGGCTGGCCCGGTTGGACGGCCTGCCCAACCTCGACGGAGCGTTTCGTGACGACGCCATTGCTGGACGCTCGAAGTTCCGTGTACGAAAGGAGCAGCGCGGCCTCGTCGCGTGCGGCGGTCGCCTGACGCACGCTCGACGCTTCGGTATCGGGGGCATCGAGGGAGATACCGAGGAACGCGCGTGCCTGTTCGACGCCGCGGCGTGCCGCTTCGACTTGGGCCTCGGCCGTGCGCCGTGCGGTGTGGGCATGTTCGACGCGGTCAGCGGGTGCGGCATCACCGCTCGCGAGCTGGGCAACACGTGCTTCATCGAGTCGCGCCTGGGCGAGCTGTGCTTCAGCCGCGCGCGCCTGGCTCTCGGCGGTCCACACTGCCGCGCGGGCCTGTGCGACACCTTCCCTCGCACGCGCCAATGCGGCGTCCGCCTGCCGAAGCCGAATCTCATAGTCTGCGCGGTCGAGGCGCGCGAGCACTGTGCCCGCATTCACCTGCCAATGATCTTCGACGGCGAGCTCGCTGATCGTTCCGGGAATGCGCGGGGTAATCAGCACGTTGTCCGCGCGAACATAGGCGTTGTCCGTGCTGACGTGTGTGCGATGGAAGCGCCACCACTCCACGCCCCAGATCGCGGCCACGACGATGACGATAAGACCGAGAAGGATCCACAACGATCGGCGCTTCGACACTAGGGCCTCTCCGCGGGACGTGCGGCATCGGAAACGCCAAGCGTACCCGCGAGGCGGTCGAGCTGGGCGAGGGCAATAGCGTGCGCGTACCGGATGACGGCGCGATTGCTCTGAGCGGCAGCGCGCGCAGTGAGCGCGGTGAGGACATCGAGGCTGGTGGCGGCCCCGCCTTGGTATTGGCGGGAGAGCAGTTGATAGCTGTCGACCGCAAGGGCCGCTTCCTTCTCAGCCGTGGCTTCCTGCTGTTCGAGTGTGCGGGCCGTCACAAAGGCGCGGCCGACGTCGACCTCGAGGTCGCGCTGCAGTCCGGCCACTTGCGCGGCGACATTCTTGACGCGGGCACGTTGCTCCGCCACGTCCAGATAGCGCGCGCCTCCTGCTTCGAAGAGGGGGATCTCGATACCCACGACGACCTGCCAGAAGTTGTTGAGCTCAACGAAGGTTTCCTGATTCACCAATCGGTAGCTCCCCTGCACTGCGAGCGTCGGATACAGCGCGGCCTCCCGCCGTGCTTCTTCAGCGCGCGCCGCTTCGAGTGCGGCTAGCGCTTGCTGGAGGTCCGGGTTGTGCAGCAGCGCGGTCGCGACGATCGGCGCTGGGGAGTCCGCACTCAGCCGCCGCGGCGGCGGATCTTCCAATTCAAAAGGTTCGCGGAGTCTTGTTAGCCGAGAGAGTGTCATCGATGCGACTTCGACCGCCCCTGTTGTCTCGGCCACTCGCTGCGCGGTTCTCGCGATCTCAGTCTCCGCGCGGAGTACATCGGTGCGCATCGTTTCGCCGACTTCTAGGCGAGTGCGCGCATGGACCGCCTCGGCATCGGCAAGTCGTGCCGCTTCGTCGGCCACAGCGCGCAGTGTGCGGGCCCGTAGCGCGTCGTAGTACGCTGCCGTGACAGCGAGGACGATGTCCTGCACAGTCGCGCGATAGGCTTCCGCACTCCGCGCGACCTCGGACTTGCCGAGATCGCGGAGCGCCCAGAATTGGTGCGTGTAGAGCGGTTGAGTCACGCTGAGCGAAGCCCGCAAAGGGTCTTTCGCGAGAATCAACGGGTTGAAACTATCCGAGGGAACACCAGCCTGGGTTGGGAACGCGATGGCGTCTTTTTCGCGAGTGAACGAGCCGGTACCGTGGACCGACGGACCGAGAGCACTGAGCGCGCGCCACGGAGCAACGGCCGCGCGTTCCTCATCGGCCTCGGCCGCCGCGATCCGTTCGTGCGTATGCACGGCCGCGGCACAGGCTTCCTCGAGCGTCACGACGTCGGCCATGCTCGAGGGCACACGTGTGCAAAGGACGCCGACGGTGCCCAAGAGGCGGAGAATTGCCAACGCTCGTCGTGTCGTCTGGCCGCGCCTAACCGTCACGCGAGAGCGACCGCAGCACTCTCCGCCGGCACCGGCCCAAGCTCGGCGAACTCCGCAAGGAGACGCTCCCCGTCTCGCCGGCGCTCGAGCTCTGCCCTGATCTGCTTCATCCGGTAGACATTCATCCGGTCCCATCGAGCGCCCGTGTTCTGAGCGACGATCTTCTTGACGATGGCGTCCACTACTTGAGCGCCTCCAAGAGTGCCGCCGACGGCCGATACGAGCAGCCGGCAGCGGGTCTCCGCGAGCGCGCATTGCAGGTATCCGACGTGAATCCCTTCATCGACGGTGATGCGATCGACCATCGTTGGTCCAAACGTGGGCGCCGCGGATCCCAGGGGGTCCGCCAGCACTTCGCGCGCCCAGGCAAACGTGGAAAATGCCATGAGCTCGATGACCAAAATCTGGGCGAGCGCTGTGAGCGTGAGCTCGAACATGGGAGCCAGCTCAGGAAAGAGCTGACTTGCGAGGGAACTCACACCGATCGCTTCCGGGCCGGGCTTCGCGGGTCCTTCGTACCCTGGCGGGGGAGCTATCGGCAGGTTCTCGAACATGTCGGCCGTGATTGTCGGCCGCTCGAGTGCTGCGTCTCGGATCGCGTACCACATCTGGTCATGGCCAGATTCGTCGCCGCGTCCGGCTTCGTCGTTCCCGTGGGCCTCCATCAGCCCCGTGCGAAGGTGTCCGAGACAGGTGTCCTCGAGCGGTGCCGTATAGAAGTGCGAGAGGTCCATCGCAGGTAACGCCCGAATGCCGTCATTGCCGAAGCCTTCGGTGACACCAATGAGGGTCAGGATCCGCGTCATAGCCTCCTTGGCCCCGGAACGCAGCAGTAGTTTTGCCTGCGCCACATTCGGGAAGAAGGCTCGCTCGACGTCCCCAAGGTGGACGACCTCGCTTGCTTGTTTGCGCTGCTGAAGCCGTTCGCGCCACGCGGCAATCGCGTCCAGACGATGGCGCGATCGCGGCGGCACGTAGCGGCCTGCAGCGTCTAGTCCTCCATGGAAGAGTCGGCCGTCGTGATGAATCCGCTCGACGTAGTCGTGATCCATCATGATCTCTTCGTACGAATAGTGCAGGCGCTTGCTCATACGGTCACCGCAGCGCGGGGAGCGTTGCTCGCGAGCGAACGCTCCCGACACGTCAAGGGAAGGCGCTTGGGACCACGGAGAAACAGAGACTCGATGTATTCAACCCTCGAGTCAGTGAACGTGAACTCCGGCGCTCGTGCCAAGAGCACCTCGAGCATGACGCGCGCCTCGAGCCGTGCCAGGGGTGCGCCCAAGCAGAAGTGAATGCCGAACCCAAATCCGAGATGGCCGACGGCATTGCGCGTGACATCGAACGTATGGGGGTCTGGAAACTTCTCCGGGTCGCGGTTCGCGGCCGCGAAGAAGGGCATGACCATTGCCCCCTCCGGGATCGTCACGTCGCCAAGTGTCACCTCTTCTAGCGTCTGGCGGAAAAGACATTGGACCGGGTTGTCGTAGCGCAGGGTCTCTTCGATGAGGCCCGGAATGAGGCCGGGATTGGCGCGCACCTTCGAGAGCTCCACGGGATTCTCGAGGAGCGCCACGACGGCGTTTCCCAAGAGGTTCGTCGTCGTCTCATTGCCTGCGACCAAGAGCAGACTGCTGAAGGCCATGACATCGGTCGCGCTTAGCAACAGGCCATCTTCTTCCGCGCGAATGAGGTCGCTGAGGACGTCGTTGGTGGGCTCCAGCCGCCGGCGAGCAACCGTCTCTTCGAAGTAGAGCTGGAACTCCTTGATGCTCTGCCGAATGCGCTCGTGATCCTCCGCGGTGATCATGCCGCCGACGGCCTGCACGATGTCGTCTGACCAACGCTTGAAATCCTGTTGGTCCTCGGCTGGAATACCCAGGAGCTCGGCGATGACGGTCACTGGAAGCGGGATGCCGAGCTCGCCGATGAGCTCGAACGGGTGGGCCGACGTCATCCCATCGAGGGCGGCACGCGTGATCTTGCGGATGCGCGGTTCGAGCGCCGCGATCGCGCGCGGCGTGAATGCGCGATTCACGAGCGTTCGAAGGCGGGTGTGCACCGGCGGATCGGTAGCGATCAACGTCAGCGCATCCGGCACCGGGTTTAGGTCCCCAAGCATGCTCGTCATGGCCCGCGACGAAAAGATTTCCGGACGTTTAAGGACCGAAACCACGTCGTCGTAGCGCGTGACGCCAAAAAACCCGAAGGGTTCCACGATACAGACGGGCGAGGTGTCTTGGATCGCCGCATAGTGCGGATACGGGTTCGCGTGCAGATCCGGGTCGAGCAGATTGAGCGCTGCGGGCATCGAGGCCCTCCATTCCCTGGGATTGTGGTCGCCCTACATCGTGGCGGCGGTCCGCTCGATGTAGGCGCGCACGGCGGCAACATCGAGGTCGCGAAAGCGCGCTTCGAATCGCGCCATGACGAGGTCCATCGGAAACACGTCGAACTCCCCGAGCTCTTCGAGAATCTCGAAGTGGGGATTCCCTGCCGCATCGAGCGCCGGGAGCATTGCGTGCGTGCTCGCGGAGAACTCGGTCAGTTGATAGCCCTTACGCTCGCAGAGGTTCCGATCGAGCGAGGGATCGAGGCGCACGGCGCGGCGATTGATCTTGATGGTGGCTAGCCCGTGTGGGGTCAACACGTCTCCCATGAGTGCCACGAGCTCACGCGGCAGACGGTAGTCGCGCACACTCTGAAAGCTGATTCGGGCGGTAAGTCCCGCGGCGCGAGCCAATGCGCACAAAAGGACCGCTTTCTGGATGCACATGCCGGAGCCACGCGCGAGCGTGCTCGAGGCACGAAAGACCGCGGTCGGGGGCCAGGCATCCGCCGCACCCTCCTGCCAACGGAAGGTGTAAGCGATTTCGTCTCGCACGAACTCGAAAAGTACGCGTGCGGCCTCAGCCGGAGAGCGAGTCGAGCGAACAAGCGCAGCGGCCCGTTCCCGCACCAAAGGGTGATCGGCGTCGATTTCTAAGCACTCGGCCGCCATCGCAACACTACTTTGTGTTCTTCCGGCGGGCTCTTGTCTTCGGTCCGACAAAGCCGAGAAGTCGGCGGGCGACGCGCCGGAGCTCTTCCTTGAGATGCGCGAGTTGGTCGGCGCTACGAGGATCCAAGGGCCAGGCTGCGCCGAGAAGAGGCGTCCCGACTAGGAAAAAGACCGTCGCACCAGTGATGGTGCTTGCGAAGTGAATGGGATCGATCGGGAGGAAGAGCTCGAGGCGTTGTCCTTCGCGAATAGCTTGCTCCATCAGCCCAAGCACGGGCATGGCGTGCTGGACGAACAGAGAGGGCTTCCCCGGCTGCGCGTCGGCAATCTCACGCAGCAGGAGGCGGGCGAGTGCTGGGCGCTCACCGGCGTAGTCCACCCATGCATCAAGAGCCGCGTCGATTGCATCGGGAAGGTCACGCGCGGCAGTGATCACATGCTGAACGCGGGTCATGAGGCCGCCGATGACGTCGGTCAGCACGGCATCGTAGAGTTCTTGCTTGTCGCGGAAGTAGTACACGAGCGAGGCCCGACGAATGCCAACCTGCGCGGCAATGTCCTCGAGTCGTGTCGCCGCGTAGCCTTTCGTGGCGAAGATGGTCTCAGCGGCTTCGAGAATTTGAGCGCGCGTTCGGCCGCTGCCCTGATGAGCTATTGTTGTGCGCATAGTTCAGTCTCCCTGCACGCAGGTAGGGACGTTCGGTCTTGGCGGAAGGTTGAGCGTCTCGGGTTAACCGGGAAGTGGGCTGGCGAGACGTCGCCTTCCCGTTGGCGCTCGCGCCTACCCTGCTCGAGGAGCATTCGCCGGCGACGCGCGGCGGCGCGCTTGCGGGTCACGGCGGCGTCAGCGGTCGCAGGGATTTCAACCGACGGATACGGGTAGCTAAACGCGAGATCGCCGGCCAGAAAAGGCGCGCGCCGCAAGGCTTTCTGAAAGAGTTGCCGAGCGCGTTCTCGGGTGACGCCTAAGTGATCGCCAATGGTTCCAAAGGATGCATTAGCCGCTCGCATTAGCACGACCAGGCGCTCGCGGTGGTTCAAGCGGTCAGCAACGCTTACGGCGAGGTCGAGCTGGGCGCTCCGGCTCGTTTCTGTTGGTTCCGAAGGACGCCTTACGTCGTCGATCACCGTGAAGCTGTCTACCTGCGCGCAGGTAGGTAAGTCAATACGCCTGGATGATCGCTCGAGATCGGGGTGAAAACACCAGCCTATTGGCCCTTCCGTTTCGGCCGTCGCCGTCGCCCCTCTCGCCCAGCCGCGGTGACGGCACGCGACGCACGGTCGCTGCTCGGCGGGCTGGTGCTCGCCGGACTGTGCGTCGCCGTGCCCGCCTCGGCGGCGACCGTACAGATTGCACCGGTCGTCCGGAGTCTCGAAGGCTCCGTCACGATCGACGTCGGAACTAGCGCACTCGGATCCTACTCGATCGATCTCATCTACGACCCGGCCGTTCTTCACGTCGAAGCAATCGCCCCGGGCACGAGTCCTGGGTTCACGGGCGCTGTGCTGACGAATCCGACGACCTTCGCGAGTGGGGTCACACGGATCGCTGGTTTCAACAGTGGGACGAATCTGTCCTCGCCGACGGGCGTCGTGAACGTCGCCAATGTCCGCTTCAAACCGGTCGGGACGCCGGGCATGGGCAGTGAAGTCGATGCCGTCGTGAACTCGATCACGAGCACGATGAGCGTCACTTTACCCGTGTCTGCCGTCATCGGCATCGATGCCACGCTCTCGTCACGATGTCTTCTCGATGTCGATGGCAATGGCACGACACAGATTGGACGCGACATCCTCTTCATCACGCGAACCATTCTGAACGTGCCGCCCGTGCCACCCGCTATCCGCGCAGCCAATCCGACCCTTCCGCCCGATGACGTCATACGGGATGCCGTTCGAACGATGTGTGAACCATGAGGCCCCTGAGCTCCCCCATGCGACTTCTTGCCCGATTTCTTTCTGTGCTTACCGCGGCGGCTTCGTTGGTAACATCCGCTGATGCTGGGGTGGCCGCGAATGCGCTCTTGGCTCCAACACTCGCGGCGTCGGCTGGCGATCTAGGTGTCATCGTTGCCATCTCCGCGAATACGACAACGGATCTGAGCTCGCTCGCATTCGACCTAACCTCGATGTGACAAAAACTACGCCGCTTTCAGGAGCCGATCGAGGCGTTTGA
>CAZWAX010000001.1:0-70795 GCA_964631985.1 uncultured Polyangiaceae bacterium | reverse complement strand
CGATCAGTGGCCATTTTCGTTTCACTCGAACCACCTTAGCCCAAAGTGGAATCCTGCCCAGACGTGCAGCCCGAGCAGCAAGTAGAGGATCACGGAGAGAGCGATGTGCAGCTTCAGAGATCGGGCGAACCAGCGTTTGAATAACTCGTGCGTGCGGACGGCGTACTCCAGGTCCGCCACGGATTCGGCGATGCGGGTGACCTCGCCGGCTGGGCCGCCAAATGAGGGCTCGAGCCCCAACGATGCCAGGCCGGCTGCGAACAGGGGCGCCTTCGGCAGGGCGCTCACTTCAGCCGGGGAGCGCTCGACCACGCCCCACGCACTGTCGAGATCACCGCGGGCAGTCTGCAGCAAGACCAACTTGTCTTTGATCTCCTGGTTGACGTAGGTGAGTTGATAACGAACCACGAACCCACTCACGACAACCAGTAGCATCACTGCCGTCAGCGTGATTCCGAGGGGGCTGTGGAACTTGTGGCCGGTGTGAATGATCGCGAGCACAGGGCCGAAGATACCCGCGTAGACGTGTAGGGTGAGCCACGACTGCATCGACACGCTGCGGGTCATTCGCGCGTTCAGGAAGGGAATACGCTTGGCGATTGGGTACGCGAGCGGGACGAGCATGAGCACGGCCCCCGCGATCCCGAACACCGCCCCAACTCCGCTGCCGGGAAAGCGCGGCGAGCGGTGAACGAGGAAGCCGAGCCAGGTAAGCAGCAAGACGCTGAGAGTACCGGTGACGACGATGCGTTCGCGCTCCTTCATCGCTAAGCCTCAACCGCAACGTCGCCCTTCGGCTTCGCCTGGCAGGCCAGAACGATGCCGTGGGCGATATCGTCGGGCTCGAGCGCATCCTGGACCGCCATCTCGACCTTGCCGGACGTCATCTTCACCTTGCACACGCCGCAGGTACCGACGCGGCAAGCGTAGTCGATTCCGATAGCGAGCTCCTCGGAGAGCTCGAGAATAGTCTGATCGACATGAATCCTGGCCGACTTGTGGTTCTGCGAGAATGTGACCAGTGGGCCAGTCGCAGGGACGGTCGGTTTGGCGGTGGTGCCGGCGGTGGCCGGGATCGGCTTGATTGCACCGAATAGTTCGGTCTTCACTTGATCCGGCGGAACTTCGAGCTCGCTGAGGAGGGCTTTGGTCGAGTCCATCATCGATGGTGGCCCGCACAGGTGGATTCTCCGAGAAGCAAGATGGGGAACCGTCTCCGTGAGCAATTCCTTGGTGAGGCGTCCGCGTGGCCCCTTCCAGTCGGTGCCTTCGGGGCGCGACATGGTGACCGCGACGCGCAACTTCGGATTAGCACGCTGAAGCGCAGCGACATCGGCCGCAAACATGAAGTCAATCGGAGCGCGGCACGCGTAAATGAAGAAGATGTCTCCGGCCCAGGACCGCTCCGTGAGATACCGAGTGATGCTCATCATCGGTGTGATTCCAACACCACCGGAGATGAGAACGATACTGTCCGCTTCGGTTCCGGTAAACGTGAACCGCCCGACCGGGCCTCCCGTGTCGATCTGGTCGCCCACCTTGAGCAGATCAGTGATGTGACGGGAGACCGCGCCCCGTGGCTCACGCCGCACGGTCAGGTCGACGTATTCGCGCTGCGTCGGGGAGGACGCGATCGAGTAGGAGCGAATCATTTTCGCCCCGCCAATCCAGAACGTGAGGTTCAGGAACTGACCGGGCACAAACGTGAATGGGAGGAGAGGATCGGTGGACGAAGGCAGGAGGCGAAACGTTTTGACGCTTGGCGTTTCCGTGACGATGCTCCCCACGCGAAGCTGGCCTCGCCAATTCGCAGTTACGGGCGCCCCTGAGCTCCCTTCCGAAACGGGAACCGCGGCTGGCCCGCCGGGTGGCAGAGCGGATGCGACGGGCGTTCCGACCGGGGGAGTGGCCGGCGAAGGCGGTACGGCTGGGGAAGATGGTGGGGGAGGGGCTGAAGGTGGAGGTGATCCTCCGGCCGGCGGCGATCCCTTGTCAGGGTCGAGACGCCCAAAGAGCGCCGCCGCGCGGCGCATCTTGAAGAAGTACATAGCGACCATCGCGAGCGCGAACGCGATGAGCAGTAGCATCGTGAAAAGATGAAACGGTGTGACGCCGAGCAGAGCCTGTGATTGTTCGTCCGCAATAGGAGATGCCAGGTTCATCTCACGCTTGAACCAATCGAGCGCGAGGTTGCGCGGCGCCTTGCCTTCGGAGAGGACGCGCCGAGCTGCGATGCCCGCCCCGAGCTTGTCGAGGCCCTCACGCATCAGGCCGACGGATTCCTGCATGGCCGCGTGGTCGCCGGCTTGTGCGGCGCGCTCGAGCGACTCGGCGCCTTTTGCAAGTCGCCCCATGCCTTCGTTGATCTGCTGGCTCGCCAGCGCCTCAATTTGAGCGCGCTTCTCCGGAGTGAGCGCAGGAAGCGTCATCAGGGAAGGGTAGATCGGAGTCTTCGAGCCACCTGACCCGCAATTTTCCCCCATGCAACCGCCCGTCGCTGCCGGCGCCATCATCCCGGCCATCATGCCGGCCATTCCCCCAGCGGCGGGCGCACCGGGTGGAGCCGTGCCACCCGGTGCAACGGGGACCGCCGGTGCAGCCATGCCGGCCATTCCAGGAGCAGCCGGTGGTGCGGCGGCGGGGGCGCCGATCGGCGCGACGGGGGCCATTCCTGGATCGGCTGGGGCGCTTCCACCAGGGTGATGGCTCGCATGCTCATCAGCGGTCTGGGCGACCGCGAGAAGGGGCGTGAGCACAAGCGCCGCTGCAAAGCCCCTGATGAGCAGTCCGCGGATCACATGTCCCCCATTCCTGGGTTGCTGCTGCCCGGGGTTCCCGACATCCCGCCCTTGGGGTCCGTCGATCCCATTCCCCCTTGCGGCGGTTTCACGGAGCCACTCGAACCCTCCGGAGCGGCCGCTTGCGCCCCCTGGGGTGCGCTCGTGCCGAGCAATGCGGCGCGCTGATCAGCGGTCAGGACGCGAGCTGCCTCACCGACCGACCGGATGAACGCTATTCGTTGATTGCCCTTCAGTCTTTCAATGTCGCGGACCTTCGTTTCAAGCTTCATCGAGTCGGGCTCGCCAGAACTAGTCAGTATCCACAATTCCTGCTCCGCCTGATCGATCTGGCGCTGCGCTGCCGCCAGGTCCCCGACCGACTTCTCCTTGATACCGTTAAGGGCGGCTTGCTGATTCCCAGTCAGGCTGATCAGTGTCGGGTAATCGAGGAAGAACCCGGTCGCACCGACGTGGTAGATATGCGAGGCGCCAGGAAAGCCAGGCATGTCGGACGGCATCGTCATCGCCGCCGATCCCGACATGCCCATCTTCCCCATCATTCCGGAACAACAGCCTGCGGCCATGGGCATGCCCGTGCTGTTCATCGCGGGCTTGTTCGGCGCGCCGCTCATCGCCATCCCATCATCCATCGCCATGCCGACGGGCTGCATCCCAGCGTTAACGGGTCTGTCCCGATCGTTCTGGCCCAGTGCGGCCTGGATCTGCGCAATCCGCGATCTAAGCTGGGCGATCTCTTGAGCCAGGACCACTTTCTGCGGCGATTCCATGCCGGGCATGGAATCCTGCTCGTTTCCGGGCGGCATCGGTTGTGCGAACGCATTCGGCGGCGCGCCTAAGAGCGCAACGAAGAGCGCCGCCACACTTGAACGGCGCATGCATCGAAGCGATTTTCCAACATTCAGGGAAATCCCCGCGACGGCGTTGGCCGGAAGGTCCTCAGGCGAAACTCCCGCCAGCAGACCGAGCATGCCGGCCGACTGAAGGACGCGTCTGCAGCTGATGAGCAGCCTGGGACGGTCCATCACATGTGATCCATCGCCGCTGGCGGGTTGGCCGGAGGAGGAGCAGTAGGAGTGGCGCCGCTCGGCGGAGGTACGCCCATCATCCCGCTCGCCTGCGGATTGGGCACCATTGGGGGTGATCCCTGACCCATGGTTCCCATTGGGTGCTCTGGCATCATTCCACCACCCTGCATGCCGCCTCCTTGTGGCGCACCCATTCCGTGCTCCGCCATCTTGGTCCCGCTGTCGGTTGTCGCCGCCGGCGGCGGGCAGCCTACGGTCTGGCACTTCTGGACCGCCGCTTGCAGCCGCTCGACCTGCGCATTGAGGCTTGCGATCTGCTCGAGAAGTGTCTCCCGATTCTGCTCGGTGGCCAGTCCGGGAGGCTTCGGCTGCGCCCACACGGGTGGCAAGGGCGCGGCAAGGGCGCCTACTGCCATTGTAACGAGAGCACCGACCAATCGCGATTCTCTTCTATCTATCTTCATTGTCATTCCTCGTTTCCCTTCGAGCGGCCGTGACGCCGCCCACTTGGTGAGTCTCACTCACTCGTTGTCGCATCTCCCAATTATGTTACGTGCCCGCCCGCCCTTGGTCCGCACAACGGATGCTACGTCTGTTTCGATATAGGCTTGCCACAACACTTGTTGTCCCGCGCCGAGTGTCTCCGCATGAACAGCATGGGGAGAATACAACAGGCCACCAACATCACGCCGACGCCAACCACAGTTACAATTCCCCAGTTCATCGTTTCACCGTCTTGCCATTTGTCATTTCCGCCCCACGTTGGCGCGTACACTATCCCCGGACCTCACGTCCCCCGAGCAACCTACTCTGTCATCGACTCATTGCCTGACACATGGTCTTCATCATGGCGGCCACTATCTGACTCGCGCGAAGCGACTCTGCTCTCCGGCTCCGACGCTTTGCGCTCACCAGGGTTTGCGCCCCTTTGCTCGCTCGACCGCATCGATCTGCTCCCAATACGTCATCCCTTTGTATCGCGGCCCTTCGTCCACGGATCTCGTCCGCCCAATGGTTCCGCTCGTGCATCCCTGGAGCGGTGCAGCTACCAATATGGCCAACAGTCCTCCGAGCACGATTGCGATTCCACGCATCTTCTCCTCCTCACCATCCTCTGAAAGCGCTTCTTGTGCACCTACCTCCAGCTAGGTTTGTCGCCCTACTTTTCGTCAGCGCTTGCCACATTATTCGCTCCCCGCAGAACCTCACCGCGAGTTCTCGTAGGCATTCAAGTTTCGCTCGTTCTCGAAGTAGTGAACACGTCCGTCTGACAGCATTCCGATGACTGCGTCGGCCTTGTCTACGACCGCGCCCGAGACGGGATCTGTTGCCGTTCTCACGCTTGCGTCGTTTGCAAGCCGGCCCTTACACATCTCGCAGCACCCGAAGTACGTCTTCGCCCCAACGGCGACCGGAATCTGCGGGTCTGCAAAATACTTGTTGTTCACCATGCACACGTGCTCAACCGGGACGCGCGTCAGCGCGCTCGCACTCTGCCCGTAGTAGCCCGCCACCGCACCACCAACCACGAGCGTACTCACAAGAGTCAGCAACGCTGTCCGGTAGCGTCGATTCTTACCCGTTTTTGCTTCTGACGTTCTCAATGTCGAACCTCCCCGGCGCCTTGCGCCTCTTTCATGAGCTCTAGCTCTTCCTCCGTCAGCCTCGGCAGATGGCGGATGAAGAGCACAAGCTTCCAGTTTTCCGCATCGTCACCACCCCAACCAGGCATCCCAGTAAACCGGATGCCGTCACGGATGATTGCGAAAATCTCTCCGTCGGTCAGACCCTGCGTCCAGGAATCGCGAAGATCCGGCGCCGGCGGGTAGAGGCCTTCGTTCACGGCCGTCTTCCCGGTTCCGTCGTTTGCATGACAGAAAGCGCAGTGGTCGGCGAAATGGTCCCGACCTTCGGCGATCGCTAGGGGATTAGCTGCGAGCGGATTGGGTCGATCGCGTACCGCCGGCGTCGTCACAAGTCTTCGGAGTCTTCGCGCGATGAATGCTTCGACGGCGGAGGGTTTCGCTCGTGCACTGAAGGTGTGCGAGACGAGGTAGGCGTAGCCGGCGACTCCTACGAGGACTGCGGCCACCGCGAGGACAAGCAGTAAGCGGTTGAGTTTCATCGCCCGCTCCTAGTGCTTGTGACCTGCGCCCGCCTCGGAATGCCCATCGTGAGCGTCACCCACGAGGATCTCCTTCGCCACAAGACCTTGCCCCGGCACAGTAGTTCCGAACACATCTACCGCTGTTCCAGCCGTCAGCGCTTCGCGCCCGACGATCTTGTCCCCTTGCTCCACCTTGGTCTCAGGCGTGAGGATGACGCCGATCTGGCCATCGTCGGTCGTCAGCGTCAGCGATTCGCCCTGGAGCGCGGCGACGCGCCCTCGGGTCGGCTTCGCCTTGTGCATCGACTCGTCGTGCGCCCACGAGTGGGTGGCGCTCAGGAACACGGTCAGACCGAGGACCGCTGTCACTACTTTCGTTCGCATGGTTCTATCTCCGCTCGTTGGTTCGCGTTCTTCATCTCGATTCTCTCGCCTCTCAGTTTCCTCGCCGAGTGAGCCGCATGCCGCACTTGGGACAGACGCCGGGCTTCTTCGACACGACTTCCGGGTGCATCGGGCACGTGTAAGTCCCGTCCGAAGCCGGTGCGGCTTTCGGCGCTTTCGTGGTCGACTTCGGCATGCTGTGCCCGGCATGACCGCCACCGTTTCCGCGCTTCGTCGGAAGGCGCCCGCGGTATTGACCTGGCGGAGGAGCCGCGAGCTTGTGAGACCGAAGCGCCGCAGCCGGCGCTCGCGGCGCAGAGCTCCCATCGAACTTCACGCCATCGCGACGCAGCGCCTCGCCGCTCGCGCGGTCGGCGACCGTTCCCGGCGGATTCTTGTACCAGCCTGGATCCTCGTAGCTCGTGAGATCCGGGTGGACTTTGAAGACCGTGAAGAGGCCGCCCATGGTGATGTAGTCGAACGGGCCAGCGCCGCCGATCATCGGAATGCTGTTCTTCGGCACCGGCATGTGGCCCGATTCGATGTGCTCGGCCATGTCGCCCATGCCGTCGTGGCCCATGCTCATGTAGCCAGGCAGAAGCGCGCGAGCCTTCTCGTCGAGCCCCTCTGGATTCACGCCAATCATGTTCGGGAAATCGTCGCCCATCTGGTTCATCACGTGGTGAGTCATGTGACAGTGCATCGCCCAGTCGCCAGGCTCGTCAGCGGTGAACTCGATCATTCGCGACTGCCCGACCGCCACCAGAACTGTGGTCTCCATATGCCGTGCGGAGGGCGAAATTGTTCCGCCATCGGTTGCAACAATCGGGAACTGGTACCCGTGGAGATGGATCGGGTGATGGTCCATCACGGCAACGCTCGCAAACCGCATCCGAACCTTGTCCCCGAGTTTTGCGACGAGCGGTGCCGTACCCGGGAAGGCCTTCGCGTTAAACGTGAAGATGTTGAAGTCCGTCATCTCGTTCGGATTAGGCCGAGCGGTGCCGACTCGGATCTGCCACTCGCTGATGAGCAGCGCGAAGTCCCGATCAGGGCGGACACCAGGAGACCGCGGATGGATGATGAACAACCCCATGGAACCAAGCGCCATCTGCGTCATCTCGTCGTGATGGCTGTGGTACATGTGCGTGCCGTGCTGCCGGAGAGTAAACTCGTATCGGAAGGTCTCGCCCGGCCGGATCGTCGGTTGATTGAGGCCCGCCACACCGTCCATGCCGTTTGGAAGAAGAATCCCGTGCCAGTGCACAGCGTGCGGCGCAGGAAGCCGGTTCGTAACGTAGATGCGCACGCGATCGCCCTCGACCGCTTCGATGGTCGGGCCGTGTACGCCGCCGTTAAAACCCCAGCACTTCGCTTTCAGTCCCGGAGCGAACTCGTGCTCCACCTCTTCGGCGACGAGCTCGAAGACCTTGACCCCGTCGACGACCCGATAGGGGAGGGTCCAACCGTTTGGTGTGACGACCGGCGTGTAGTCGCGTCCGGGTTCGCCGGGCAGATCCCAGTGTGCGTCCGAATACCGCGTGCCACTGGCATCCACGGACCGTCCGAACGGATACTGCTCGAAGCTCGGCGTCTCTGAAGGCGCCGTCGTTTCCGCACGCGCCTCGCGAACGCCACCAAGTAGGCTCGTGCCTGCTACCAACGCACCCGCACCAGTCGCGATCGCTTGACGGCGCGACATAGGTCGAGCCCAGGTCGCAATCTTCTGATCCTTCTCGCTTGCCATGATTCCCTCAACCTCCGTGATGATGCTGCGACCCCGTTTGCGGCGCGGGAATCGCGGGTGTCTCGACTGCCGCGGGAAGCCCGTCCGTAAGCGTGAGCTCGCCACCTACGGCACGCTCGAGCTCCGTGCGGGCCGCCCAATACTCACCCAGTGTCTCGATGTAGCGGCGCCCCACATCAATCTGGTCGCGCTTCGCCTGGACCAGTTGAAGGGGCCCGACCTGCATCGCGTTGTACTGAAGCAGCGTCTCCTCAACGACATCGCTCTTGAGCGGCAGCAAAACCGCCTCGTAGTAGGCGGCTCGCTGCCGTGCTGCTTCGAGACGAATCCGGGCCCGACGCACATCGGCGCGAATCTCTACGGCGAGTGCAGCAACTCGTTCCTCACTCGCCCGCAGTCGGGCGGCGCTACTCGCGATCAGCGCTTGATTCTGATCGAAGATCGGAAGCGGAACATTGACGGAGGGTCCAAGCGACCAGCCGCCTTCAGTCTCACGTTCGGAGGCCACTCCCGTCGAGCCTGAAGGGAGGAGGCCGTAGAAGCGGGTCAATCGAAGCTCCGCGACCTGGGAGAGGCCTTGCGTGCGAGCGACAACAAGGTCCAATCGCTGAGCCACGGCACGGCTCTCGAGGCCCTTCCCGCTCGACTCCTCGCGCGGAAGACTCGGTAGGCGCCCGCCGATGGACCATGTGGTCTGTCCACCCCAGAGCCCAAGCTGGGTGTTGAGCGTCTCGCGATCCTCGAGCACGGCGGCTTCTGCGATCGCCAGCTCAACTTTCGATTCTTCGTGGAGCGCCTGTTCGGTCCGCACCTCGAGATCCGAGATATTTCCAGCCTCGTGCTGCCGTTCCGCGACGAGGCGCGAGAATCCCGTCGCGTCCGCAACACTCCGCCGAAGCTCGAGCATCTGCAGTCCCGCTTGGAGCCCGTAGAAGGCAGCTTTCACATCGAAGACGAGGTCGAGCACGGCCCCCGCAACCTCGGCCTTCGCCCGTTCCAGATTGGCCGCTGCGACGCGCTTCTTGAGAGGAATCTGCAAGAGATTGATGAGCTCTTGAACGAGCCCAAGCTCAGCCCCCGTCCCGGATGGGCCAAGCCCGAAGCGCACATTCGCGCTTAGCACCGGGTTCGGAAGCAGACCCGCCTGAACGAGCTCGGCTTGAGCAATGCCAAGCTCTTGGTAGACGGCCTGCAGGTTCCGGTTGTGGAGAAGCGCGAGCCGAACCGCGCTCTCAACCGTGAGATCTTCCCCAAGAATCCCTTGAACGGTGTGCTCGACCTGCGCGCGCTCCTCCGCGGTCTCGGGCCACGAGACGGAAGCGTTCGCACGCTCGGCAACCAGCCGCTCTACGTCCGGGAGTCCCAACCGTGCATTCACGGCCGCACAACCTCCGGTCGTCAAAGCGACAAGCACGAGACCAAGAAGCGGTTTAGTGAGCATGCCCGCCTCCATGGCCCTTGTGATCGCCTTGGGGCGTTGTGGGCTCATCTCCTCGGACTGATTCGCGCGACTTGATCGCACCGCGCGAGTCGCCAGCCCGCTCTGGCAGGGCGAGCGTCGGCGACAATGCGGGAACCGGCGCTTCTTCAGCGGCCGGGCTCGCCGGATGGTTCGCCGAGAGCGGCGGCATCTGGACCGCTGCGACACAGCTCGCAAGCGGCAGCATCAAAAGTACAAACGATAGTCTTCTCATCACCCCTCATCCTCGATGGCCGGAGGAAAACATGGCGTCCGCGAGGAAATAGAATGGCGGACGCAGCTCAGCCCTGGCGCGCCTTCTGCGCACCGTTGGGAGAGGGGTTCAGATCAGGAAGACTTGATTCAGGAGGTGAAGTGGTGGGGGCGCCGCCCGCGAACAGGGCATCCGTTGACGAGACGTCACGAACACCATCGGCGGAACGGCAACAAGGAAGTTACTAGACGCCCAGGCGAGCGGCTGAAGAACAGGTGCAGCGGCCAACTTGCCGGCGTCCTTACTCTCAAGGAACTGTGCGTGCTTGCAGTGCTGACAATTCTTCTGATGTTCGTGCGAGCTCGAATCGCTCGACTTCGACTGATGCCCGCCGTGACAGCCTTCCGCCGCGGCGGCGGAGGTCGACGCGGCAAAACTCGACTTGCAGCCACAGAGGACCGAGGTCACCGCTAAGGTGACGATCGCGATGGTCCCAATGACTTGCCGATACCGCATGCTTCGCGATCATGCGCCTCTTCAGAGGCAGCTGGCAAGACCCGTCATTCGGTGAGCAATCTCGCGCCTTTCACGCCCACGAGGAGACCAGGAGCCGCCGCCCATAAGCTCTTACGTGACAACAGGCACTTCGTTGGAAACGCAGGCGTCGTCTTGCTAGGCATCCGACAGAGACCCATGATCACCCGCAGCATGACACTGCGCCGCACCCTAGTGACCATGCTGACGGCCTCGCTCGTACTCATGTCAGCGCTGTGCCGGTGCGGCTTCGAACTTTCCCGACCGGAAAAGAACCTCGCCTCACCGTCCGCAGTCGCGAGCTGTCACGGCCGTCCCGCGACGACGACGGCTGACGAGAATCGCCAATCTTCACCCGCTGAGCGGAGCACTAACACTTGTCGGCACTGTGATGCTTGGCAACTTGTGGCCTCTAGCGACCCGGGAAGTTCGACTGGTCCCGTTCTCGACTCGGTTCGTTTGCCGATCGCTTCAGCATCTCAGCGGTCGCCATGGCTCGCGTCGGCGTCCCTAGTTAAGCGAACGTACGCCCCCAGAGGCTCCCCGCAGCGGAAACACCTTCTCCACCATATCTTTCTGATCTGAGAGGTCTCTCCCCGAGACGTCTTCGGACTCCACGCCGGTTCCGAGTCCTAGTGGGCTGCTGAACCGAACGGTGTGAGACCTTCCGCGTTCCACGCGTTACCTCCGATGCTTGACGCTGGCGCGCCATAGATCGCCGCGCCGTCTCACGTCCAGGACATCCACTTGCCCGCTCTTTGTGGGCTAATGGCGAAAAGGAACTCAACATGCGTGCGACGATACTACTTGCTTTCATCCTTCCGGCGGCCGTGGCTTTGGCTCACGGACCTACTCAGCAGAACGAAACGACCTTTGACGGAGAAGTGACCACCGTCGGGAAAAACGAATTCGTGATGAAAACTCCCGATGGTGGCAACGCAACCGTCAAGATCAACGATAGTACCAAGTTCCGCCGTTGGGACGGACCAGCCGCACAGGCTGACCTAACGCCAGGCATGCAGGTCACGGTGCACGGGTCTCGACTGCGAAGCGGCAACTTGCTTGCCACCGACGTAATGCTCGGGGTTGTCGTGCCATTGGAGACACCTGCACCGCCTTTGCCGTCCCCTAGCCACAGCGACTCAACGACGAAATAGGTGAGGCCTCGAGCAACGCCGCCGCTGGCGATTTTTGCCGTCGGTCTGACAGCGACGCTATTCGGCTTCGAAACCGCGAGCCATGCTGAGCACGCGATTCACCGGCCGTTAGATGTGTTCGCAGGCCTCGGGCCACCCGGTAGGTCGGTGTGGAGGCTAGTGAACCTGTCCGGATATGCATTGAATCTCCTGCCCTTTCTCGTTTTCCCGCTCCGCTCGCACTCGGGCGCTCTGTGGCGGTTCTCCGTAGGTCTGCTGCTTCTCACAATCGGAAGCGCCGTCTACGTGCTGATCGGGGCGCCGCGACAAACGCCCTATGCAACATGTTTCCAAACGGCGAGCGTGGTCCTGGCGAGCTCAGTAGTATTCATCGAAGTTCGTGGGGCACAGCGGCTACTACTTGCGGCTGCGCTAGCCCTCATCGTCGGGTCCGCATACGTCATCCGGCACCACACGGCGGCCGAGTTGATCACCGGAGTCCTCTTCGGCGCCGTTGCCTTCAGAGTGGCCCGGACGTCTACCTTGAGCTTTCTCGATTCACCGGCGCCGGCGACCTCACTCAGACATGAAGTCTCGAACGCATGGAATCTTTTCGTCGCGAGCAGTCCCACGCGGTGGAACCGGATGTATGCGAACGGCGAGTGGGAGTTCCTGCGTTCCCTCCCTCAACGGCCTCGTCACTACGTCATCAGCGGCATTGTTCGCGATCGTTTCCCGCTCGGCGCCGACGTGCTCGACGTCGGTTGCGGACACGCGATACTGTATCCGCTTCTGAAGGGAGCTGTGTCGTCCTACACCGGGCTGGATATCGCGCCCGCAGTTGTCGCGGACTGTCTGCGGGATTTCGGTGAAGGCGTCGACCGCTCTTTCTACACCGGGTCATTCGCCGACTTTCAACCCGCCAAGCGCTTCGACGTGGTCGTCCTCAACGAAGTTCTCTATTACTTCCCGCTCGCGTCAGTAGAGGGTGTGTTTCGGCGAGCGCACGCACTTCTGCGAAATAGCGGTGGAGTTGTCGTCGTCTCGATGGGGACGAATCCGAAGGCCTCTCACATCTGGCGACTGCTCGCCCGAATCTCGACACCCATCCAAGCGATTACGACCACAACCCTCACCTCTGGAAGTCAGTGGACGATCCGAGTCTACGAGTGCGGCTCCGGTCCTGAAACGAACCCGCTTTAGGGCGTGCGACTTCGACGCGGCGAGTAGCCGCGCCGAACGCGCCACTTCGCCGGTGCCGCGTACTGCGAAACGCAGGGGAAGGGCAGTAGGGACTGACCCTTGTACGAGCGACGACCGTTGCTCGGACTGAGGCCAGCGCCCTCTGATTGTTTCGACGGCGTAGTTCTCCCGAGACCTAAAGCGCAGTTGAGCCACTGCGTGCGTTACGGCTCGGCCGCAACCGCCGCGCCTCGACTCCGTTGTACGGCGCATGGGTCCTGGAAACGCGCGGCCGCGAGAAGAACTACTCGTGAGCTCGCTCTCGAGCTTGGCAAAAAACGTAAGCACGTCAGACTGAACGAAGGACAGGGTATACAAATGCTTCGCCGACACCATGCGTATTTTCTCGCCCTCGTCCTGAGCGCATTCGTTGCTCTTCCGGGCGCCGTTCCCGCGCACGACCCCGAGCATGAATCCGTTCACGAGGATCTCAACGCCGACCACCAGGACACCCATCAGGATCTGGGGCAGCAGCACAACGCCGAACACCGCGACTTGAACGATGCCCATCGCGCTGTGCATTCGCAGCCGATGACGCGTAAGCAGCATCGCCGTGTTCATCGGCGATTGGACCGCGCTCACGAAGAAGGCCACCGGGAGCGAAACGCCGAGCACGGCGCGGTTCACCAGGATCTCAACCAGCAACACGAAGAGTTCCACGACCCGTATCGGCGCTAGCAGAGCGGGAAGGCCTCCGCGCAGCGGCAGAAGGTGAATGGACTACTCGATCTCCTTCGCCGACTCGCACGCTGAGAGCGCGCGGCACGCCGGCGGGCAATACGCGCGGCTGGCCCGACCATCTTTCGCGGTACCCTCCGATCTCACTCGTGCTATGACGCCTTTTCGGGCTCTTACGAGGAGGCGTCATGCGTGTCTTCAGGTTGATACTCGCTCTCGTCGTCGCACTGGCGATCATCGCCCCGGCCGTCACTCAAGCGGCGTCGACGCCGCTTGTCGTAGCCTATACGAAGCCGTCCGCTGTCCGTCCTGGTAAGCGTTCGACAGTGACGGTGTTCGGTGCCGGCTTCGGGACGAGCGCCGCGGCGGTGTCCGCAGTCGGTGTCGCCGGCGGTGGCATCACCGTCACTGAAGTACGGTGGAAATCCGCGGACCGCTTGCAGCTGAAGCTCAATGTCGCCGCGAATGCCGCCGTCGGCGCGCGGGACGTCACAGTGACCCTAGCAGACGGTCGTACGCGCACTGCGCGCCAGACGGTTACGGTTGGCCCTACGCCCAAGCGCCTCTCCGGTCGCGTGCGCGCCGGAGCGAGCGGCGTCGCGAACGCCCGTGTGACCATCTTCAAGGGCGACCTATCCTTTTTTCGCGAATTGCGTTCCGCGATGTCCGGCCGCTGGACACTCGCCAACGTTCCGCCCGGTGCCTACCGCCTCGGTGTCGCGGCCGAAGGCTACGACTACATCGAACGTGAACTGCTCGTCCCTGGGCGGAGCCCCGGCGCGATCACCGTTACTCCGGAGTCGCACCCAGGCTCATGGGCGATCGTGGGAGACACGTCGCCCGAGCTCTTCGACGCTACGGACATCGCGATTCTCATGGCCGACGGTCGCCTATTCTACTGCCACGACACCGTCGACCCGGTCGTGTTCGACCCGCTGACCGGCGCAAAAAGCTTTCCCGCCTCGTCGCCTTCCGAGCAGGGCTGTACCGCCGCGACGCTCCTCGCAGACGACCGGATTGTCTTTATCGGCGGTCAGACTCCCACTGATCCGGGCTCGTTTCGAAACGCCGTCCCGTGGGTGAAATCGTACCGGTCTGACGGCTCTTGGGAGCTCATGCCCAACCTGCAGCTCGGCGTCGGGCGCTGGTATCCGGGACTCGCGCGCCTTGCCGACGGCTCGCTCTTGGTGATGGGCGGCGGTACGGCACCGAATGCCGAGCGGACAGATACCGCGGAACGATTCGACCTCAGCACAGAAACCTGGACCTACACGGGTTCGATGCTTGCGCCGGCCGAGTATCCGCCGGCGGCGCTGCTCTACACCGGCGATGTGCTTGCGACGTGGGCATTCCCCCAGCTCTACGACCCAGTCACGGGCGTGTGGCGGATGACGGGCGGATTCGTGCAGCCAAACCGTGGCTGGCCGGACCACTCCGACCACTCGCTCGTCATGCTCGACGACGGTCGTGCGCTCGCGATTGGGATTCGCCCCGGTGCCGGCGGTGTCATGGGTGAAATCTACGATCCCCAAACCGGCATGTGGAGCCTCACGGCGAATTCGGCTCTCCCGCGCAGCCGGCCGGAGGTCGTCCAGCTTCCGGATGGCTCGGTGCTCGTCGCAGCGGGGGATGCACCCACTCCCGCACCTGTTCCAGACGTGCTCGGAGTGGTGCGCTGGACCGATCTATACAACGCCCGCGCGAACCGCTGGCGGCGTGTTGCGGACATGGCCCAGTTTCGTGAGTACCACGCCATTACCCTTCTCGTTCCCGATGGGAGAGTGCTCACCACCGGCGGAACGCTAATCAAGTTTCAGATCGGACCCACATCGTCGGACATCGAAGCGTACTCGCCGCCGTATCTTTTCCGCGGCGTTCGTCCCGTGATTGGCGCAGTAAGCTCCGAGGCCGCGCGGGGCACCGTGCTCACATTCCCCGTGTTCCCGGCGACGGAAATTACATCAGCGGTGCTAGTCGGCACGGGCGCGCACACGCATTGGGTCGACGGCGGGGTGCCGCGCCGTCTCGTCCTTCCTGTGACGCAAGCGGGTCCGAACGCCGAGCTCACGTTGCCGTCCGATCCTAACATTCTGCCGCTCGGCCACTACATTCTCTTCGCGATGGCTGATGACGTTCCGTCGGTCGGGCGGATCGTTCGTGTAACAGCAGACTAGATCAGGAATCTGACGCGCGTTGTATGTGGCCCCCGCCACAACTGCCGGGCGAATTGCGACTGGCAATGACGTGGTTCGCTTTCGAACCGCTGGAGGAGCGCGATGCGCGACCACCTGGAATGGCTTTCCGAACTCGCCGAAAAGGACTTCACCGCACGGGGGACCAAGTGGATTCCTTCGAGCGTTCCTTCTCTCACGCAGGCTGGCGCGGTCGGAGTGTTCAACCTGCCGCTCGGAACTATCGACTCGCCATTCGGTGACGTTCGTCCGGCGCTCGAAGCGCGAATCTCATGCAGGACATCGCCCGCATTGGTGCTCGTCCTGCATCTGCCCCGTGAAAGCGCCTACGTCACGGCCGGGACGACGGTCTGGTTCTGGGATCACGCGTTCAAAGTGGATGCCGTGGACGGTTCGATCGAGTTGCCGTGGCGGGCGTCCGTCACTCGGCCGAACGAGCATGTCGACCCTACGATGGCGCCTCCGGCGTGGAGCATCGACGTCGAGCTGGGCCACGTGAACCATCTGTTCGTAAGTGGCACTGCGAGCTTTTTCGAGTTGCCCAGAATGGAAGGGATGCCGCTTGATCCCCGTCAGCGCGTCGAGCGTTTCCTCGCGAGACGCGAGACGAGCGAAGCCCTCACACTGCCGTCCACAATAAGCCCGTGGGCCGCGACTCTCGGGCTGGTCACGCATGGAGATCGGGCCCATCGCGACCGCGATCTCGTTCGCACAGCGTGCCGGCTACACGCTGCACGAGTGCGGATTCTGCAACGGACGGGACGTCATCTTTCGTCCAAGCGTCGTGGACTTCAGCTGGCTCATGGGCGCCGCCCCCAATGGCCGCTGTTCCAGGTTCGAGCTTGACGCGATCGCGGGCGCGGCGAACGATTGCTCCAGCACCCCGCGCGTGTACGTTACTCTCGTTGCCGATGACCGCCTGATGTCGCAAGCGACGTCAACCTCGAGATGTTGGTGGGGTCGCCGATCTGAAGCTGCTTTTCGCATGAAGGCCTGCTCCCTCGGCCCCTTGGTTCCGACGGGGTAGTGGCATCACCCGCCGTGACGCTGCGGCTTGGGGAATCCAGTCTTCACCGCAAGATTCTTGCCCGCTTGAGTCCCATACAGCATCGAGTGGTAGTGGCTGGGCTTCCCTGTCGCGCGGTTTTCGTAGGCGCAGCCTTGAAGCAGTGTGGTGGTGACTATGACTCCCAGGCCCAACACCACGAGTTGCGTGAGTCGTTGCATGACGTGTTGCTCCTTTCTTGTCTCAAGGAATGAATCGCCGCAGCGGGAGCCGCTGCGAGAACACGCGGACGGACACCCGGCGGGCGGTGCCCGTCCGCCTGATACTCTCTTTTGGGGTTACTTGGCTGATTTAGCTTGCGCGCGGTGCGCGTCAGCGAGCCCGGTCAAATCCTTCGCATTCTCGCGCTCCCGCTTCGCGATGGCCGCACAGTGGGTGTCATGCACCTGGCCAATTTTGCCGAGGCCTTTGTAACTGGCGGCCATCTTGTCGTGCTCGGCAGCGCGTGCTTCCGCCTCTTTGGCCTCGTTCGCGTACTCGGTGGCGATGGCCTCATGGTCGGCTGCCGTCTTGGCCGCCCCAACCTTTGCGGACATGTCGGCCGCGAATACGGGCAATGCCGTGGCGGCGCTGAGCATCAACACTGCGGCCAGAGCTACCATCGGGGTCTTCTTCATTCGTATCCTCCTTCGGTTTGGGCTCCCGAGACCGGGAGTACAGACTCACAGTTTCAAGCCGGTCGCTTGAGGGCTACGCGTGAAACTACGTGAGCAGATCCTCGGGCCCCGCGACCAGCAGCGATAGAACCGCCAACAGCGCAGCTTGTACACCGGAGCAGTGGAGCGCGTTCCGTCGTGGTACGCACTTACGCACTCGATGTATCTCGGAAATCAGCGACGTCTCGAAGCCCCAGTAGTTTTGTTACCGCGGTTCCACGGCCGGCTGCCCGCGCAGTTCGGCCAGGCCATCGCGGATGTGTCGGCGGCCAAATGTAGAAACAGGCCAGCAATGGCGACGGCCACCACAAGGTCCGGCCACAGGGTTCCAGTGAGCGGTACGGCCGCGGCGGCGGCGACTACGCCGGCATTGCCGATGGCATCGTTCGACTGAACAGCCACACGGCGCGCACGTTTGCATCGCCCTCGCGATGTGGGAGGAGCACGGCGGCACAAACAATGTTGACCAGGAGGGCGAGCACGCCGACAACGCCCATGCTGCCCGCCTCGGGCACCTGGACGAAGACCGCCCGGTAACCGGCTCGTGTTCCGCGGCCCGATTGGCGAGACGCTCAGGGATCGAGCGTCACAACCATGTCCGCGACGAACGCGTCCATCTTGGCCGTGAGCGCGATCTCGTCGCCCGTGGCGCACCCACCATTCAGCGCCAGGCGGAGCCAGGCGTACTCGTACTGCGCCTGGGCCTGCGCGAGGCAACCCGGGGCGACGAGGCCCGGGTCGCGCCGGAACGCCTCTTCGAAGCAACCGAGCTTCGCCGAGGTCGCGTCAGCGAGCGCCTTCTGCTTGCCGGCAGCGCACGTGTTGATCGACGGATACGGGAACCCGGGCGTCACGTCGCGGATCACGTCGAGCACGAAGGGTTCGATCTTGGCCTGGATCTGGTTCGCGTCGCCGGCCGTCCGGCAGACGTTCCGGCTTTCGGCAGCCCGGAAGCACTCGTGAATCTTGTCGACCGTGCGAGTGATGCAGACCTGATCGACGAACCGGCCGCGGAGCGTCGCGGTCTGGTAGCACTTGAGCTGCCCTTCCACACCCACAACGCCGCAGATGTGCGTGTAACCCATCACGCACCGCATCTTGGCGCCGGCGCAGCGGTCGACCGAGACCGTTTGCGCCTCGGCCGACGATCCGAGGACCAGCGGGCACGCCACCACCGCAACCAACCATCCGAGAAGTTTCATGGAGGGATCTCCTCTGCGCTCCGTGCGCTCTGGAATCGCTGCTTGACCACTCCGAAACCGCCGTGTCGAGCGGGATTGCAGTATGGCGTCGGGAGTGGAGCGGTGCAGCAACACGGTGGGAACCCACCGCGCGACGAACATGCCAGATTGCATGAAGGACGCAAATATTTTTTGCGGGTCTCCCGGCCGGTCAGCGGTGGCCGGTCGCCTGGAGGCTGAAGACGCGGGCATAGACCCCCTCCCGCGCCATCACCTCGGCGTGCGTCCCACCTTCCGCGACCCGCCCCTCGGAGAGCACGACGATGTGATCGGCCATCCGCACCGTCGAGAGGTAGCGGCACAAGCGCTCGAGGCCGGCCCGGTCGCTGCACGGACGGCGCGATCGACGTGGAGATCGAAGCGCTCGTCGAAAGGGCGGACCAGAAGGCCCACTAGCGGTAGGTAGCGACCTTGAGGTCCTCCGGGCGAAATGGTTCGAGAAGCTGCGCAACGTAGCCCACCGGGTAGTCGGCGCGACCTTCGATGCCGAGCTCACCGAGGCGCGGTTGCTTCCCGACATCGTAGTGGAACGTTCCGAGCAGATGATCCCAAACCGATGAGAAGAGCGCGAAATTGACATCGCCGTCCCCGGCGCGATTCAGGTGGTGGAACCGGTGGGCCGGTGCAACAGCCCAGACGTGCATGAGCGGTCCAACTCGGAGATCGACGTTTGAATGTTGCAGGAGAAGCTGCACCGCAACAGCAAATCCCAGGAGCCACGCCACGTTTACGGGCATGCCGAGAGCAAGGAGAGGGAGACTTGCACACGTGAGCTCGAAGGCCTGGTGGAGCGGGTGTTTCATGAGGCCGTTGAACCCATACATCCGCTGAACGGAGTGATGGACAGCATGGAAGCGCCACAGCAGTTGCGAACGGTGGCTTACGTAGTGTGCGAGCGTGATGCCTACATCGGCAACAGCGACCGCGAGCAGAACCTGGAGGGGCAGGGGCCAGCCAGACGGCCACAGTCCCGTATCGGGGACGAGCGCCGCGAGCAGTGGGAGCGACATGATTGAGAGCGCGTTCGAAGCCTCGTTCACGAGCGCATGGGCAACATCGCGCCACCCGTCTCCATGCGGCGAATTGAACCCATGTTCGTAGGGCAGCGCTCGCTCCGCTGCAAAGGATACGGCGATCGCAAGCAGCAAGAGCGCCCCGAGTGCAGACGGCCGCGTCCCGCCTCCTGAGAGAAGAACCCCAGCACCGAGAAAGCCGACGAAGAAGACCGGCGCGTAGGCGTAGCGAAGCAAAGAGTTAAGCACCTTCAGACACCTCCCTGACGCTACATCCTCACCATCTCTCTACGACCTGTCTTGAACGAATCGCTTGCTATCGAAGCACGCGAGCCGCAACCCTCGGCGTGACACCGAACATCCGCCGCATCGTACGGGCAAGGTGTGCCTGGTCAGCGAACGCACCGTCAGCCGCTGCCTCAGCTAAAGACGCCCCGCGAGCAAGCGAGCGTCCCGCCCGCTCAAGCTTCCGCCATAAGACCCAGCGTGCAAGGGGCGCACCAAGCTGTTCGCTCGCTAGGGCGCGCAGCCGAGGAGTCGACAGTCCGGCATCGTGCGCGGCATCCGCGATCGCTCCGGCTGCACCAACGGAGCGCTCGAGGAGTTCGAGCGCGTGCGCGAGCCTGGCATCAAGAGCCGCTCGTGGCTCTAGGCCGAGCGCCGCTGCGAGACGGCTTAGAAGAGCGACCGGGTCGTCGAGATGCGAAGTAGCTTGGACGACCTCAGGTGGTAGTGGCATCGCGAGGCGTCCACCCAAAGCCTGAACAAGCGCGCGCCCCAGCGATGCTTGCGGCTCGACGTAGACAAGAGCGACCTGAAGCCCGGTCGCGACCGTGTGGGTCGTGAGCGGTCGGATGAGGACGCCGCGCGCCTTGAGCCGGCGGCGCCCAACGCGCACCGTGACATCTTCGCCGATGCCGAGAGCCAATTGTACGGCAACATGCGCATGCGGCGAGTTTTGATCACTCGGTCCGACGTAGGTCGCCCAAAACTCGCCGAGCGTCAGGCGCCCGTTCCACATCTCGACACACCAGTAGCGGAAACGCATCTTGGGGGCGAATACAGGGCCCCCTGCCTTGAATCCCGCAACACCGCGCGCAATGCACGCGTTCAGGAGATGCAACTTCTCGTGCTGCGCGACAGCTGACAACGGTTCCGACATCCAGAAGGGGCCTCGATCATGGATGTCCACCCGACGCCACCCGTACGCTGTAACCAAGCTCGCCGTTGGTCTGCAGACCGCGATTCTCATCACGCCCGGCGATGATGACTCCGTCAGGAAAGATCGGTCCCAGGCGTGCAGCGATTCTCTGACCGTAGTGACAGTAACGCCGTTGCACTCGCATACCGAAAACCCCACGAGCGAACGTCCATTGAGATGAAACACACGGAAACCGTGAAGTGTTGGCGTCACCCCGGACACGGATGGCGGTCATCCAGGGGACGATGCCCGCCGTCCGCTTACGACCTGCCGGACTCGCCGAGCGCGTTCGGATCACCTTCGCGATCGAGCGCTACTACGACGCGCCGTCGTTGTCGGGGCACTAGCTCGGATGATGATGATGATGCGTGCCATGGTCGCGCTCGTGAGATCTCATCGCCCACCATCGCAACATCACGATGAACGTCAACGCCGCGAGACCCCAAATGAGGGGAGCGAATGCGATTGGTGACATCCAGTTCTCACCTCCTTTCGAGAAGCCACCTACAGTCGAGAAGCGAACGGCGTGCCGCCCTTCAAGCGTGCAATGTCAGGGCCGTGAACGACTGGATTCTCACGGATGCGTCATCGGATTCGTGACTTTCGGAAATCGCCCTCGATGCCGACCGCGCGCGCGAAGCCGACGTCGCGAAATTTGCATGAGAAGCTTTGGGCCGCGATTCAATTGTACGTATTGTTTCGATGGGCATGACGCTTGCTTCTTTGATTGGGCATGCCGGTTACGCGAATTGTGAAGCTGGCGGATGGGGAAGAGCTAGTCACGTTGGAGTTCGACCAATGCTCTGGGCATCTGGTCGATGATCCACGCGACGAGTCGCTGAAATATCGCCATAGTGCGGAAGCCTCACCGGGCCTCTCAGGGACGCCGCCGGGGTGCTATCGCGGCATAGGTGGCGCCCAGCTTTCAGAGCATTCGCATGGGGGGGGCTCGGCGCCCCGTTCTCGTTGCCACGACTGGGAATCGCATCACTGGGAATACACCCCGAAGCAGTTGGCGCAAGGAATGTCGAGCCACGCAGCGCGAATCTGACGAGATTGTCGAACCGGCAGGAAGGGACTCTGGGCTCAGGGGCGTTGCCGTTCACCACGTGATTGATTGTCGAGGATAGAGGAGCAATGAAAAAGAGAGTCCTTTCGTGGTTCACGGTGCTGATCGGTGCCACGTTGGCCACATCAGCGGCAGCGCACCACCCAGGATCCTTCATGATGCCCGCGTGCGGGCATACCAGCGGCGACTCGCGGCAAGCCGTCACCGTCACGGACGGGGTGCAGATGCTGCGAGCAGCCGCGGGTCTCTCAAGCACCTGCGAGCTGCGCGATGGCGCGGACGTCTACTACATGGCGTCGTGCGACATGAACGGTGACGGGCATATGACCGTCACCGACGGGGTCAACAGCTTGCGCGCCGCGGCCGGTCTTCTGGTAAAGGGCCAGTGCCCTCAGTCATGTTGCTACGTCAGAGATGGCTCGTTCTTTGGCCCGGGCGGAGATTGTGACGCGCCACATGCCTACGCGGGGAGGGGCCATCCGCCGTCCGATCCGCCCCCAGGATCGGCATTCGCTGATCCCCCGGTGGCGCCGAGCACACGGAACGGCAACGTCGTTGGCGTCACGATCGAGGCCCGAACTGCCGCCGACGACCTCGGCGGCTCCACGGCCACGTTCCTGACCTACGGCGGCGGCTTCGTGGCCCCCGTCATCCAGGCGAGGCGCGGTGACCTGCTGCGGCTGCACTTCACGAACGCTCTCCCCGCCAGTGGGGCCACGAACCTCCTCGGCCATCCGCGGTTCGTGACGAATCTTCACGCGCACGGCCTGCATGTCACGCCGGCAACCAACCCGAACGGTACGCCCGGGGACGACGTCTTCAGGTCGGTCGCTGCCGGCGGAGGAAGCCTCGACTACGAGTACGACCTTTCGCTGCAACCCGCTGGCTCGATGGGGCTCTACCACCCGCATCAGCACGGCGCGGTCGCCGAGCAGATCTGGGGCGGCATGATCGGCCCCATCGACGTCGCCGACGAGCCGGGTAGCCCGCTGGCTGCGTACGAGACCCACCTCCTCGTGCTCAAGGATATTTCGCTCTCGGGCGGAGGCCCGGCCCCCTACGACTCGATCCTGGATTACGTGATGGGGAAGGAGGGCAACTTGGTGATGGTGAACGGCCAGGTGAACCCCGTTCTCGCGATCCGGCCCGGGCAAGTGCAGCGGTGGCGCATCTTCAACGCCAGCACGGCGCGCTTCTACCGGCTGAGCCTCGAGGGGCATTCCCTCAACGTCATCGGTACCGACGGAGGTCTGCTCGACCGGCCGTACTCCGTAAGCGAGATCCTGGTGGCGCCCGCCGAGCGGCTCGACTTGCTCGTCCAGGCGTCCCCCGCTGCCGGCAACTTCCGGCTGCTCGCGCTGCCGTACGACCGCGGAGGCATGGGGATGATGGGCGGCATGCCCGGATTCGGAGGCGCTCCCTCGGCACAGGTGACGCTCCTCACGCTCGAAGACGCAGGAGCGGAAATGGGCGACGTCCTCCCGGCCCAGGTAGACCCCGCGGCGAGGCGGCTCACCATCGACGCGGGCTCGTTGCCGCGGACGCGGTTCGTCCTCGGCATGTTCATGGGCCGGGGAACCATCAACGGCGTGAGCTTCGACGAGATGGCCGATGGCACCGTGAGCGCGTACCAACACGACTCGAAGGTGGGCACCTACGAGGTCTGGGAGATAGTGAACCAGACCGGGATGGACCACCCCTGGCACCAGCACGTCAACTCCGCGCAGGTTCTGTCGGCCAACGGTCCCGATCCCGCGTTCGCGACTTACGCCGACCTCTACACCCGCGTGCCCGGGCTCAAGGACACGGTCATCGTCCCCAAGGGCGGCAGCATCACGCTGCTCGTTCCGGTCATGGATCACGCGGGGAAGACCGTGTTTCACTGCCACATCGTCGAGCACGAGGACATCGGGATGATGGGCATCTGGAACATCGAGCCCTGACCGCTACGGCGAGTCTCTCCTTACGAGGATCGGTGGGCAGGCGAGCGAAGAAACACTTCTGACCTGACAACCCGGAGAGCAGCAATGATGCGAGCGTCACGCTAGTCGGGCCCCCACCTTCGATGAGCTTCCAGAAGAAGCCGCAAGGCGCTACCAGCCGATGCTGAAGATCGTTCGCGGATGAGGAAACCCCCGGCAATCCCGCGGGCTACGCAGCCCACTTTACGTTCACAAGGATTGGGAATTGCGGGAATAATAGGGTGCAAACCCGCCGGGATTTGAACCCACTCACGCAGCTAGCACCGCCCTGTCGAAGAAGCGTGCACGACCAGGGAAATCGCGCACATGATCGCGGTGGCCGCGTCTCACCAAGATCCCGCAATGTCCCTCGAGAACCCTTGGAGGCAGGCGAAACCGTCAACCGTTGATGGCCTTGCACACGAAACGAGCCTCTAGGACCTCTTCGCGGAAGGCCAACCCGGCGATCTCGAAACGTCGTTGGCCCACCTCTGCGTCAAGGCAACCGTTTTCGAGGTGCTGGGGTCGGCTGCGACCTCAGTACCGCGTTCGAACTCCCTAGCTGGTGTCTCATCCGTTGTGGCGGTCCCATCTGGCATCCGGAAGTTGGAGGATCGGAACGACAGGACAGGTGAGCTGCCTCGCAGCCAGCCAAGATCACGTCCGGCGCTGGAGGCTTCTCTACCGTTGCCGCGCGCATGCGGAATCGTTCGCGCCCGTCTGGTATGACCTCGGCTGCCATGAAGTTGATCGCGACCCTCGCCACCGACCAACTTACGCGGGCGAACACGCGATTCTCTCCCGGTGCGCTGGTGCAGGCGCTGCAGGAGAACTGGGAGGCGGGGATTCCGGGCCTCGTCTCTCACGATATGAGTCGGCCATTCGGCTGGACATATCCCACGGCGGTGTTTTTTGCGCCGAGCGTCTGTCGTCTCACCGCTCAGATGCTTGTCGCTGATTCGCCTGAGGAGCGGGCAAACCTCGGCGGTGCATTGACCGAGTTTCGCGGGAAGAAGATCGTCGCCCGGCAGGACGAATTTGCGACCCTGCTGAAGCTCCTCGCTGCCGGCCTTAGTGGGGACCTACAGCTGTTGGTCGCGGAATGCGTGGCCGTGTTCAATATCGGGATTGCGACGAGGGTGGCCGCCGCGGTCTTCAAGGAGTTGGACGGCGACGGACTCATCGATCTGAGCAAGGTGGACGTCATTGGTCCGGGGGTATACAGACACGGACCCCTAGCCCTTTTCGCCCACCGCGATCTTCGCCGGAGCGGTGTGCCAGTTAACTCCCTGAATGCCCCTTTTCTCTCCGCACTCGCGGGCGTGCCCGCTGCTCTTCGTCCACGTGTCGCTCTTGATCCCGACATGGTTGGCCTCGCCGAGAGCTACAGGCCGATCATGGAACAACAGTATTGGTGGGGTCCTGAGTTCAACGACGACCTGTCGACCATTCCCGCCGGGGTGTCGCAACACCGGGCGACCGACGCCGAACGCTTCTACAGCGGAATTGAATTCACAGACTTCCGATGGGGCGACCGCGATGGAGAGCGGATCTTCGCCGTGGAGGAAGTCCGCGCGGCCTCGACGTTCGGAGTGGATGGAGTCCGATACGCGTGTCGGTACGCACATTCGATTGTCGCACCGAACGGCAACCTCGATCACTTCGATGGGGCAGTGCGGATCTACGATGAGGACGGCCTCACAGATCGACGAGGCAAAGACCTCTCGAAGGCGAACCGCGCGCCAGACTATCTGAAGCTGTGGCGCGTCGACGGAGACATCCCTGTCGCGCTCTGGAAACGTCTGCTCTCCGATTACTTCCGCGACAACCATCTCGTCGGCGAATATCTGGGCGCACCACCGGCCGCGCAGTTCGGCCCCATCCCAGCGCCAGAAGCTGGTGATGCCCCGAGTAAGGATTCTCCGGCCTCGTTCCGCATTGCGCGGGGGGGAGGAATACGAGCAGGCATGAGTTTCCTTCCACTCGAGCGGATTCTCGCGCGCGACCGCTTGCACATCTTGCCAGCCCGCAAATTGGAGATCGGCGATGGCGGAGGTCCATTCGTGGAGGCGGAGTCGTTGGAACTCGTAAAGGCGGTCGCGCGTCACGAGATGCGGATCGAGTTGAACGCTGACGTCCTGCTGGTAAAGATCGAGGATCTGGACGTGAACTTCGGAACGGTATGGCATCCAGAGGTCTCCGCGGTAGCGACGACCATAGAGGCTCTGCAGGAACTCGTCCGGCGGTATGTGCGCCGGTCAGATCGCTTGATCGGATTTTCGATCGCCTATCCCATTGGCTGCTCGGCTTTGATTGTTTCCGTGTGCGGACACCTCGACGACGTGGCCGAGTTCTTGCCTCAGTGGTCTACAGTCGTAGCCCCGCTGCTCGGCGATCCCGTGCGATTGGGCGACGCCCTCAAGAAGCTCGTTGGCGATGGCGACTCGGATGAGCCGAGACCGGATGCACTCGAGTGCCTGACCCTTAACAGAGTCCTTGAGATAGACCGCCTCGAGCTCGAACGTGGGTTGTACGATCTCAAGGTCGTCGGGAAGAACGTCCTCGTCGAGTACCTACCCGACCCCGACGACAAGACCTACCCTGCCGAAGCCGCGCGAGCCGGATGCGTGGTTCCTGCGGTAGCTATGATCGTCGACGACAGTGAGTGTTCGCTGTGCACGACGCCGTATCGGGGGTGCCCGTGCTCGAAAGTCTTGGACGATGACTGCACGCAGATCATCACCAAGTGGTCACCTGTTGCGGTCTATCTTACGCCACGTCCGTCGTGCGCAGAAGAAGGTTAGTCGCGGCGAGGGCGTGACTTCTAGACAACTCTAGAGTGAGCGGAGCCCGGAGGCTGTCGCCGGTCAGAACCACGCAACAGAGGCGAGCGCTCGCATGCGCAGATCCACCGGTCGTGATTCCACAACGTCCCTCGCCGGCCCCGTATCGGCAGGCGAACTCGTCGACCGTTGATGGCAGCGGACAGGGAGAGCCCCATGAAGGCGCGCGGCAGCATCGATCCCACGGGAGCAACGTCCCCACGCTTGGTTGCGTCGCGACGTCGCTCAGTCTCTGCACAGCGCCGGAACCGCCACCGGGTGCCGGCTCTGCCAGTCCATGTGAACGATCCGGTCGGTGATGCGCCACCGACCCTCGTCGCGCGACAGTTTGTCCCCGTAGCGAACGCCCACGACCAGTAGCTGATGCGGCGCCTCCTCGGTGGCCTTCATGCGGTGATAGGCCAGGCGGTACCGTCATCGCGTTTGCCTGATCACCCTGTAGATCAATCGAGAAGTTCGAAGCGTGTGAAGCTCTCCATTCGAGCCTACATCCCGAACTGGTATAGTCGCCCCCGCCCGGGTCGCCGGGCGAACCTTTGAGTAGCGCGCTGCCCGATGCCAGGAAACAGAAACAGAGACGAGTTCACAGACCGGATAAAGACCCAGATCGCTAAGCGCGCGGGCTGGCTTTGCTCCTATCCATCTTGTCGTGCGCTGACCGTCGGCGGTGAAATCAATCTCGGCACGGCGGCGCACATCATCGGCGCCGTGGAATCCGACCGCAGCCCCCGCGGTGACGCAAACATGTCATCCGCGGAACGCCGTTCCGCAAGCAACGGCATCTGGATGTGTCGCAATCACGGCAAGGCTATCGACGATAAGGATCCAGAATTCACCATCGAGCGTCTACGCGAATGGAAGAAGCTAGCGGAAGACGACGCTCGACGCCGCGTGTTGCAGAACGAAGCGTCCCGTGGGCCTCTGCCTATTGCCGTCGGGCAACCGGCGGATCGTCTTCGCGCCGCTGCTGAGGCGGATCTCTCTGTTTTCCGCCGCACAACCAAATGGCCATCCAGTGCCGTAGCGCTCACGCTGGAGGTAGAAGGCTTTGGTCAGCCTGCGACGACAACCGCGCTCGCGCGCGTCGTCACGTCGCTCGACGATCTAATCCTCGTCGCCGGACCCGGCACAGGAAAGACGACGACACTATTCCAGATCGCCCAAGCCCTCATCGCCGACGCCGGAGGCACGCCCATCATCATCCCGCTCGCCGATTGGGCCACGCAAACGTTGTCACTGCTAGGGTCCATCCTCACTCGTCAGGGGTTCCAGGCCATATCGGAAGACGACTTCCGTGCAGTCGCCGCCAAACCCGGTGTTGTCCTGCTGCTCGACGGCTGGAACGAATTGAGTCCGGACGGGCGGACGCGAGCGCGCGTACAGGTCGATCGCCTGATGGCGGAGCTACCTGAGCTCGGCTTCATCGTCTCGACCCGCAAGCACGCCCTCGACGTTCCTTTCGTCGGGATGCGCGTCGATCTCCTGCCGCTCAACCAAAAGCAGCAAACGCAGATCGCCGCCGCGATGCGCGGCGAAGCAGGCCTGAGGATCGTCGATCAGGCTTGGCGCACGCCTGGTGTCCGCGAGCTCGTAACGATCCCACTCTATCTCACCGCACTGCTCTCCCTTCCTGAAGGCGCGCCCTTCCCAACGACCAAGGAGGAACTCCTGCGGCACTTCGTGACTGTGCACGAAACTGATGCCCGTCGCGCCGAGACGCTGCGCGACGTTGTGCATGGTTTCCAGCAGGATCATCTGGAGTGTCTCGCCGTGTTCGCCACGCGGACACAGAACACGTCTATCGCCGACACGAACGCCCGGCGGACCGTCTCTCAAACCCAGGCAACGCTGATCGGGGACGGGCAGATCACTATCCCGTCCCAGCCGGACGACGTGCTGGACGTGCTCGCCAGCAATCATGTTCTGATCCGCACGGGCGGCACGCTGGGCTACTCTTTCCAGCACCAGCAGTTTCAGGAGTGGTATGCCTCTCACTCCGTAGAGCGCCGGACTACCGCGGCGGCCGATGATCCGAGGAGCCGCGAGGCGCTGAAGGCTGAAGTATTCAACCTTCCCATATGGGAAGAAGCCATTCTCTTCGCGGTGGAACGTATGGCGCGCAGCGATGCGCACCAGCAGGCCGTGTGCGGCAAGGCCATTCTCTCGGCGTTCGAAGTCGATCCCATTCTCGCGGCCGAGATGATCTTCAGGGCGACGGAGGAAGTGTGGGCGCCCATCGCCCCAACAATCCGGGGGCTCGTCGCTCGCTGGCATACGCCGGGCAAGGTGGATCGCGCATTGCGTTTTATGCTCGCGTCGGGACGCCCTGAGTTCCTTGACGCGGTCTGGCCGCTCATCACGCACGAGGACGATCAGACGAGTCTCAAGGCGCTGCGCAACTGCAGCCGGTTCCGACCGTCAATCCTCGGGAGTGATGCCGTGACGAGGATCTGTGGGCTGTCGGCCAAGGTGCGGACCGTCCTGCTGCACGAGATGGCATCCAACAGCGGCATCGACGGTCTCGATCTCGCGACCGCTATCGCAAGCGATGATCCCGCGACTGAAGTTCAAGTCTCGACGGTTGAGGCGCTGGCTTTTCGGGGCGCGGATCGACACGTCGCCGACGTGCTGCGGTACGCTGGCGACGAGACCATCGACCTGGTTGCGCGCAACAGGTTCGTCCACAACGTTCCCGACGAGCGCGTCAAGGAGCGCCTCGCCGCTGCGCGCGAGCGGGAGATCGCGACAGGAGTTTCGGATTACGACCGGCTTCACTCGATCGTGTACTCGGATTTTGCCGAAGACCGGGCTTTAGAGCTGGCCGACTTCATCGGGTCGATGGAAACCGAGGGGCGGGACGCGGCGGTTCATCTCGTCTACGAAGCGCGCCAGCGTTATCCCCGTGCTGTCGCGAGCGGCCTCCTCACCCGCGTGCGCACCGGGCGAACCTTATTCTACGGAGCCGATGATATTCTCGCTGCAGCCTGTTTCAGTCTCGAAGACGACGCACTACTGGAACTTGCGCTGATGGACGCCACCCGGCCGCATGACCGCGGAGAAGCCGCGGCTTCCGCGCTCGGACCGTTGGCCGTCGGCCGCATGATCGAGGCACTGAACGAAGCACGGGCGCGGCTGAATGTGGACGGTACATACGACCAAGCCGCAAGTGACCGCTACCACACCCTTTTGCGTCGGCTCGCGCATGCCCGCGGCGCCAGTCTCGTTGCCGCCATCCATGCCCGCTCTCTGCAAGCCGATAACGACCAAATGGCGCGCTTGGCAGGGCTTCTCTCGCGTCATCCAAGTGGGGAGGGCGATCACGGCAGACCGTTCGACGCTGATTCACGTGCGACTATTCAGGCAATCGCCCAGGAGTGGGGCGACCGCATGCTGGCTTCCGGTACCGCGAAGCGCTGGCAGACGGCTAGCATCGCAACGCTAGCAAGCCAGGCCCCCTCTATCGCGCTGCTGCCATTGTTGAGGCGCTTGCTGGACGACAACCTCCGCCACTATCGCGCCTTCCGTGCCGAAGCGCAAGCAGCCGGTGGGCGAGCCCACAGCGAAGCCGCGACCGAAGCCATCACACCGCATACGAATGAGTACCAGCACGCGTTCCTGTCCATCGACGCTCCGGAGACAGCCGCTTTGATGCGAGAGTATCTTATCGACGACCATTTCGGCGAAGCTGCCGCGCACGTCCTCGCGGCCAGATGGCAGAAGGCGAACGATCCGCCGAACAGCAGGCGGGTTTTCGGCGGTCCGGATTTCTCACGCGTGGAAGAGAAAAGAGCCGCTCGCGCCGCCAATCCTTCAGCGACTTCGGTGGAAGCGGAGACAATCTTCGCAGCGCTTGAGCCACTGATCGCCGACGGCGTGCCGGAAGAGCGGAAAAAGCTCGGCCTCGCGCTTGGCGTCGTGGCATCGCGGCTGCCGCATGGCCAGCGTGATGCGACGGTTCAAAGTCTGATCGCCATCGCACCACGCCGCTTACGGGCCGCACTACTTCTGAACCAAGTGCTGTCCGGTCACATCGTCGACATCGGCGTCGTGAAGACAGGCCTCGCTGAGGTCATGGAGGCTGGCAGAACCCAAAGCTGGATCCTGAGTGATGGCTACGAAGTCAGTGAATGGCTGCGACTACTGCCGTTCACGAATTTTCCAGCTGAGGCGCTCACTGTTGTTCAGACCCTGCCGGAGGAGCAACGAAGGCCCGATCGTTTGGAGGAAATGATCCGTGCCTTCGGCGAAGCACCTGGTGTTGACGCTGAAAACGCGCTCTTTGCTTTTGCTGAAGCCTGTCCCGCCTTCTATGACAGTCACGTGTGGCGCGACGCCGTCACGCGCCGGAGAACCCTCTCCGCCGCGCGCCGCTTTGTGGACTTGGCTGCAGGCGGTTCCTTTGCGGACGGGAACCTCGATCGCTGGCACATGGCCGGCCACATCGGCGAGTTATTCGACGCACATCCTGCGCTGCGTGCCCACGTCTATGGGTTCCTCAGCAACGGCGCATCAACGCCGGGCCTAGCAATGCTCGCCGAGGCCGTCGTGGAGAATCCCGATGCCGAAGGCGTACTACTTCTACTCAGCTTTGAGGGAGGTTGGCGCTCTCTCATCTCGCGGCGGGCGATCGGGCGCGTGGTCACCCAGCATGTACCTTCCGAGAATTTGAAGGGGGCGTTCACGATTGTTCCCGTCCCTGCCGTTGAACTTCGCGAGAAACTTCTTGCACTGACGACAGACGGTGGGGCGTTGGACGCAGCCGCGCGTTGCCTGAACCAAGTAGACCGGATCTGGGATGAGTACGGCTCACCGGAAGCCGGGCCGCGCCATCCCGATCTTGCCTCCGGTCGACCGTGGCCTATCATGACGCCCGATCCTGACGCTGGGAGTCTTTGAGGCACTCCTTCCCGAAGCAATATCCGTCGGCTCCATGCCGCCGCCAGTTGAACCTCGGATCGAACTCCTATGAGATGGGGACACGATGGACATCGTCTTCGAGATCGTCGCGCCGCCCAAACTCGCGAAGGATTTGGCCTACGATACGGAGGACGGATCGCGCCGGACGTTGGACAACGCAACTGACACAATCCTCGACTCCTATCTGGAGCAGCTCGCCGACGTCGTCACCATCGCCGTGGGCGCTCAGCATTTCGCGGCCTGCCTCGCCGGGATCGCCCGGCGTCTGCTCGCCGCGCGCGACGCGTCGCCGCAGCAGTCCGTGTCGGTCGTCGTGCGCGGCGCCGACGATGTGATCATCGCGATCGATCAGTCCTCGGACGCAGCGAGCATCGAGCAGCGCATACGGATCGCCGTCACCAAGTAGCGCGGACCCGAAGCTTTGGACTTCTGCAACAAGCGCTACGGCCTTCTTCACGTCCCCTCGCTCGCAGTGTTGTTGAACCGGAAGGCGTCGGAGGACGTCGATCTACTCCTTGCCACCGGACAACCACCCGCGGAAACGTTCGCCGCGGCGGCGCATCTTTCCGACGCGGAACAGGCCGATCTGGCGCACCGGATGACGACCAGGGTCCATGAACGACGCCACTTTCACGACGTTCTTCTGACCCCCGTCGGAAATCACCTCTTCGGCTCGGCCCTCGGACGAAGCGCGATCACGCTGCTGCTCGCCAAAAGGCTCGGCCGCAATCGGGGGCGACATCTGCCGCTTCCCCTTGGGACAGAGACGATTGGCGTAACCCAGGAGATGCTCGATCTGCACAACGGGTTCGAACGCCAGTACCTGTGGTATTCCAGGGCCGCCCGTTTCGTCTTCGAAGCATCGGCTACCCTCATGCAGCTCACAATCGCGTTGCGAGATCTGAAGGGTCGGGCCTTCGATCTGTTGGTCGCAGACTTCGCGCGAGACCCTCGGTACGGGACGCCGCTCAACTGTCTCCGGATACTTCTTGCGCGCGTCAGAGCGGCCGAGCGCTTCCGGCTGGCGACACTCTTCAACATCTTCATCCAGCTCTGCCTTAGCAATCCGAACTTGCCCGCGCCGGATCGGACGCACGACGACACGTTCGCCACAATGATGGGCAGCATGCTGGAAAAGAAGCCTGGGGAGTTGCTCGCCGCGATGGAACGCGCCGTCGAAGGCTCGTGGACGAGTGTCGAGGAGAATCTCAACCTCTTCGGAGACTACTTCGCGAAGGATGCCGTCCACGCCCTGGAGAGGGTCATCGCCCTCTATGGCAAGGACCACCAGGATCTCGCCAACATCTACAGCAATGTCGTGGGTGAGTTTTCAGCGGCGGCGCGGGAGATGCGCCAGAAGGTTATCGCCTCGCCCGACGACTATGTGACGGGAGAGCGCTACCTTGAAGCGTCCTGGTGCGAACCCTTCGAGTACGCCTTCTCCCCTGGCGACGAGACGCTTCCGCGCGGGGGGGCGCCTGCGGGCCCGCAGCTGACCGACGCCTGGCGCGACTTCACATATGCCTTCGCACCTGTCGGGGCGCTGATGGAACCGAGGGACTATCTTCACCCGCTCCAGGGTCCTTGGCTGCGGCAGATGGAGCGCATGTTCGATATTCGCTTCACCAGACGGTTCAGATCCGGCTGGTTGGCGTCTGGCAACGAGTGATGGGTGGCATACCGCCACACCCCAGCAGGTTCACTGGAAACCCAAGCGATCTCGAAGACTCGGTTGCCTACGAGCGCGATGCGCTTGAATTTCTGCGAGCGACATTGTGGCGGCAAAGCGAGGCGGCGGATGGAGGCATGACTATCACGCTTGGGGACGTGAACACGTCGGGCGAGTTTCGGGGAGACCTTGTTCTTCAACTCGAGGAAAGCTTTTCAGCAGGCGCCGTTCGCAACGCGCTCGAACGCTTCCGGCCGCTCGCGTTCAGCACCGCCTTCAAGCTTCAGGACCTGACCGTCGAGTGGATTCTTCGCGCCAACGGCGAAGCGCCGTGGCGCTTTAGCGACAAGCGGGACGCCTACAACGATCTGCGCAACCGCGGATCGCTGATGGAGCCTCCGCTCTTCTCGGCGTGGCCCGACTTAAGCCACGCTTTCTGGGAACTCTATCGTGTTTTCGCACCCTACCGGGGCGCGGTAGTCCACAATGGCGGCTTGGTGATGAGCAACAACGGTACGATGACGGTTACTACGAACCGCCAGAGGCTCAGTCTGACATCTGAGGACCAGGCTGCGTACACGAGTGCGATGTGCAGCATCGCGGCGCACCTAATCGCCGGGCAACCTCTCGCCGGCTATCTTCGCACGGTCGTGGAGAACGACTTTGCGCGCCTCGCCGGCCATCATCGCCTGCGGCGGTTTGTGTTGCGTCCGGCGCGGCTGCAATGGCTTCGCGTACGGGTGCCAGTATCGCTTCTGAGGAACGCCTTTCCGTTCAGTGTCGAGATCGACTTCTCGATGCTGCGCCGGGCGATGGAGCGCGCGTACTCGAGTGGTAGTAGCGGCCACCTGTTCTTCTCGGCCTCGATACACGTCGAAGACCAGGCCCGTGAGGCCGTTTGGGATCTGCCGGTTGAGGCAGTGCCGAAGACCCCCACCGTGCTTCAGGAAGGAGACCCCGTGTTCGACCGCTATCTTCGGATCACGAAGAAGGGGTAGGACTCTGCCGATCGAACTCCGCGCCTCAAGAACCAACGCAAACCGGCACTTGTGTAGACTGCTGATGCCCTCCTCCACACGGTCAAAAGCCAATGGGCGGTACAATCTGGCCTTCGTCTGACGGCCTCAGCTCAGCGGCATCGGTAAGCCGCCGGCAGCTCATGGTCCTGCGGTTCTGGGGACATGAACACGTCGCGCAGAACGGCCGAAGGGCGGTAAGCGATTGGCTCGATGAATGGTACGCAGAGGATTCTGATCGACACGCGGCATGGCAGCTCTGGAAAGAGGAGAACATGACCGCGAACGCCAATCGGACCCTGAAACCGTTACTGATGGGATCGGCAAGAGAGCGCGCGCCGGGACCGGCTGCTTGATCGTGCTTGCGACGCTAACGGCACTGAGCGCAGTAGCGGTCGCATCGTTTCGCTAGAAGTCAGTGTCGGATGAGGTACCGCCAGCGACTCGGGGCGCGTACCAGGCTCACGCAGAAGTCGGCGAAGAACAGTACGCAGATGCCGCTGTCGATGTAGTCGAGGATGCTCCGCGTCGGGCTACTGAACTCGAACAACGTGGTCGCGCCTAAGATCACGAGGACGTAAACGCAGAGGCCGATCATGAAGAACTGGTAGGGGCCTGGCTGCTCGCGGACGGTTGCGGGCTGCATGAAGTCCTCCTTCGTTCGTGGTGCCGCGCGTGTAGGCCCGACCGGGGCGCCTTGCAACCGGCAGCGTCGTCGCCGCTGGTGGGCCTTGACCGTGCGCCGCACGGTGTGGTGGGAGCACGCAACATGTCGCTAGAATCGGCCTCAGAACGACAAAGAAGCTACGCCCGTGACCTCGGCATCAGTTTCTCGGACGACATCTCGATGTCCGAGATGTCGACGCTCATCAGCAAAGCACTGCGCGCGAAGTACCCGCCACCCGCCTGGCTGGAGCGGTGGGCTACCCGGCTTGGCGTCGACTCTGCGGACAGACCTTCTCGCGAGGTGTTCGCGCGGGTCGAAGGCACGCTCGCGATGCCGGGGAACGAGGTCCTCATGGCGACGTACTTCGTCCATCAGGTCCACCGGCATCGAAACGGGCGCGTGTGGAACGATCCTAATGACAGCGGCTTGCCGGAGGCACAGGTCGGCGCCATCGCCGAGGCCATGTGCAGCAACCCAAAGGTCGTCGCGTCCATGCGCTACCACGAGGCGAACTACGCCGGCGGCCTCCACAGCTTCGGACAGCGCGACGGCGGCAGCGTTCAGCTCGGCAGCACCAAAACGCTGGCCTACCGCACGGCCGCGGCCTTGTTGGATCAGCCGCCCCAGCAGCCGCCCGCTGCGGACTCTCCGTCGCACGACCCGCAGCCGCAGGACGCGCCGCCTTCTCGCCCAAAGGCGATCGCCACACCGCCGCCGACACCCCCTGCCGCGACGGGGCTGAACGGCTTCTCGCTCACACCCCTCCGCAAGGTCGGGTTCTTCGCACGACTGTTCCGACGACGCCCGCGCGCGAACGCCGTAGTAGAGATCGGCAACCTGCTCGCGACGACGGCGATCCCGGACATCACCGAGGAAGTGGTCAGCGACGTCCTGCGTCAGTACCGCATCCGGCCGCAGGACTTCCGCGCGGAGGGCTGCGAGGTCTACGCGACCGTGCTGCGACACGCCGTCCGCGATGATGCGCTGTCGGACGACGAGGTCGCCGACCTTCGCCACCTGCAGGGCCTCCTCGGGCTCGACGACAACGACGTGCGCGGCGCGCACGAAGCCGTCACGCGGCCGATCTACGAGCATCATTTCGCCGCGGCCGCGGACGACCGCGAACTGACCGAGGCCGAACAGACGCGCCTGATCGACCTCGCCACGAAGCTCCGAATGTCCGACCAGCTCGCGAACGCGATTCGAGCGGAGTCGATCGGTCCGCTGTTTCAGAGAGTCCTAGACAACGCGACCAGCGACCGCCGACTGTCACCCGACGAAGACGCGCAACTCTCAGCGCTCGCCCGGCAGTTGAACGTGACGCTGACCCACGACAACGCCACGGCGGCCACGCTGGACCGCTTCCGCCTCCTGTGGCGGATCGAGAACGGCGAGCTGCCCCTGATCACGCCTTCGATCCGGCTTCAGCGCGGCGAGCAATGCCACGCGACGATCCCCGCAGTCCACCACGAACTCCGAACGCGCACGCGCGCGGTCCGCTACGCGGGGCCGACTGTGCGCGTGCCGATCATGAAGGGCGTCGCCTACCGCGTGGGCTCTGCGACGGTGAACCGCGTCACAGAGGACGTCCTCCACGAGATCGACCAAGGCACCCTCTACGTGACCAGCAAGAGGCTGATCCTCGACGGGTCACGGAAGACGACGAACATTCCGTACTCGAAGGTCATCAACGCGACGCGGTACGACGACGGCATCGTCGTAGAGAAGGACACGGGCAAGGATCAGGTGTTCCGCTGCGACGGTGACGTGGAGATCTTCGCCGTTATTTTCAGTGCCGCGATGCAACGTTCCGCCTAGTTGCGGACGCCCAGCGTGTTGCTCACGTCGTGGCGTCAGGGATAGAGATGGTTGCGGCGCAGTGCCGCGTTTTACCCGTCACGCTGGCCACGTGCGCTGGCGCGCGAGGCCCCTGCTCGGACGAGTGCTGCTCGTCACGCTGTTGGAGCGATGCTCTGCGCAGCTACCTTTCCAACGCTTGGACAAGGGCTTCCAGGGCTCTCGGAAGCTCCGCTTGCACCGCGGCCACACATTCCATTGCTGCGTTGGGTTCTCGCGGCGACCCTACTGACACCATCTCCCGAAACATTCCCTTCCATTGCTGATCGGCTTTGGTTTGTCCGCCAACGAGAACCGAACCACCAATGTGCATCTTGCCGTCGGGACGCAGCTGCAGTGCAAAGCCACATCGCAACACGGGCGCGAAAGAATCGCCTGGAATCGGCCTGGCGATGATTGTCAGATGCTTCGCCGAAATGAATTTCGGCTCGCTGAGTGGAGTGATGTACCCGCAAATCTCGAGAATTATCGTGTCCCGCGGATCCATCGATGCGGCTGGCACAACCTGTTGGACCGTTCGCAAGAGAGGCGCCATTGCCACGCGCATCTCTTTGAAGGTCTCCATTGCCTGCACCTGCAAATCCTCAACGCTGGCCGCGGTGCGCCGCGCAGGTTCAACGGCAGCCTCGAAGCGCGCGCGAAGGTGGCTCACGTCACCCGGTGACGGAACAGCCCCGACTGGATTCAGCCATTCGCGTAGCTCCCTCGCGAACTCCGACATTGAGGGTCGCGCAGTCGGATCGTGCCGGGTCGCGCGCTCGACCAATCGGTCCAGGGTACGCACCCGTGGGTGAGCGATAAAGTGGGCTAGGGTCATCGCGGGGACATCTATCCGCTGCTCGCCCTGAGGAGGGTAGGTTTGCCCCGTAGCTAGTACCCAAAGAGTTTTGGCCAGCGAGTACACATCCGCGGTGGGGCTGGGAGCTGAGCCATCCCTCAACATTTCGGGCGCGATGAAGAACACCGGCCCGAGTTTCTGATTCTGCGGGGTCAACCCTGCGTTCAGGGGAAAATCTGCCAGACCAAAATCGCCAACAACCCAACGGCCATCGTACGAGAACAGATTCGGCGGCTTGATATCGCGATGGAACGCCTCGAACTTCGCTTGAAGATCGGCAAGCGTCTCGGCGACGTTAGCGATTGCCTCCACGACCACCTCGACCGGCTGGTCGGTCATGGCGTCACGGATGGCAACCGCGATTGGGGTCGCAAGCCATGGCGGATTCTTTCGCGAGGGCTCAAGTGGGACCGAGGAAGCCAAGAGCGGGAGCACCCCGGGGTGCGGTCCGACCTTTGTCATGATCGCTACTTCATCGCAGAATCTGCCGTAGGGTTCCCCAGCTGGATTGATCGCCTTCAAGACTTTCAGCGCGACTCGGCCACCGTCCCCGGCGGTCGCTTCGAAGACTTCACCGTTGCCACCTTGTCCGATATCCCGGACGACGGTCCACGGCCCGATCTGTTCACCCGGCGTGCGTCTGCTCATGGCCGCTACCTACCGTGCTCCGGCCTCTACGCAAAAAGCCGCGGTGGACGGCATCGCAGCGAGCCCTCGATGATCGGCGGCCGAGGCGCGGCGCACCACGCGCGCGCAACAGCTCCACCAACGCGCGGGTCCGCGTACTTAACCGGAACGTTGAGGGCGGGGACCGTCACTGCGGCTGCCATCATGAAGTTGTTGTGCGGGTCAGACCTTCGGCTACGAAGGCGTCAGATGTAGGGTCGATCAAAGTTCGGTTGGTTGGGGCGCCTGACGCAGCCGAACATTGCATCCGAGCTTCCGAGCTGACCGAAGCGCCTGATCATCTCCTCGGACGGTAGGCGGATGGCAGCCCTCGGCGCCCGGCATCGAGTTTCGCAGCAAGGACTCGGCGCATGGAGCTGTTGGAGGTTGCACTCGGCTACGCCGCCCGCGGTTGGCGCGTCTTGCCGGTCTGCGAGATCACCGAGGCAGGCACCTGCAGCTGCCGGAAGGGCCAGGTTTGCGCGGACGCCGGCAAGCACCCCAGGCTCAAGGGCTGGCCGGCGAAGGCCGCCACCAATGCCGCCACGATTCGCGGCTGGTGGGCGGAGTGGCCGCACGCGAGCATCGGCACCTCGACCGGCACGACCTAGGGGTTCCTCGTCCTCGACGTGGACCCGCCTCACGGCGGTGACGCGAGCCTCGCTGCCTTCGAGCCCGAGCACGGGACGTTGCCCGCGACATTCACCGTCGCGACCGGCGGCGGCGGTCGGCACCCGTGCGCCTCGCCCTTGGTTCCGCGATCAGGGCCAATAGCGTGCCGTATACGACAGCCGACCAAGCCCGAGGCCAGCGATCACCGCGAGCCCCCGCATACCGCCTACCTTACACCCGGATCGACGTTGTCGATGTGGGCCCCCGATGTCCTCGACCGTGCTTCGTCGCCGTCGAGCGTGAAGGCGCAGCAGCCTCGGCCCTCGACGAGCCGATGGCGGCGCTCGCGAATCAACTCGATCGACAAGGCGCCGCAGCTCCGACTACTACTGGTTGGAGATGACGCCCGAAGAACTTTCCGTTCGCGTCCATGCGATGCTCGGCTCCATCGCTCAGTCCACCATCGGCCACGCATTGAAGCAACGAATCACCGACTCCAACGTACCGCCACTGCGAAATCTACTTGTTCGCAGGCTTCTGCTCGGGTTCGTAGGCGTGGACGTGCTGGAAGCGAACCTCGATGCCGCCTCGCAGCTTGTCCGGAACTGGGATGAGTTGGTTGCTGACCTGACCGCCGATCAAGGGCGCGAGTTCGACGCTCGAATTCGTACGTGGTTGGCAGAGGTCCGCGCCGTCAGACATCTACGCGACGAGATCGGAATCTCGAGTGCTATTGCCCTTCCCCCTCAGAAAAAGAGGAAGAGACCAGACTTTCAGATTGAGGCGCCGCAAGGAATCGGACTCGCCGAGGTAAAGTCCCTGAGCGCCCATCAAGACGCCAGTGAGGTAATCCGAGAAAACATTGAGATCCTCGCTGTGACGAAGCCGGCCCTTTTCTGCAGTTCTTGCTGCGTGCTCACTGAAGCCCCCGAACTACGACGCTTCGACGAGAACGACTGGGTAGGTGCGAACGCGGTCAGGCTGCTTCTCCTTGACGTGGAAGAAGCCCTCAACTCGGGAGGCACATCGGCCACCGTCGACTTTAGCGACATCAAGGGATCCTACAGACTCCGCATCGAGATCGAGCCTTCCGACGCTTTCGGCTTTGTTGATGCTTCCAGTCGGCCAGCTCTCATCGGCAAATTTCTTGAGGGCGACCTTCCGCGGTACCGTCGGACGCTCGCAACGCGATTGCCTGGGGCTCTCGAGCAGATGCTAGCGTTCGAGCGCGACGAGGGAAGGCCATATGCGCCGAAAGTCATCGTCGTGTACGCCGACGCTCCCGGCAACACCATTCTCATCCAGGACGAGGTCAGGGCAATGTACGCAGACCTCGAAGCATCTCTTCAGAAGCTCGATCCATCCGTTCGCTTGATTGTGCGCGATTGACATGCGCCGCGTACAGTTGTCGGCAAATCACGCAGCGAGCTTCCCGACAGGCCGCTCGAAAGCACGTCATGTCGTCGCCTCGCCACAGTTGCTGCCTACCCTGGGGTTCGGGCTGGAGATCCACGTCTCGTCGCCCAGTGCACTCGCAGTGCTTTCCATCGAACGCCCGCTTGACGACTGAAGCGCTAAAGAATCCGCTCACCGCGGCCAAAGACGCCGATGATCGGTTCCGTCTCCTGGGCCTGTTCCCCCATCTTGCGTCATATCCCTCGGCACCGTGCCTCGCGCTGAGGCCCTATCTGCTCAATTGCCCCGAACGATTCTTCGACCGACGGGTACATGCCCTCGTCTTCGACTGGCTACAGCATCGTGATGCTACTGATCGGAAGGGCCTGCAGCAGTACTTCGTTGATTCCGGTACGGAAGTAAGCGCGGCAATGCTCTTCCTGCGTCAGATCAACTCAGAAGCGTGGCACGATCGGCCATTAGAGAAGAGTGACGACTTCCAGACAGTGGGCCTTATCGATAGGGTGCTGCACCCGACGTACCTGCGTCTCGTGGAGGGGGTCTTCGGGACTCTTCTGCGGCCCATGGCGCACTTCTCAAGGCTCGATCGCGGAAAGCAAGCTGACGGCCTCGACGTATTCAACGTCGTCGAAGAGCTGAAAAATACTCCGCTGGCTCCGTGCGTCTCCGCGTACCGCCACACGGTTCGGAACGGGATCGGCCACGGGGGCATCACGTACCTGCAGTCTGAAATCAGATATCGCGACAAGAAGGGCAACTCCGAGACTCTAGATGTGCGGTCTGTTGTGCGACTCTGCGACGACATGGTTGATTCGTGCAACGCGATCGCATCGGCCGTGAAGCTCTTCCTGCTGACTGTTAGCTCGTTCGGGTATCGAACGCCGCACGAATTGCTCGTCGAAGAATTGATGGAGGAGTCCCGGTCTCCGTGGTGGACCATCGATGGTTGCTTGGAGTCCGAACTATCAAGCGGGAGGCAACTCCTCGTGTACGCCCGTCCGGAATCTCGGGACGTGCTCAAGGTGCATTGGGCTTCCGTGCAGTCTGCCGCTCTCGCTGAGAGCCTGGCCCCTGGTTTTGACCGCTACTTCCTTTCCCTACGGACCTCAAAGGGCTGGCCAGGCTGGGCGGCGTTCGATGGTGGCCGCCTGAGGCAGGCGCGGGAGTCCGGTGGGACGAGAGCTCCCGATTTCGCGATGGCTCTCGAACAAAACGGGTTCTTCTACCGTCCAATGCCCTCAATGCCCCGGGTGTTCGGAATGCTCGACACGGTTGTACAGAGTTTTCGCTTGCACTGGCAGATTGGGCGCAGGCAGCTGAGTCAGACGCTAGGCCGGGCCACGATCGCGGCTCGCGACGCCAAGATGCATCGCAATTCATGGGGCTGTGTCGTGACGGGTGCAGTCGTCGTTGAGGGTCTCGACTCGGCCAATGCAGCAACGGTGATCCAATCCAACCGGCAGCGGATCGTGAGGGCGGCCATGCGTGCGGCTCGTGCCGAACAACCGCTTTTTAGCCTCGCACGCTACCTACCGCTCGGTTACGCGCGAGTGGCCATCTTCAATCGCGACTTTCGCAGACGCCGTCTCGGCAGTTTCGGACTGGGTCCGCAACTGGTGTGTACAGTTCAACTGCAGCGCAATCGTCGAATCAAGTCGCCCGACATCATGGCATCGACGGTCGAGATTTCAGGCAAATGGCGCATTGCATGGAACCGAGCGTGGATAGACTCGGGTGGCTACGCCGATATCTGAGGCAGCAATGGATTCCAGCGACGCCGCCTACCAGACCGCGACTAGGCCTTCGATTGAAGCGTCGCCTGCACGGCAACGACGGTGCTCGGTCGAAAGTGAGGTCTACTAGGAGCATGCCGGTGACGATCGCAGCGCGTCGCCTTGCGTGACGAGAGAGTGGGGCATCCGTGCTCATGACCTCTTGGCAGGGACCGGCATAGCCCTCGGTGAATTTTTGAGGCTGCCGAGCACCTGATGATGGGGCCGCTCGGCGGCGCCAATTGCTTCGGCAAGCAGGAACAGGCATGCGAGAGGTCCTCCAAACTTAGCGATAAGGGGGACGGCGCAGCAGCGTGGCGCGACAACGCGTGACATCGGGCTCGCCCCTGGGGCATGCGCGCGCTAACGTCGGGTCTGCCATGAAACGGTGCCGTCATTGCCAGTCGCGGGCGTACCTCGCCGACGTTCGGTGCCAGCGGTGCGGCGCGGCGATCGAGCCGCCACCTCCCATTTGGTTGCAGCGTGTCGGCGCAGCCCTCTGGGTGCTCATCATCGTGACCTTTCCGTTTCACGCGTGGCACTTCCTGACGGAGACGGTGCCCGGTCAAGGCGTAGCGGCCCTCCTCGTACGCGCGGGGCGCTACACCCACGCGCATGCCGGTGAGCTGGGTGGCCTGTTCCTGGCGCTCGTCGTCGTGCCGCTCGTATGCGTCTACGGGGGTCTACGCGCGATGGTCGACCTTGGCGACTGGCTCGATCTGAAGGTGCAGCAGTGGCGGGCCGAGCGCTTTCGGAGGTTCGGGTGGTAGCGCGCGCCGCACGGGAGCGACCGCGCCTTTCCCCACTGCGGTCGCTCGAGGTGCCACCCGAGTGCATGCCGCTACTGCACGCGGGGATCGCGCTCGGCGACTGGATTCGCGGGCATCCCGACGCGACGGCGAAGCAGCGCGAGAACGTTGTACGCACGCAAGCTTTGCTGCGCGCGGTGCCGGCGGTGCCGATCGACGTCGATGAGGCCTCCTACTGGGTGACGCTCGAGCACTACAACGGCGCGGGCGTTATCGCTGGCGAACGGTGGGCGTGGGGCGTCCACATCGACCGAACAGGCCTCGGCATCAGCCACTTCTTCACTGACGAAGGCACCCGCGCGCGTGGCGAGGTTGACGAGATCGCCGAATTTTCTCGGGAGGTCTTATGGGGCATTGGCCATGAGCCCTACGACGTCTGCGAGGCAAAGGTCGCAGACTTCGTCGGTCACATCGCCCGCATCGGCGAGGCGGCGCAGGCACCCGGCGCGCGAATCTCGTTCGATTCGCCGTACCGTGAGCGTCGAGTGCGGATCGTCGCGAGCCGAGCCGCGCGGGACACCATACGTTGGGCTGCCGGCTACCTAACGACATCGGCCCGGGGGGGTGGTCCGGGCGCGGTGGGCGGCTGCGCAGGGGATCGGTACCCGTCTGTTCTGGGGTTGGCAGCGACTGCCTATCGATTTCGAGCTCGGCCACAAGGAGCTGCCAACCCGCGCCGTAAGAAGCTGATAGCGATGCAGAAATCCCCGACCTTCCGCCGTTAGCCTGTTCCGACGGGTCTATCGGGCGGTTTGTCCAGGGCGTTTACCCCGAGGATCGCGGCTGCGATTGACCCGCCGGCCTTGGCGACTACGGTTACCGCCGTTACGCCCGAAATCCCTCATTTCCCGGAAAGCCCCCATGAAGCCGGAAACTTGAGAAGCCCCCATGAAGCCGCCGGCAATACGGGTGGAACCCGATGACCTCTGCTTAGGGCCGGACCCATCCTCCCGGGACTCGTGACGAGTGGCGCCTGGCCTGACGCCCCCGGTCAACAAGGCCTAGCCTCCTTCCCGCAGGATGACCGACCCGGCGACCGAGCACTACCGAAAGCTGTCAAATGCTGACTTTCGGAATCGCAATGGCCGCGGGTCGGACACCTGGCGATGCTCATGAATACTTAGGTCTTGGCGGGGCGCCTAACAGGCGTACGCCGCCCAGATCGTGCCCGAAAAACCCTTGTATCTTGGCAAGCCCCCATGGACCGAGACCCGATCGGGAACGTCTGACTTCTACCGTCGCACTCGTAGCCGGTGCCATCACGTTTGTCCTAGGCTCTCCAGCTCTATCGTGGCCGCTCTCTAGGAAACTCCGGCAGTTCGGGACTTCCCCGAAGGTGGGAAGTCGCCCGTCGCAGATGCCCCACACCCCGCGGTCGGAGCGACTCGATGCGTGAACTTACTTCGCGGCCTTCTCGTCAACGCCTGGACGACTACCTGAGACAGACGATCGCCGACGCGGAAGCAGCGCTAGTCAAGCAAGGTCGGCGACGAGACGCCTGGCGAATCCTTAACGTGTACCTCAGCAACACTCTCCCGCTTTTCGGGGGTGACTTTGTTCTCCAGGAGCGCGTGCTTGGACCGATGCAACCAAAGAAGGCACAACGCGGGGTTCCGACAGGAGAGCTCAAAGCGTTCACGCGGATCCGCCGGCATACCCTCGCGTGCAAGCGCTGCGCGGCGACCGTAGCGCGAACCCCTGAGCCATTCAGGGAGAACGCCCGAGTCGGGGCAGCCGCCTCCTGTAGACCTGACCTTCTTGGAGAACTACTGGAAGGAACAGGAAGCGAGCTTTGAATTTGGTGACTTTGGGCCGGTATGGCGACCGGCCCAGGTCGCCGCAGTTGCGACTGCGGCACTTGAAACCTCGGATCCCTTGGAATTGTTCGCGGCAGGAGCATTCCTCGAGCATCAGAAATTTGTCGAGATCATGCTTCGGGAGCTTCCGCGGGAGGCACAAGCAACCAAAGAAAGTGCCGCGCGTCGGCGTGCCGCTGAGGACCGCAGACGGCGACAGCGCGGCGGGATGGCACGAAAGGGTCTCCGTGTACGCGACGAGCGTCCCCGACGGGATTTGGACCCGCCTTCCGGAGTTTATTTCGTTTCTGTGCGGCTTCGTATCGAAACATACCGACACGGTTAGCGCGGAGGAGCCTAACGCAAGTCAGGCCCCTTCTGGCGTCTCTGAATGCGCACCGGTATGCACCGCTATGATCCAACGAATCGACTTGGCGACCGTCTTGTCGTTGACACCAAGCGAGCGAGCAATGGAGCTATCGGACATCCCCAACCGATGAAGCTGGAGGGCTCGCTCGGCGATGGTTTGGTACGGAAACGGCTGCCCCGTCTCAAGCAGCGAAAAGTGAAGCGGAATCTGCGCGGCGGTTCGAATTGGTTGCGAGCGCGTCCACTTTCGCAACCGATTCGATCCTCCCTCCGGGTCGCGCAGAGATCGACGATCCGGAGGTCGAGGAAATCCTGCAGAACGCGGGCTGGTTCGGGACAAGCTCAGCCACGAGCCGTGTTGTTGCGAATGAGAAGACAACCCCTCGAGATTCTCAGGGCCGCGAATCGCCGCGACGGGAAATGCTCGCTACGCGGTTCGCCGCCTGGCACGATCGCTGCTTTCCGCTGGTATGGAAACCGGTCGCTTCTATGAGAGCGTTGCGGCGGATCTCGCATGCGATCGCGAGCGGGCCGAAGCGTTGACCTTGGTCGTGTTCCAGGAGCTGCGTGATCGGTTGACCGCCGAGGAATCCCGCGATCTCGCCGCTCAGTTGCCGCTACCGCTGCAACGCGTATGGCGGGAGGGCGAGATACCGGAGCGGACCCCGCAGAAGATACACGCCCATGAGTTCATCGAAAGGGTGCGGAAGCGAGGAGTTTTGCCCGACGATGCGGAAGCCGATCGTGCCGTGCGAGCGGTGTTCCGGACGCTGCGAGTGCTGCTCGGTAGCCCAGGCGGTCTGACGGGCGAAGCCTGGGACGTTTTCAGCGTCCTTCCCAAGGACATGAAGCTGCTGTGGCTCGACGTCGAGCCGCAAGGGACCTGAGAGCGTGGCCAAGAACCTGATGCGGCGAGCGCGCTCGTGAAGTCATATCGTCGCATGGTCGTTGCCGTCGATTTCTCGCCGGGCAGTCAGGCGGCCATCGGTGCCGTGGAGGCATTGGTCGGCGAGGGCCGAGTGACGGTCTACCTGACGCACGTGATGGAGCCGCCGGCCTACGTGCTGCCTCGGGCGGTGATCCTCGGCTACGAGGGCAGCTACCGCGACGAAGCGCACCGTCGGCTGCAAACCCTCGCCGACACGATGAAGCGACGGCTTGGCGACCGTGTGGACGTGCGAATCGAGCTGACCAGCGGTCCGGCCGAGGTCCAGATCTGCAACCTCGCCGATCGCGTCCGCGCGCATCTCGTCATCATCGGCAGCCACGGGCGCCGCGGCTTCCGCCGCGCTCTGCTCGGCAGCGTGGCTGAACGGGTCGCGCGTTTCGCGAAACGGCCCGTGCTGATCGTGCCACTGGCCGGCACGCAGCGACGCCGACGCTAGCGCGGAGCTGGGAGGGTGGCGCTGAATGCTTGCTTCCCAAGTCCGGGAACCGCGGAATGCTTTTGGGTTGCGTGCCGACGGTGAGTGATGCTGATCCGAGAGATGAGTAGGGAAGAGTGCTACCGGGTGCTGGCTGCAGCGCGGTCGGCCAGGTTGGCGTGTGCGCACGACAACCAGCCCTACGTGGTTCCCATCTACCTCGCCTACGATGAAGTGCTCGGCTGTCTCTACGGCTTCACGACCCCCGGACAAAAGCTCAAGTGGATGCGCGCCAACCCGCGAGTCTGCGTCGAGGTGGACGAGATCGTGGCCGACGACCGGTGGGTGAGCGTCATCGGTATGGGCCGCTACGAGGAGCTGCCGGAGACCCCAACGAGTCGCGGCCTGCCCCCAGAGCGTTCGCCGCATGACGACCGCTATCGCGAGTTGGATGACGAGGGATACCAGGATGAACGGGAACGCGCCTGGAGCCTCCTCAAGACCGTTCATGCCATGTGGTGGGAGCCGGGTTGCACCGCCTGGGCAGCTCGTGTCCATCGCGATCCGGCCGAGCCAATGGTCTTCATCTACTTCAGGATCTGGCTCGACGATGTAACGGGTCACGAGGCCACTCGGGATGCCAGCGATGCAATCGCAGCCCGTGCGCCAGCTCGTCCGGCTGGGAGATGGGGCCGGCTCCGCGCCACGCTCATTCGGTTGTTGGACGGCAGCTAAGGTCGCTCTCCGTGCCCCCCCGCATGCATTTGGCAGAGGGTTTGCATGGGCAAGGGGCGACACGCCCACCGGCCGCATTCCGCGGCGGATCCCCTTCGGCGTCGGGAGGTGTTCCATGTCCGTCGGTCGCATCTGTAGTCGGAGCGTCGACCTGGTCGACGAGAACGAGACCATTCGCGAGGCTGCCTGCCGGATGCGGGATCGGGAGGTCGGCATGCTCGTCGCCGTCGATCGGGCTGGCCGGCCGGTCGGAGTCGTGAGCGACCGCGATCTGGCCATACGCGCGATTGCCGAAAGCTGCGATGCCGCAGCACCGGTGCGCGTCGTCATGTCGCCGACTCCGAGGACCATCGCCGAAGAGGCCCCGATCGAGTCCGCGCTTTCGCTCATGACCTTCGGCGCCGTGCGTCGGCTGCCGGTCGTGGATCGCGCCGGCAAGCTCGTCGGCATCATTGCGCTCGACGACGTGGTGGCCTTGCTCGGCGAAGAGCTCGACCAAGTCCGGAAGGTGCTCGGACGACAGATGCCCTGTCGCCACGGCGCCGAGGATCCAGCGCTGGGCCGTTCTGACGGACTCGGGGCCGAGCGGGATGTGGTGTCGAGTCTCCCCTCCGAGAGAGAACGCTCACTGCCATGCGGGCAACGCGTGGCGCTAAACGATGGAGGTCGACGATGAAAAGGCTCACGACGTGGTGCGGATCGCTGTTCGTTGCGCTACTGGCCGTCACCGGCTTGCCTGCCGAGGTGGCGGCGATCGACGTCACGCAGCTGTTGCACCGCATTCGCGACGCCACCTTTGCGGGCCAGGACATGCGGGCCAACTTCGACTTCGAGATCGTCAACGCCAAGGGGGAGAGCGTCCATTGGACCGGGCAATACTACCGTCGGAACGGACCCGCTCCGCGTACCCGTTTGGTGTTCGACCATCCCCTCGACCTGCGCGGCACCGAGGTGACGGTCATCAGCGGGACGAATGGGGAAACTCATACCCGGGTGTACCTGCCGGGGGTTCGTCGCGTGCGTGACATCACCGCCGACATGCGGGGCGAGAGCTTTCTCGGGACTGATTTCAACTACGAGGATCTCGGCCTGCAAGCGCTCGACTTCCAGCAGCAGTCGCTCGGGGACGGCAAGGACCCTGAGGGGCGCGATTGCCATCGGCTCGAGTCCGTGCCGCAGAGCGGCTGGTGGTACGGCCGCATCGTCAGCTGTGTGGACCGCAAGAGCTACCTCCCGCTGCGCACCGAGTACTACGATCGCGCCGGCGTCTTGTGGAAGATCCGCACCCTCGAAGGCGTCAAGACGATCAAATCGCATCCGACGGCGACCCAGATCACGATGCAGACGGTCCCGACCAAGACGTTGACCCGCATCACCTTGAGCGACATTGCCTATGATAGCGGACTTGCCGATGTCCTGTTCGAGAGTCCGTGACCCGGGAGGTCAGGTCGACTCCAGTGGCGGGGATCGCCGGCTGAGCAGCGCCAAGCCCGCTGAGGCCCGCGCGACCGCGAGAGGGTAACACCTGCCGGGGTCGGCGCATTTTTGCGCCGCTTTCGTGCCTCGCCGTCCAGAAACAGGAGTTTTTCGTTGACCTGGCGGGGGGAGTCGGCTCTAATGCGCAAGCCGAGCGCTTCCCTGAGCCAGGGACGCTGCCCAACCCCAAGAGCAAGGAGCTACCCGATGTCTATTGCTTCCCCTCGCGACTCCCGATGCCTACGCCTGCCGTTTTCGATGGTTGCGGCAGCAGCCCTCTTCTTGATGCTCGCGAGTGCGAGCGTCACGCACGCGCAGCAGACCAGTGCGCAACAGAAGTGTCTGAACGCGCTCTACAAGAGCGCGGGGAAGGTGGCGCAGACGCAGGGCAAGGCCAATACCAAGTGCGTGACGGCCCGGCAGAATCTCAAGACGGAGAGCCTCGGCAATCCTGATCAGGAGCGCACGGTCGATGCGTGCTTGACCAACGACCCGAAGGGCGGGCTCGCCAAGAAGGTCGCCGATGTCACGAAGACCGAGACCGGCAAGTGCACCGCCGAGCCTCCGACGTTCGGCACGGCCGGCGCCGACAACATCGCCGGCGCGGCCGCGTCGCAGAGTCGGGCGATCCTGCGGGACTTGTTCGGACCGGCCATTCAGCCCCTCGTGTCGTCGAAGCTCGGTTACCTCGACAAGGCGGGTGTCTCCTGTCAGCCCGCAACGCTCAAGGGCACGGGCAAGCTCTATGACACGCTGTGGAAAGAGCTCCAGGGAGCGGCGAAGAGCGCGCTTGCCGGGAAGATCGACCCCGCGGTCACGTCGGCCGCCGAGCTGCAGACGGCGATCGAGACGGCGCTCGCCGCCGATGCGAAGGGAAAGATCGCCAAGGAGACGAACGCGCTCCTCGACGCCATGAGTGACACCTGTGGCGCCACGGCAGAGCCGTTGGTCGAGATGTTCGGGGGCAAGTGCCTGCCGACGGGGGCCACGGCCGCCCAGGTGGCTACGTGCGCCGTCAGCTCGACCCGGTGCCATTTCTGTCGCGCGCTTCGCGGCGCGACGGGGCTCACCTCCGACTGCGACCTCTTCGATGATGCCGTGGCCAACGACTCCTGCATCGGGTTCGCGACGGCGCACGAGATCACGAACAGCGGCGAGCTCATCACCGGACCCCTTGCGCATGGCCAGCTCGGCGACACCATGATCGCGAACGAGCTCGCGCGGTTCATCATCCAGAAGCCAGCCGTGCGCGAGATGTACAGCGTCGGCGGCTTCGGCGGGAATCTCATCGACGCCGAGCTGGTCGGTCATCCCGGCCTCGACAACTTCCTGGAGATGCAGCCCAGCATCAACATCGAAACCGTCATCAACGCGACGACCCTCGTAGTGGTGAACGATGGAAGCGATGGCGGCGCCGCCATCGTGCGCACCTGCGGCCCCGACGACATCCTCGACTTCGTGAACCCGTCGACGGTGATCGAGGAGGTGGGTCTGGACTTCCCCCCGTCCGCCGACGACAACGACCAGGAGGTCGAGGGCTGCACGGACTACATCCTCGAGCCGGATGCCGCCTACCTGAAGCTCGTCACGACGGTCTTCAACAACGAGGCGACCACCCTCGGGCTTTTCGTGGGCGACTTCATCAACGCGGCCGGCGAGCTCGAGCAATGGGGCAGCGGCGAGCAGGGTATCGGTGTCCGTCTCCTCGGCCAAAACATGGGGGTCTTCAGCTACTTCGGTTACGGCGAGGCCCAGGGCGTCGACTACGGTCTCACGACCATTCCGATCGCCGAGTCGAACGAAGGCACGGGGTACTTCTCGGTCAGCGGCGTGTCGTACGTCCTGCACAGCGAATCGGTCCTGACGGCATTGGTCTCGGGGAATCCGAAGTTCTTCGTGCCGGCAGGCGGCAGCAAATCCTTCGTCCGGTACTTCGGCGTCGGCGACGGCAGCGGCGGCAACCTGATCACGTTGGAGAACGCGGTGAAGGGAACTCTCTCCGGGAAGGTCTCCGGGTGTGTCACGGTGGCCGGCGTGCCCGCTCCCGGTGCGCGCGTCAGTGCGGGCCCGGTGTTGATGGGCGCCCTTACGCTCCTCCGCTCGACGTGGGTGACGGGTCCCGACGGTTGCTACGAAGGGACGATGCCGATCGGCTCGAACGGCTTCGTCGCCTGGCGTGAGGGCACGATGTACGTGGGTGGCGCGGCGACGCCGCCGGTGAGTCTCGGCAGCGTCAGCCAGGTGACGCCGCTCGTGAAGAATTTCGATCTGCCCGCGCCCGGTCACGTCGACGTGACGGTCGTCGACGAGAACAATGACGCCGTCCCGGCGCGCGTGAGTGTCGTCGGCTTCGATGCGTCGCCCGAGCCGACCTTCAGCGCCGACACCGGCTGGTTCCGCGATCAGACCGACAAGCACCCGTTCGGCATCGTGCGCGCCCTGTACACCGACGCGGCCGGTGAGGTGGACTTCGACCTCGAGCCGGGAAGCTATCGCATCTACGTGTCGCGCGGGGGCGAGTACTCGCTGTTCGAGCAGGCGCTCACGGTGACGGGGGGCGTGACCACGAACGTCTCGGCGCAGATCGCCCGCGTGCTCGACACCGCCGGTTTCATCTCCTCGGATCACCACGTCCACGGCATCGCCAGTGCCGACTCGCGCGTCAGCCAGTCCGACCGCGTGCGGCAGTTCGCGGGCGAGGGCGTCGACAACGTCGTCATGACCGACCACCACGTCCACACCGATCTGAATCCGCGGATCGCGGCGATGGGCTTCTCGGCGTTCGTCACCTCGACCATCGGCGAGGAGATCACCACCTGGGACGCGGGCCACTACAACGCCTACCCGATGACCATCGATCCGAGTCTCGTGACTGGCGGCTCGACCGACTGGGGTCGTCCGGCGCCGGCCGGCGAGGATTTCAAGTCGCTCGGCAACTACATCATGACGCCGGCGGAGGTGCTGACGCTCGCGACCAACAGCCCCACGGCGACCGTCGACACCGTCGTCCAGATCAACCACATCGACTCGCACTTCGTGCCGATGGAGATCGACACCTCGCTGGTGCCGCCGCAGTCGTTCGTCAGTCCGGCGCGCAAGCTCGACTTCCGCATGGATCCGGCAAGCGGCAACCTCTTCCAGCACTTCGAGGCCCTCGAGCTCTGGAACGGCCACAACCGCGCTCACCAGTCGCAGTTCCTCGACGAGCGGATCGGGATCTGGTTCAACCTGTTGAACCAGGGGCTCATCGCGACCGCGATCACCGACACCGACACCCACGCCTTCGCCAACCTCGAGACGGCGGGTGGCCGGACGTGGTCGGCCTCGTCGACCGACGATCCGCCGAGCATCTCCCCGGCGGAGATGGCGCAGTCGGTACGCGCCGGTAAAGCCGTCGGTGGCCAGGGGATCTACGTGCAGACCCGCCTGGTCGACGCGACCAACGCGTCCAACGTCGCCGATCTCACGCTCGCCGGCGACACGCTGCTCACGGTGATCAACCCGGTTGCCGGCCTGGTGCTCGAGATCGAAGTCCAGGCGCCGCTCTGGGCGGACTTCGACCAGATCCTCGTGTATGCCAACGCGTCGACGATCCCTTCGCCGACGAGCGACGCGCCGGAGCTCTTCAGCGCCACCCCGACGCTGACGCGGAACGCCCCCGCGGACTTCACGATCACGACCAACAACGTGCATCCGCTCGTGACCGGCGGCGAGCGGCGAGAGGCGAGCGTCTCCATCCCGTTCACCAACATGACCGAGGACACCTGGTTCGTGGTCGTCGTGAAGGGCACCGACGGCATCTCGCGGCCGATGTTCCCGGTGCATCCCGCCAACCTGGCGACCGCCGGCAACACCACGCTCGCGAATCTCATCGACGGCAATCTCGGGCAGAGCGGCGTGACGGCGCTTGGCCACACCAACGCACTGTACGCCGACGTCGACGGGAATCCGGGATTCGACGCGCCTCTGGCACCGTGACAAAGGCCGCGACGGCGGCGGTGCTCGGCATCGCCGTCGTCGTCGCGGTCGCGACGTCGTGTGCCCCCGAGGGGCAGGACGGGGGCATCGCGAGGCCCACCATGGCGGCATCGCCGATGCCGTCGCCGGTTCCCGTGGCGAACCCTCCCTCTGCCGGGCGGCTGCGGCCCGCCGCGGCGGGTGGCGTCGGGATCATTGCCGAAGCCAAGCGCGCGCAGGCCGTCGTCGCCGGGATCGTCTCGAAAGTCGAAAGCCTCGACGTTCAGGGCTGGCGCGGCGCGCTGCGGGTCGATACCGCGCTCGGTGGGGACGTTCGCCTCGGCGACACGGTGACGATCGCGTGGGAGGAGCTTTCCAAGGCGCGCCAGGTGCGTTTCGAGGACGGGCAGCGCGTCTTAGTGGTACTCGACGCGTTGCCGACGCAGAGCCTGTGGCGCAAGCGCTTTCCGGTCGGGGCGGAGAGCGGTCCGGTGCTGGTCGTCGCCTCGGGCGGTGAGGCGTTCCTCCGGCAGCCCGATGGCCTGACGCTCTTCGCCCTCCAGCACTACCTCGTCATGAGCCCCGCGGCGCGAGACGGGACACCGGGCGTGCAGCGACTCGCCGAGATCGTGGCCGGCGGACACCCCGCGGTCGCGAGCGAAGCACTGACGCTCCTCGAGGCTTACCCCGCAGACGTCGACCCCGGGGCGGAGGGTACGGCGGCGCTGTTGAGCGCCGCGCGCAATGCGGGACGCGAGCCGACGCTACGGGTCGCGGCGCTTCGCTTTGCCGCCGGCCGCAGGTTGCCCGGCACACGCGAGACCGCGCTCGCGCTCACCGAGCCCGCCTCCCCGATCCGTGCCGAAGCCTATCGCGTCCTGGCGGTGCTTCCCGATGGGCTTTCCCCCGACCGCGTCGAGGGCCTGCTGACGGACGCCGATCCGGCCGTGCGGGCAGTGGGGGTGGAGGTCGACAGGGAACAGGCCCCCCGTGAACGGTTGGTGACGTTCCTGCGCGACGACCCGGCGCCGATCGTGCGCCTGGCCGCGGGGCGCGCGCTCCTCGCGCGCCGCGGGAGCGGGGACGCCGCGGACACTCGTGCGATCGCCGACGTCATCGGCATGCTCGACGATTCCGACGCGAGCGTGCGGAACGGCATGGCCGAAAGCCTCGGGGCGCTCGGGGCGGTCGCGGTCGGCCCGCTCGCCGCGGTCGTCGACGACGGCAGCGAGCGCGCGGCGCTCGCCGCCGTGCTCGGTCTCGCGCGCACGGGTCCGCAGGGAGGCGTGATGCTGGCATCGATCGCCGAGTCCCACGACAACGAGGCGGTGCGAAGCTTCGCGCGTCTCGCGATCGGCGACGAGCTCGGGCACACGCACTGATCGGCGACGCCCCCTTGCTCCGGTGGCGGGCGTCGGCTAGCCGTCTCGGGCCGCGACCCCCGTCGTGGTTATCGCCGAAGGAGATCCCATGACGCGAGAAGCCTGGATCATCGATGCCGTTCGCACGCCGCGTGGCATCGGCAAGCAAGGGAAGGGGGGCTTGTCGCACCTCCATCCGCAGCGGCTCGGCGCGACCGTCCTCGGCGCTTTGCAGCAGCGGAACGATCTCCGCACCGAGGAGGTCGACGACGTGATCTGGGGCTGTAGCGCGCAGATCGGGAAGCAGGGAACGTGCATCGGGCGGATGTCGGCGCTCGACGCCGGCTGGAGCATCAAGGCGAGCGGGGTCACGCTCGACCGCTTCTGCGGCTCGGGCATCACGGCGGTGAACCTCGCGGCGGCGAGCATCCTTTCCGGGATGGAGGATCTCGTGGTCGCCGGTGGCGTCGAAATGATGTCCTTCACGGCGACGCTGACGCCGGGGATGCTCGACGCGGGGAACCTGCATCTGCGGGACCTGCACCCGCAACCGCACCAGGGTGTCTGCGCCGACGTGATCGCGACCCTCGAAGGCGCGACACGGGACGACGTCGACCGCCTGGCGCTCGAGAGCCAGAAGCGGGCGGCGCGGGCGATCGCGGGCGGGTACTTCGCCAAGAGCCTCGTGCCGGTGCTGAACGACGACGGCACGCTCGCGCTCGATCACGACGAGTACCCGCGTCCGCAGACGACCCTCGACGGGCTCGCGAAACTGCCCGCGGTCTTCTCGAACTTCATGGCGATGCCGTTCGACACGACGGGCGAGACCTTCGACGACCTGGTGCGGCGCGTCCATCCGGACATCGCCATCAACCACGTGCACCATGCCGGGAACTCGTCGGGGGTCGTCGACGGATCGGCGGCGCTGCTCCTGGCGTCACCGGAGTATGCGAAGCGGCAGGGGTGGAAGCCGCGGGCGCGGGTGGTCGCGATGGCCAACGCAGCGGGCAGCCCCGAGCTCATGTTGAACGAGCCGGTGCCGGCGGCGCGGAAGGTCCTCGCCAAGGCCGGCATGAGCCTCGACGACATCGACCTGATCGAAGTGAACGAGGCGTTTGCGGTGGTGGCGTGGAAGTTCATCCGCGACCTCGACCTCGACCCCGAGAAGGTCAACGTGAACGGCGGGGCGATCGCGCTCGGACATCCGATCGCGGCAACGGGCTCGATGCTCATCGGCACCGTGCTCGACGAGCTGGAGCGCCGGGGTCTCTCGACCGGGCTCGTGACCATGTGCGCCGCCGGCGGCATGGCGCCGGCCATCATCATCGAGCGGATTCATTGATTTCGTTCCTGCAAGCGCCATAGTCCCCGCGCGATCGTCGCGCGTCTTTTTTCTTGACAGGCGGCAGCCAACCGCCGTCTAATGCCGCGATCTTTCGGCCAGGAATCCTTGCCGTGCCGTCCGTCAGCCAGACCATCTTCAGTCGTTCAGCCAGGAGGACCCCCATGCCGCATCGCCGTCGCCGCCCGTCGTTCATCCTCGCCGTCGCCCTCGCGTGGTCGTGTCTGAGCGTCGCGCCGGCGCAGGCGGACCCCGTCACCGACCTGCCGATCGCGCAGACCCTGACGTTTCCGCAGCTGAGCGCCCCGGTCGACGTGGTGCGCGATGCGAAGGGCGTCCCCCACATCTACGCCTCGACGCAGAACGACGCCGCGTTCGCGCTCGGCAACATTCACGCCCGCGAACGCATGTTCCAGATGGACGTCTTCCGCCGGATCCCGAGCGGCACGGTGTCCGAGCTCCTCGGCTTCCCCAACTTCCAGACCGGTCCGACCCTGCTGCAAGCGCAGCAGCCGCCGTTCCCCGGCAACATCAGCAACGTCACTCAGGACCTCTTCTTCCAGTCGTTGGGCTTCCGCCAGGCGGCGGTCGCTTCGTTCAATGCATTGTCGCCGGCCGTGCAGAGTCTCCTCCAGGCCTATGCCGACGGCGTGAACGAGTTCATCGGGTTCGCGAACGCGACCGGGAGCCTGCCGCCCGAGTACACGAATCTGAACATTCTCTCGATCGCTCCGTGGGTGTCGGTCGACTCGGTGGCGTTCGGCAAGCTGCAGACCTTCCAGCTTTCGTTCGATTTCGACGACGGGCCGACCGGTGACCTCGCCGACGTCACCGACGGGCTCGGCGTCCCGACCGGCACCACCGCCTTCGCGCAGGATCTGGCGCGGGTGCAGCCGGCGGAGAACGCGTTCACGGTCCCCGACGCCAACAACGCGCCGATCCCGTTGACCGGGCTCCGGCGCGACAAGGCGACGATGCTCGCCGACGCAAAGACCGCGGCCGGCACCGCGACGAAGAACGCCAAGGCCACGGCGCCGGCGGGGAAGGGCAAGCGCGCGCTCACCAAGGAACAGCAGCGACAGCTGGCGAAGGCCCGCAAGGAAACCGTCACGAAGGCGCGTGAGTTCATCGCCAAGCTGATGGACCAGCCGGTCATGCGCGAGATCCGGGCGCGCGGCACGGTCGGCTCGAACCAATGGGCGGTCGACGGCTCGGTGACCGACACCGGGAATCCCATCTACGCTAACGATCCTCACCTCGGGCTGGGCAGCCCGGCGACGTTCTACGAGGTGCACATCAATACCAAGGATCGCGGCGGCGACCTGAACGCGACCGGCATCGGCTTCGCCGGCGCCCCGGGCGTCGTTCAGGGTCACAACGAGAGCATCGCCTGGGGTTCGACCACCAATCCGGCCGACGTCACCGATTGGTACCTCGAGGACATGTTCACCGACGCCTCGGGCAATCTCTTCAGCTACTACCAGGGCAATCCCGAGCCGGTGGTGCAGTCGCCGATCCTGGTGCGCGTGAACATCGAGAACGGCAACGAGCCGGTCGGCTCGCTCGACCGCGTGGTCATCGCCGCGGCGATGGGAGTCGCGATTCCCGCGGTGAACGGCATCCTGAACGTGAACAGGCTGCTCGCGAACTTCGTCCCTCCGCGCGCCATGGTGGTGCCGAGGCACGGCCCGGTGTTCCCGCAGACCATCACGATCCCGTTCTCGGGCGCGGTCGGGAACCCGTTCCTGCCGAACCAGGTGGGGACGGCGCTCACCGTCAAGTTCACGGGGAACTACGCCACCCGCGAGCTCGAGACCTTCTACATCTGGAACACCGCGACCGATCTCGCCACGTTCAAGGCCGGGCTCCAGCTGTTCGACTTCGGCTCGCAGAACTGGGGCTACGCCGACGTGGCGGGCAACATTGCGTACTTCGCGAGCGGCGAGTTTCCCATTCGCGAGGACCTCGATGCCGGGACGCTCAGCGGCAATCCGCCCTTCCTGATCCGCGACGGCACCGGCGGCAACGAGTGGAAGGCGCTCGGCGGCCCGCAGCCCGCGACCCAGGCGGTCCCCTACGAGATCGTCCCGGACGCGCAGATCCCGCAGGTCGAGAACCCGCCCGCCGGCTGGTGGGTGAACGCCAACAACGATCCCATCGGCAACACCGCCGACAACGACGTCCTGAACGAGGCGCTCGCCGGCACCGGACCGTATCTCAGCCCCGGGTACGACGAGTTCCGGGCCGCCCGCATCACCGAGCTGATCAAGAGCGAGCTGAACCTGATCCCGACGCCGCCGGGAACGCCGGCTGGAGACGGGACGATCTCGATGGCCGACATGGAGCGCATGCAGGCCGACGTGAATCAGCTCGAAGGTCGCCGGCTCGTCGGGTACTTCATCGACGCCGTCGACAACGCCGGCATGGGCGGAGCGCCGGTCGAGCTCTCGAGCCTCCTGAACGCCACCGTCGTCGACGCGCGGAACCGCCTTGCTGCCTGGACGGGCAACACGCCCGCCGGGTTCGACACGCCCGGCGATCCCGGCGTGCCGACGGCACAAGAGCTCGTCGATAGCGTCGCGACCACGCTCTACAACGTCGCGGTCGGGCGGCTCATGAACCGCACCTTCGATCCCACGCTCGCGGCCGCCGGGATCGATTATCGCCAGGGCACCACCGAGGGCATCCGCGGCCTGATCCGGCTACTCACCCGCATGCCGTTCACGGGCGTCGGCGCCTCGGGCATCAACTTCTTCGACGACACTGGGGTCGCGCTCTCGGCCGAGGAGGAGCGTGACATCATCCTCGTGAAGAGCCTGCAGGACGCGCTCACCCTGCTCGCGGGCGCCGGATTCGCGCCGGCGTTCACCAACTCCACCGACGTCGACGACTACCTCTGGGGCAAGGTCCACTACGTCATCTTCAACAGCTTCATCGACGGCGACCTGAACGGTACGCTGATCAACGGCGGCGGCGCCTACAGCATTCCCCCGCAACCGGCGGTCGGCTTCCCGCCGGGCATGCCGTCCGACGGCGCGCGCTTCACGGTCGACGTCGCCAACTACGGTCTTCGTCCGACCTCGGCGACGGGCCTGTCGTTCGGCAGCGGCGCCAACCGTCGAAGCGTGGTTGAGATGGCGAGCGGCGCGATCGTCGCGAAGAACGTGATCCCGGGCGGGCAGGACGGCGTCGTCGGTCGGCCGCATTTCGGCGACCAGGTCGATCTGTGGCTGGGCAACGGCTACCACGACACCTACCTCTACACGGCCGACGTGGTCGCCAACGCGGCCTCGCGCGAGACCTTTCCGGCGCTCCCCAGGTGCACCGAGAACGCGCCGGGTCGTTGTGCCCCGGGCGGTGGGAGCGTGACCACCGATTGCGTTACCGAGTTCTTCGTCGATGCCCCGATCGGGCCGAAGTCGCTCAAGCAGAACAGTTTCGTCATCAACGACGGTGGCGGTTCCGACTTCGACGGGGAGACCAACGGCGCGTGCGTGGCGCACGTCCTGATCTGTATCAACAACAACGACCCACGCCTCCAGGGCAGCGCCTGCTTCCCCTCGGACGTGAAGACCGTGACCATCAAGAGCCCGCGTCCCGACAGCCGGAACGACGTCGACGCCGAGATGGGGCGCGATCTGATGGCCGTGCTGCAGGCGCAGGGCGCCCATCAAGTGCTGGGGCCGCACGTCAATATCGTCCAGTATACCACGGCGATCGCCACGCAGGATCGTTGCATGACGGCCTACCTCTCGATTCCCATCCGCAACGATCGTCTCACTCGGAAGACGATTCGCCTCCGCACCGAGGACACGACGGGTCGGTCGGACGTCGACTCGTTGAAGGTGGCCTGCAACCCCTGAGATCCGAGCGGCCCGAGCGCGTCGCCACGTCGCGCTCGGGCCGTGCACTTCAGTGCGCACGGCAGGCGCCATAGCGTCCGTGAATTGACTTCCGCGACGGTTTTTCGGTAGCACAGACGGGCTCTCGGGCCCGCCCCACCGAAGCTCGCACCGCTACCGAATGGACGTGGCCACCGGTTTTCCTCCTGACGTACGTTCAGGTGCTTCGGCGCCGCTCCCTGCGCGTGTTCCTCGCGACCGGGAGTGCGCGCGCTGGCATCGCGTCGCCGCGGTGGGTTCGCTCGTGGTGGCGCTGTGCGCGGCCACCGTGGAAGCGCGGACCGTCCAGGACCCGCAGGTCGCCGCCACGTTGCGCTGTCAGAAGACCGTGGCGTCCGCGGTCGGGCGCTATGCGTCGGCGCGCCATCGCGACGCGGCCAAATGCGTCGGGAGCTTGGTGCGATGTCTCATGGGTCGCCCGGACGACGCCAAGTGCGCGCTCCGCTCGACGACCACGTGCGCGCAGACCTATCACAAGCAGGCCACGCTTCTGGCGGGTCTGCGGAAGAGTATTCGCAAGCATTGCGACGGGGCGAGCCTGCTCGCGGCGGGGGGCATCGGATTCGGCGATGTGCTCGGGCGATGCCCTAGGGTCCCGCACGTCGTGGATGGCATCGACCAGGCCATCACGTGTCTGGCGGACGCGGAGGTCTGTGCCGGAGCCCAGGCGATGGGCGCGTCGGTGCCGCGGACGGCGGCCCTGCTCCATGCCGCCGGCGCGCTCTCGTCGCTCACGGGTATTTCCTGTCTGCCCGCGTACGACGAGCCGCGGGCAGTGATCGTCAGCGGGAACGACGGCCGGCAGGCCGCCCCGTGCGCGACCGCGATGTTGCGGGCCGGCGAGCGTGACCTGACCGTCTGGCGCTCGGCCTACGGGAAGTGCCTCGGCGCCCTCTTCGCGTGCGGCCGTCCCGAGAACGGCGAGGAGGCGTGCTGGACGCGCGCCTCCGCCGCCTGTGACGCCGCGTTCACGAAAGTCCCAGCGGTCGATCCTGCGACCGCGGTCGTCGACGACGCGTGCCAGGAACCGAAAGTGCCCTTCGCCTCACTCGCGGTCGCGGAAGGCGCCAACGCCGCCGCCCTCGCCTCGGCGTGTGCCGAGCTCGGGATCGGTCCGCTCAACGACGTCGGCGATTGGCGAGCCTGCGTGACCCGCACGGCCGGGTGCGAGGTGGCCGAGACGATGGCCTTCGTCTACCCGCGCGCCGACGCGCTGCTCGCGCGGATCGGGCGCGCGCGCCTGCCGGTGTTCTGTCCCGGCTACGTGCCGGTGCCCACGCGAACGCCGACGCCCGTTCCGACGGCGAGCCTCACGCCGAGCACGACGGCCTCGCCGACCGCGAGCCCGTCGTCGACGCGCACCAGCACGGCGACGCCGTTGCCCGGCGCGACCGCTACCCCAACCGCCACGCGGACCGCGACCCGGACCCCAACGCCGACGCGAACCGGCACGGGGACGGCGACTCCGCCGCCCGGGCCGACCTTCACGCCGTCGCCGTTCGCGACCTCGAGCGGGGCCTGCGACGGCGATGCGGCGCCGTACGGGCTCGCCACCCGGCCCGTCAACACGACCTGCCGCTTCGACGGAACCCCCGACCAGTTTCCGAGCCTGCAGGTGACGCGCGCCTTTCCCGCCCTGACGTTCAGCGCCCCGGTGCAAGTGACGTACGCCCCCGACGGCGGGAACCGTCTCTTCGTCGTCGAGCAGACCGGCCGCATCCGCGTCTTCGCGAACGACGAGGGCACCACCGACGCGACGACGTTTCTCGACCTCGACCCGGAGAGCAACTACGGCGGCGAGGAGGGGCTGCTCGGCCTGGCCTTCCATCCCGACTTCGCGACCAACGGCTACTTCTACGTCTTCTACTCGGCGGCCGGGCCACAGCGGTCCGTGATTGCCCGTTATCGCGTGAGTGCCGATCCCGACGTCGCCGATCCTTCCAGCGTGACGGTCCTGCTCGAGATCGAGAAGCCCTACGACAACCACAACGGCGGCCAGCTCGCCTTCGGACCGGACGGTCTGCTCTACGTCTCGCTCGGCGACGGCGGAAGCGGCGGCGATCCCGGGAATCGCGCTCAGAATCTGTCGGTGCTGCTCGGGAAGATCCTGCGCCTCGACGTGGACCGATCGGACCCCGGCCTGGCCTACGCCATCCCGGAGGACAATCCCTTCATCGGCACGCCGGGCGCACGCGGCGAGATCTGGGCGCGCGGGCTCCGCAATCCGTGGCGAATGAGCTTCGATCGCCTGACGCACGCGCTGTGGGCGGGCGACGTCGGACAAGGAAGTTGGGAAGAGATCGATCTCATCGAGCGCGGTGCCAACTACGGGTGGCGCAGGAAGGAAGGCGACGCCTGCCACAACCCGTCCATGGCCTGTGACGACGGCACGTTGACGGCGCCGCTCGTGGCGTATCCGCATACCGACGGCGCGTGCTCCGTCACCGGCGGGGTCGTCTACCGGGGCAGCGCGCTGCCGGAGCTGTACGGTGCCTATGTCTACGGCGACTACTGCAACGGGCGGCTCTCGGCGCTGCGATGGGATGGGACGAGCGCGGTCGTGCAGCCCCTGGCGTCGGGGTTCACCGGCATCTCGAGCTTCGGCGAGGATCGCGACGGCGAGATCTTCATCACCAACGTGATCGGCGGGACGCTGCACCGTCTGCGGCGTCCGAGCGGCGCGTCCCCCGGCGAATTTCCGCGCACCCTCTCGGCCACCGGCTGCTTCGCCGATCTCTCGACACGGGCGCCGGCACCGGGTCTCGTGCCGTACGACGTCCAGTCGCCGCTCTGGTCCGACGGGGCCGGGAAGCGCCGCTTCCTCGCGCTCCCCGCGACCGGGACGATCGGCTACGCGACCGCGGGCAGTTGGGAGTTTCCGGAAGGCACGATTCTCGTGAAGGAGTTCGGCCTCGAGCTCGAGCGCGGTAATCCCGCTTCGACCCGCGCGCTCGAGACCCGTTTCCTCGTGCGCCGAACCGACGGGTGGGAAGGGTACACGTACGTGTGGAACGACGCCCAGACCGAGGCCCATCTCCTCGATGCCGCGACGACCGCGACCTTCGCGGTGACCGATCCGCAGCAGCCGGGCACGCCGATCGCCCACACCCACTATTTCCCGAGCCGCGGTGATTGCGTCCGCTGTCACACCGCGGCGACCGGCGGTGCGCTGGGGCTACAGACGGCACAGTTGAACCGCAGCCACGACTACGACGGCGTGAGCGACAACCAGCTCCGGGCCTTCGAGCACGTCGGGCTCTTCGAGGACTGTCTGCCGGCGCGCCCCGCGAGCCTCCCGCGTCTCGCCGACCCGGCCGATACCGGCGCCGCGCTCGCCGACCGCGCCCGCAGCTCCCTGCACGCGAATTGCGCGCATTGTCATCATCCCGGCGGTACCGCGCCGACGGCGATCGACCTGCGGGCCGAGACGCCATTGGGTGCGACCGGTCTCTGCGACGCCCTCCCACAAGCCGGCGATCTCGGCGTCGCCGATGCCCGCATCGTGAAGCCCGGTCACGCCGACGCGTCGATCCTCTGGCTCCGCGCGACGCTCCGCGGACAGGATCAGATGCCGCCCCTCGCCACCCTTCTCCCCGACCCGACCGGCAGCACCGCCATCGAAGACTGGATCACCAGCCTCACCGTCTGCCCGTAGCAGAGCAACGAAGCAGATCGGCCTTTTTCAGCAATCTGCCGCTATTGCACGGCGTTGGGTGCGGCGAGCGTGAAGGGGGCGATCTCGGCGTCGAACTCGGCGCCGCCCCGCACCTGCATCTGGTAGGTGCCGTGCATGGTGCCGAACGCGGTCCCGAGCGGGCAGGCCGAGGTGTATTCGAAGGACTGACCGGGCTCGAGCGTCGGTTGTTTGCCGACGACGCCCGGACCCCGCACCTCCTCGGTCTTGCCGTTGGCGTCGGTGATGATCCAGTGGCGGGTCATCAGCTGCACGGTCTCCTCGCCGCCATTGTGGATGCGCACCCGGTAGGCGAAGAACCACTGGTGCTGCTCGGGCTCGGATTGGTCCGCTACGTAGCTCGACTGGACGGAAACCTCGATGCCTCGAGTGGCGGCGCGAGAGGAGAACATGCAGCCCCTCTCTTTCTCACGTCGGCCGCCGGTTGGCCAGTGACGCCGGGTGGTGATCGTGTCTCAGTTTGATTCCCGCGCGCCTTTGGCAAACTGAGACCCTATCCGGGTGCTCAGGTCGTGGTCAGTTCGCTGCGGCATCCGCGCCCTCCGTAGGCGGTCACTTGACCGCCTGCGGATTGATCGGCGAGCCCACGGCCCCCGTGATCGGCAGCGGCGGCGCCACGAACAGGAACTCGTACACGCCGTCGGCGGCGCAATCGTCCGCGAGCGCCTCGAGCGTGAAGATCTCGCCGACCAGCATGCCCATGTTGACGATGGCGACGCAGTGGAGCGGTTGGAACACGTCGGGGGTCTCATTCGGGATGACCTCGGTGCCCCACGTGTCGGTCGCGTAGCCGGCGATCTCGTGGGTCGCGAGCCACTCGGCGCACGTCAGGCTGAGGCCCGGCGCCGGACCCCCCGCGTAGTCGCCCCAGCCGCCACGCTCGCGCACCTGGCGCATCTGGCCCGTTCGGATGAGGACGATGTCGCCGCTCTCGATGCGAACCTTGGCGGTGGCCGCGGCCCCGTCGAGGTCGCCGGGGTAGATGGCCTCGCCGGGCTCGAGCCAGGGCTTGTTCTTGAGGCGTGGGATGTCGAGCAGGACGCCGCGGCTCACGATCTTGTCCTTCAACACCGTGATGGCGTTGCTGCGGGCGCCGTTCGACGTCACCTGCTCGGGACCGCGGTCGTTGTACATCTTGCCGTCGAAATAGATGTGGGAGAGCGCGTCCCACTGGGTCGCGCACTGGAGCGGCATGGTGATCGCGTCGTCGCAGTAGCGGAGGCCCGGGATGAAGTCCTGCGCACCATTGGTGATGTCCCCGCCGTCCTGCAGCATGTGGTGGAGGGGATTCACGCGCCCCCCGAACCCGCTCTGCGGACCGTTGGCGTCGAACGGAATGGCGAGGGAGAGCACCTTGCCCTGACGGACCAGCCGCGCTGCGGCCGCGATCTTGGCGGGCGTGATGAAGTTCACCGTCCCGAGCTCGTCGGTGGCGCCCCAGCGTCCCCAGTTGCGGTACTTCTTTGCGAGGGCGCGGACGGTTTCGATGTTCATGGGCTCGGGCATGCATGATCTCCTCATGTGAAGCTCTGTCAGAGACCGCGACGATGTGAAAGCCGTCAGCGTCGCGTCTGTTTCACCGCCTCGGCGAGCCGCGCGATGCCGGTCGCGATCGCGCGCGCCTGCAGCGCGCCGTAGCCGAGCAGGAGGCCGAGCCGCGGCGGTGGCGCCTCGTAGTACGGGGTCACCGGATAGACCCCGACACCGAGGGCCGCGGCACGGGGGACGAGGTCGCGGGCATGACGGGGCGCCAGGCCGCGCAGCCACGCGACGACGTGCAGGCCGGCGTTCGCGCCCGCGACCTCCACGCGGTCGCCGAAGTGATCGTCGAGGGCCCGCAAGAGCGCGGCGCGGCGCTCGCCGTTCCAGGTGCGTGAGCGCCGGATGTGGCGCTCGAAGGCGCCGCTCGCGATGAAGTCGGCGAGCGCCTCCTGCTCGAGGAAGGCGCTGCCGCCGTCGGCGAGCAGCTTGGCCCGCGCGAACGGCTCGACCAGCGCGCGCGGCAACACCAGGTAGCCGATGCGGAGCGCGGGAAACATCACCTTCGAGAGGGTGCCGAGGTAGACGACGCGCTCCCCGTCGTCGAGTGCCTTCAGCGCGTCGAGGGGCCGGCCACCGAACCGATACTCGCCGTCGTAGTCGTCCTCGAGCAGATAGGCACCGGTCCGCGCCGCCCACGCGAGCAGTGCGACACGCCGGGGATAGGGCATGACCCCTCCGAGCGGATACTGGTGCGACGGCGTGACGTGGGCGAGACGGGCATGGCGGCCGTCGCGAGCGAGGGCGTCGACGTCGAGCCCGTCGGCATCGGTCGGGATCAACGCGAGGCGCGCGCCGGCGGCGAGGAGCGCCCGGCGCGCCCCTTCGTAGCCCGGCTCCTCCACGACGGCGGTGTCGCCCGGACGGAGCAAGAGACGGGCGGCGAGGTCGAGCCCCTGCTGCGAGCCGCTCACGATCAGGAGCTGATCGGGTTCGCAGCGGACACCGCGGCCACGGAGCAGGTAGCCGGCGAGCGCGGCGCGGAGCGCCGGCGAGCCCTGTGGGTGACCGTAGTCGTAGTAGGCGGCCGACGCCCGGCGCGCCCGTCTGCCGAGACTGCGCTGCCAGATCTGCACCGGGAAGTCGTGCATGCCGGGCGCGCCGTAGCGGAAGTCGTAGGGCAGGCGGGGGCGTCCGCTCACGTACGAGCTGAAGATCGGTCGCGAGCGGCGGTCGGTGAGGAAGGTGCCGAAGGCGGACAAGCGGGGGACGGCCGGCGCCGCCGGCCCGAGGTCGGTCGGGGTCCGGCTCGGCGTCGCCGGCGTCGCGACCGCCTGCACGAAGCTCCCCGAGCCCCGCCGACCGTCGAGGTAGCCTTCGGCGGCCAGCTGCTCGTACGCCAGCAGCACCGTCGTGCGGGAGAGGCCGAGCTCGGTCGCGAGCGCGCGCGTCGCCGGCAGGCGCGAGCCCGGCGGCACGATCCCGTCGAGGATGCCGCCGCGGAGCGCACGGTAGAGCTGGCGGAAGAGCGGACCGTCGCCGTCGAGTCGGATCCACATGGATGGTGCCCTCCGAGTGGCCTTACCGGGGTGACAAAAAGTGGACTACTACAAGCACCAATGCGCTGCTCAGGCTAGAGAGGCATCGTAGCGTTCGAGAGGAGGAACGATGGAGCAGGCTCGGAGTCTGGTCGAAGGGTTCATCGTCGGGTCGCCGTATGCGCGGCACCTGGGCATCGTCTCGGAGCAGATCGAAGTCGATCGGGTGCGGCTCCGGCTGCCGTATCGCGAGACCCTCGTGACGATCGCCGACATGGTGCACGGCGGCGCCATCGCCGGGCTCGTGGACGTCGCGGCGACGGCGGCCTGCTGGGCGAGCCCGACGGTCGATCCGAGCGCGCGCGGCACCACCATCGGGCTCACCATCAACTACCTGAACGCCGGCCGTGGTCAGGACCTGATCGCGACGGCCGAGGTGATCCAACGCGGCAAGTCGATCTCGATCTGCGAGGTCGCGATCGGCGGTGCCGATGCGACGGCGGTCGCCCGCGCGGTCGTCACCTACAAGCTCTCGGGGGGCAAATGAGATGATCCTCTACTCCGGTCCGATGAGTCTCTTCACCGGCAAGGTCCGCATTGCGCTCGACGAGAAGGGCGTCGAGTACGAGCTCGTCTCGGTGCCGTTCTCGCGCGCCGGCTACGAGCCGAAGCATCCGAAAGTGGTCGAGCTGAACCCGAAGCGCCAAGTGCCGGTGCTGGTCGACGGCGAGCTCGCGATCTACGACTCGACCATCATCTTCGAGTATCTCGAGGATCGGCACCCCGCGCCCGCGCTCTATCCGCGCGACCCAGCGGCGCGGGCCCGCTGTCGTGTGCTGGAAGCGGCGGCGGACGAGATCCTGTTTCCCCCGGTCTGGGACCTGATCCGCGAGGTCTTCTACAAGCCGGACGGCGCCGGCCGCGACGAGACGGTGGTTGCCAACGCCAAGGACGCGATCGCCGGACACTACGACCGGTTGGGGCGTCAGCTCGGCGAGCAGGCGTTCCTCTGCGGCGACGTCAGCGTCGCCGACATCGGCTACTTCATGACCATCACGTTTGCGACCAGCCTCGGCCAGGGTCTCACCGAGGCGCATCCGGGCCTCCAGGCCTGGTACGCGCGCGTGCTCACGCGCCCGGCCTTCGCCCGCGAGCTCGACCGCCTCATGAGCGCCAATCGCAGCCACGCGTCGTGACGTAGCCGGCGACGGATCGACGTTTCGCTTCTAGGTGAAATTGAGGAACTGCAGCTCGAACTTGTAGTAGCTGAAACCCCCGTCGGTGAACGTCACCTCGACGCGCGCCAGATTCGAGCCGTCGAAGAAGACGCGGACGCGGCGGATGTCGGGCACGGCGGAGTCCTCGGTGAACTCGTAGGAGATCGAGCCGCCGAGGGGATAGCCGGTCGCGGCGACCTGCAGGTTGCTCACGACCAACAGGAAGTCGCTGGTGTCGAAGCGCTCGAAGGACGGTAACCCGTCCAGCCGCCCGCTGTATTTGATGCCGCCTTCGATGTTCACGCCGAGGAGGGCGCCACCGTTGGTCCCTTCGAAGCCGATCGTATCGTCGTTGCGCGCGTCACCGAGCTCGATCGCCAGGATCGGGTCGTCGTTGGCGTTCTCGACGTCGCCGTTGATCACGGCGTTGTCGACGAAGCAGTCGGAGAACGAGCTGTCTTGTTGCCCGTCGAGAAAGGTGACCTCGTACAGGCCGTCCTCGCCGTTGTCGCACTCGAAGGAGTTGTCGATCGTCTCGTTCCGTCGGAGGATGATCGTCGGCAGCACGGCGGAGACGAGTGGCTGGCTGAACTGGAGGAGATACGCGACTTGCTGGTTGATCCGGCCGTCGTCGGGGATGCAGTTCTCCTTGATCGAGAGCCCGGCCGCCTTGCGGAGGATGGTGACGCCGTCGGTGACCGTGATGGCACCGCTGACGTCGACGTCGCAGATCGCGTCGGTGCAGTCGCTGGTGAGCCCGGCGGCCGCGCGCAGCACCTGCACGCCGTCGGTGACCGAGACGACGTCGTTGTCGTCGACGTCGCCGCAGACCTTGAACACCTGGGCCTGCACGGGGCCGGCGAGCGCTCCGAGCAGGGCGGCCACGGCCGCGAAGCCGATCATGCGAGACGTCGACGATCGTCGAAGGGGTATGCGTTTCACCATCGGGAGAAGATCCCCCACGCCCGGTCCGCTAGTCAAGACGGAGAGTTGCGCGGCTTTCCAATGTCGAGGGGCTCGACTAGGAACGCGCCATGCCGTCGCGCACGCACGGGAGGTGACCATGCGATCAGTCTGGATTCCCCGTATCGGACCGCCGGAGGTGCTCGAGCTGCGCGAGACGCCGGACCCCCACCCCGGACCGGGCGAGGTGCGGATTCGTGTCGCCGCCTCGGGGGTGAACTTCGCCGACGTCATGGCGCGCATGGGGCTCTATCCGGACGCGCCGAAGCTGCCGTGCGTCGTCGGCTACGAGGTGGCGGGCACGATCGACGAGGTGGGCGCCGGCGTCAGCGGCGTCGCCGCCGCCGACCGGGTGATCGCGCCGACGCGCTTCAAGGGCTACGCCGACCTCGTCGTCGTGCCGCAAGCGTACGTGGTGCCCCTGCCGGCCGGGATGAGGGTCGAGGAGGGCGCCGCGATCCCGGTGAACTATCTCACCGCCATCCTCATGCTCGAGGTGCTCGGGAACGTCCGGCGCGGCGATCGCGTGCTCATCCACGGCGCCGGCGGCGGCGTCGGGCTCGCCGCGGTCCAGCTCTGCCGCATCTATGGTGCCGAGATCATCGGCACCGCGTCGGCCACGAAACACGCGGCGCTCCGCGCGGCGGGGGTGACGCACACCATCGACTATCGCACGCAGGATTTCGTGGCGGAGACGAAGCGCGTGACCGGCGGGAAGGGTGCCGACGTCATCCTCGACCCGATCGGGGGCGAGAACCTGCGCCAGAGCTACCGGGCGCTGGCGCCGCTCGGCCGGCTGGTCGCCTACGGCGTGTCGTCGATGGCGCCCTCGACCTCCCGGCGCATTCTGCCGGCACTCTGGCAGCTCGCCCGCATGCCGCGCTTCGGCTTCGTCCGTCTCATGAACGACAACCACGGCGTCCTTGGCTTCAACCTCGGACACCTGTGGGACGAAATGGAGCGGTTGCGCGGCTACCTGCTCAAGGTTCTCGACTACGCGCGCGACGGCCAGGTGCGGCCGACCGTCGCCAAGACCTTTCCGCTCGCCGAGGCGGCCGCGGCGCACGCCTTCATGCAAGCGCGCGAAAACGTCGGCAAGGTGGTGCTGCTGCCGTAGCAGGGGCAGGGCGGAGCGGTGCGTCGTCGCGCCGCCCCACCGTGCCTCGACCCTCAGTGGACCTTGGTCGCGTTCCCCCGGAGGCACTGGCCCCCGATGTTGAGCGTGATCTGCGTCGACGCCGGCGGCTGATTGGCGGCCCCGATCGCCCAGGCCCCGATCGTCTTCAGCGTGACCTTGAAGATGCCGCTCGGCTTCTCGCGCAGCATGATGTTCTTGATGCCGATCGCGCCGCGCGGCGCGCGGTAGCGATACGCCGAGCCTTTGGTTTCGACCTCCGTGCCGGCCACGCCCGCGCTGGTGATCACGCCGTCGGTGTCGGCGACGATAATGGTCACGTTCTCCTGGTTGTAGACCTCGAACGGAATCTCGCTCGACAGCGAGAGGACGCCGCGCTTGTCGGTCAACGTGGCACGCTTGAAGACGACCGCGGTGCTGGTGTTGCAGAGAGGGGGCGCATTGAGCGGGATGCTCGCGGGATTCGCCGGATCGGTGCCCCCGTCGCGCTCGTCGCCGTCGGCGGCGCCGTCGCCGTCCTGATCGAGCCCGATGCGAACGCCGGATCCCGGCGGGACGCACGTGAACGTGACCTCTTGCCCGGCCGTCGCCGCGCGGGCGCGGAGCGTCGCGCTGCTGACCGCGAGCGCACCGCTGCGGTCGGGGAGGTACTGGCCGAGGCCGGCGTAGAGGCTGCCATGCAGGGCACCGGCCATCGTGCCTTTGGCGACGAGATCGCACTCGCCGGCGTCGGCGCGTTGCTCGAGGAGGTCGATGCGCGGATCGACGGTCGCCCCGTTGGTGCCGGTGCGCGTGATCTGCTGGCCGACGATCGGCGCCAGGTTCGAGTCGAAGGCCATCATGAACGCGTCCATGTTGCGCCGCATGGTGTCGTTGGCGAAGCCGCCGGGGTTGGTCGGGCTCTGGTTGAAGAGCGCCGCGCTGTGGAAGCGGAAGAGCGTGTCGACCGCGCCGTCGTGGAGGAAGCCGAAGCCGCGGACTTGATTGCCCGTAAACCCGGCACCGCCGCCCGCCGGGACGCCGAGGCCGAACATGCCGACCTTCTGGTACGCGTTGCGGACGTGCGGAACCTTGAAGATCTGGGTCTCGCCCTCGAAGCTCGAACGGCCGTCGCCGCCGAAGAATCCGGGGAAGGGAGTGTTGGTGCCCGCGTTGGCGGTCGGGTTCAAGGTGTGGCAGCCGTCACAGTTGAAGACCGTGTCGGAGATCCCCCCGAACCACATGTTGCGGCCCGCCGTTTGTGCTGGCGTGAGCGAATTGTCGAGGTGGCGGATCGGGTTCGGCGGATAGGTCACCTGCAGGATGAAGTCGGTGAACTGCTGCATCTCCGTCGCGGTGAGCTCTTCGCTGCGGCCGATCAGGCCCTCGAAGGCGGGATTGAATTTCTTGAAGGCGGCGACCTCGTTGAAGGCGCCGTTGTTCGGCTGGGAGGTCGGTGCTTCGTTGCCGCCGGTGCGGTCGCCGCGCCAATGCATCGGGCCGTGATTCGCCATGCCGCGAAGGCTCTGGGTGGTCATGGGACCCTTCATCGGGTGGAAATCAGGATCGATGAAGGGGCCGACGCTGAACGGTCCCGGATTGGTCAGCACCGTGCCGTCGGGATCGCCGAGGTCCCAGGCCAGGCTGTCGAAGTCACCGAAGATGTGGCAGCTGGCGCAC